>CATVTM010000035.1 GCA_958346935.1 uncultured Collinsella sp.
CTGCTCCGCGGCATCAAGCGCGAGGACATCGAGCGCGGCCAGGTTCTCTGCAAGCCCGGTTCGGTTACCCCGCACACCAAGTTCACCGGCGAGATCTACGTTCTGACCAAGGAGGAGGGCGGCCGTCACACCCCGTTCTTCGATGGTTATCGTCCTCAGTTCTACTTCCGTACCACCGACGTTACCGGTACGGTCAAGCTGCCCGAGGGCACCGAGATGGCTATGCCTGGTGACCACATCACCATCGAGGGCGACCTCATTCACCCGATCGCCATGGAGGAGGGCCTGCGCTTCGCTATCCGCGAGGGTGGCCACACCGTCGGTTCGGGCATCGTCTCCACGATCATTGAGTAAATTAGCTCTTTGATATAGCTGACTTAGAGAACCCGGCACTTATAGGGTGCCGGGTTCTTTTATACGCGGGGCTTGTTCCCTGCCGATTGCGCTTCGCTCGCTCTTAAGCCGAGCGTGAGGGATCGATTAGATCTCGCTGGCTTCATTGATGTGTTCCAAATATGAATGGATCCAGCGAGAACCAATTGATTCGAGGTTTTCATTGACAGCACTTACGTAGAGCTGATAAAGTACCAACTCGTGCCCGTACGGGGCGGAAATGAAAGGTTCAGGATAAATGCGTACTCTAGTTACTCTTGCGTGCACTGAGTGCAAGCGCCGCAACTATACGACCACCAAGAACAAGTCGAACATGCCTGATCGTATGGAGATCAAGAAGTATTGCCCCTGGTGCCGTCACCACACGCTGCACAAAGAGACTCGCTAGTCTCTAGTCACATACGCCAGTAGTTCAATTGGTAGAGCGTCGGTCTCCAAAACCGAGTGTTGAGGGTTCGAGTCCTTCCTGGCGTGCCAGTCATTATTCCGTAAGCTCCCAATTGGGGGCTTACGGTTTACTCATGTATAAGCGCATTGCGCGGAGGTAACCCAAATGGCCAACAAGAAGAACAAGAAGAAGGCTCAGCAGCCGGCACCTGCCAACAACGCTGCCGCCAACTCCAAGGTTGAGGCCAAGAAGGCCGTTGCCAAGAAGAACGAGAAGGCTGCGAAGTCCAAGAAGAACGAGAAGCCCGGTTTCTTCGCCCGCACCAAGAAGTATTTCGCTTCGGTGAAGTCCGAGATGAAGCGTGTCACGTGGCCCGATAAGAAGGAGCTTGTGAACTACTCGGTCGTCGTTTGCGCTTCTCTGATCGTCGTCGGCGTCGTCATCGCTCTGCTCGATGCTGGCTTTGGCGAGGCTCTTGCTCTGTTCTCTGGATTGAGGGGCTAAACCATGTCTAAGCGTTGGTACGTCGTTCACACTTACTCTGGATACGAGAACCGTGTTAAGTCCGATCTCGAGCATCGCATCGAGACCATGGGCATGCAGGACCGTATCTTTGATATCGAGATTCCTATGGAGCGCGTCACCGAGATCAAAGAGGGTGGCAAGCGCGAGACCAAGGATTCCAAGATCTTCCCGGGTTATGTCCTGGTTCGCATGGAGATGGATGACGATGCGTGGACGTGTGTTCGCAACACGCCCGGTGTCACCGGTTTCCTGGGCGGCAATGGCAAGCCCGCTCCGCTTTCCCGCGACGAGTACAATAAGATGACTCGTCGTCCCGGTAAGGGCGATTCGCCCAAGCGCACCTCGGTTGATATTGAGGTCGGCACGTCCGTCCGCGTCACTGATGGCCCGCTTACCGACTTTGATGGCAAGGTCTCCGAGGTTAACACCGAGGCAGGCAAGCTGAAGGTCACCCTGATGATCTTTGGCCGTGAGACGCCGGTCGAGCTCGACTTTAACCAGGTCGCTGTCGTCGCTTAAGTTTTCGTCCGTTCGCGCGAGCGTGCTTCTTCTGTGACTGCTCATCTCAGGAGTGCTTCTAACACGTGCGTGCTTACGATATAGCAAGTACTTCACACTCGTGATTCGAAAGGAATGACCATGGCTGAGAAGAAGGTTGCCAACGTCATTAAGCTCCAGATTCCTGCTGGTGCAGCTAACCCCGCTCCTCCCGTCGGCCCTGCCCTGGGCGCAGCTGGCGTGAACATCATGCAGTTCTGCCAGGCCTTTAACGCCGAGACGCAGGACAAGAAGGGCGACATCATCCCCGTTGAGATCACTGTCTTCGAGGATAAGTCATTCTCCTTCATCACCAAGACCCCGCCGGCGGCTCACCTCATCAAGAAGGAGCTGAACCTCAAGTCTGGTTCCGCTAAGCCCCAGGCCGACAAGGTTGGTCAGCTCTCCCAGGAGCAGCTCACCAAGATCGCCGAGATCAAGATGCCGGACCTCAATGCCAATGACATCGACGCCGCCAAGAAGATCATCGCCGGTACCGCCCGTTCCATGGGCGTCACCATCGCTGAGTAGCGATTTCTTTTGGTAACGACGGGTGCTCCAACCGGGGCGCCCGTTAAATGTGTGCAATAGGGCACACGATACGATGTGGGAGGGCTCGCGCCCGTTTAACCACAGGAGGTAATGCACATGGCTAAGCATGGTAAGAGCTATAACGCCGCTGCCGAGAAGATCGACCGCGCCACGCTCTACACCCCCCTTCAGGCTGCCAAGCTCATCAAGGAGCTCGACACCGCCAAGTTCGACGAGACCGTCGAGGCCCACTTCCGTCTGGGCGTCGATACTCGTAAGGCCGACCAGAACATCCGCGGCTCCATCTCCCTGCCCCACGGCACCGGCAAGACCATTCGTGTTGCCGTCTTCGCCGAGGGCGAGAAGGCCCGCGAGGCCGAGGCTGCCGGCGCCGACATCATCGGTTCCGACGAGCTCGTCGCCCAGATCCAGAAGGGCGAGATCAACTTCGACGCCGCTATCGCTACGCCGAACATGATGGCCAAGGTTGGCCGCATCGGTAAGATCCTTGGTCCCCGTGGCCTCATGCCGAACCCTAAGCTCGGTACCGTGACCATGGACGTCGCCAAGATGGTCTCCGAGCTCAAGGCCGGCCGCGTTGAGTATCGCGCCGACCGCTACGGCATCTGCCACGTGCCCCTGGGCAAGAAGTCCTTCTCCGAGCAGCAGCTCGTCGAGAACTACGCTGCCCTGTACACCGAGATCCTGCGCGTCAAGCCCTCTTCTGCTAAGGGCAAGTACGTTAAGTCCATCTCCGTGTCTTCCACCATGGGCCCTGGCATCAAGGTTGATCCCGCTATCCAGCGCGACTTCCTGGCTGAGTAACTTTTAGTCACTGCCTGAGCAAAGCAAGCATTGCTAAAGAAACCCGGTTCTGTCTCGTGCAGGACCGGGTTTCTTGCTATCTCGGGTCAAAACCACCACAAAGGGGACAGGCACCTTTGTGGTGGTTTTGGCACTTTGGCGTCAATGTTATGGCATCGCAGCGAGCCGGTTCCAAGTGCCCCAGGTCGCCCCGAAAGAGGAGCGACGCGTACGTTTGGTACGCGAGCGACGGTTTGAGGGGCGAGATGGGGTGCTTGGGGCCGGCGTAGCGTCAAGCCTTAAAGGTGGTTACCAGGGCGTTCTGGCTGTTGATGACTCGATAGCCTCGTGGCGCTTGAGTTCGCGACGCATGGTTTGCGAATTGAGCCAGGCTGCCTGCCAGCCACGGATGGGGTAGCGCGTTTCGTCCAGCTCAAACTGCGTATAGCCGCAGGCGTTGATGATCGTTGCCCCGCATGCGTGCTGACGCTCACGTTGAAAGTCGCGACCATAGCATTGGTGCACATGCCCGTGCACCATGTAGTCGGGATTCCAGGACTCGAGCGCTGTGTTAAAGCATTCGAATCCTCGATGCGGCAGATCGTCCAGATCGCCCACGCCGGCGGCGGGCGCATGGGTGAGCAATATGTCGCAGCCGCCGACCATCTTCACTTTGCGGGACAGCTTTCGCACGCGCTTGGCCATCTCGCGCTCGGTGTACATGTTGGCGCCATCTCGGTAGCGCATGGAGCCGCCAAGCCCCGCAATGCGGACGCCGCGATACACGTAAACGGTGTCTTCGACACAGATACAGCCGCCCGGTGCATGACGTGCGTAGCGGTCATCGTGATTGCCGCGTACGTAGATGAGCGGTTTGTTGATGACCGTGACCAAAAACTCAAGATAGTCCGGGTCCAGATCGCCGGCGGACAAAATCAGGTCGACACCCTCAAAGCGTTCTTTGCGAAAGCACTCCCAAAGGCTTCGTTCTTCGGTATCGGCTATGGCAAGGATTTTCATAGGGCGCGGACCTTCGGCTCATCGTCGGGCTGCGGAATGGTGCCCACCACGTTGTCTGCCAGCCAGTCCATCTCGACGATTTGCGTGCTCGGCAGCGGGGGAAAGCCTTCGATCTGCACCACGCCGTCTTGGCTATGGAGCTCGCCGCCAAAGGGGTTGATGGAGCCCTCGACGATGCCATTGCGCAGTAGCTGAACGAGCTTGCGTGTCTGATAGGGCAGGCCCGGAGCGTAGCGAATGTCGATAACGCCCGAGCTCATGCCGTACCAGTAGTTGACGGCGCGAACCTGGCTGTCGTCACTGGTCTCATCCCAGGTGCCATGCAGTAGGCTTCGCACGATAAGCTCGTAGTAACGGCCCCAGTTCCATACCGGCATGGCAATGCCGGCAACCTTGCCATCGACCAAGCGGTGGAGTCCGTAGGCCGTGGGGTCTTCGAGCGGCTTTGATATGTCGGCGCCGGACATGACGCTTACACCTTCGCGGCGCATGGCGTCGGCAAGGCCTCCGGCGGGCACATCGCCCCAGGTCAGGATAATTTGCGCGCGGGGGTCGAGCAGCGAGGCGCCAATCGCAAAGGCGTCGATCTCGCTGAGTGCGCCCGAGGCGAAGACCGATGCGTGGTAACCGATGCGGTGGTTGTCCGCCATGCTGGCCGCAAGGGCGCCCAGCAGAAATTTTGCCTCGTACATCTTTCCAAAATACGAGCGCACGCTTTGGTGGGGAAGGCCGATAGAGCAGTTGAGGAACCGAACCTGGGGATACTCAACGGCAGCCCTGAGCGTGTATTCCATCAGGCGGTGCGAGGTCGAGAAGATGACGCTGTCTCCATGTTTGACAGCCGTTTCTACGGCGGCGTAGAACACGTCCGGATCGTGGCAGTCCTCGAACGCCTCGGTGCGCACGATACCGCCAAAGTGCTCATCGAGATACTGACGCCCTTGGTCGTGCAGGCTGTCCCAGCTCGACGTCGCACAGGGAAACTCATGGATAAAGGCGATGCGCAGGGGATTGGCCACCGAATAGACGGTCTTGCCCATAAAGAAGTTGAGCACGCCGGAGGTGGACTTGGCGGGCGTCTCCTCCTCGTCGACGCTCGGCACTTCGACAAGATCGACCTTGTCTTCGTCATTTTTGCCGGCAATGACCAGCTCGCGCCAAATCTTGCACAGGCGGTTTACGACGATATCCGTCGGCGTATCCAGCAGGCGGTCCTGGTTGTACACATTGAGGTAGACGAGCATGGCGTCGGCGGGCGTAATGTCCAGGTGGTCGCCGCCTGCGCGAAGGTAGGCGCGCTTAAAGAGCAGGAAGGTGTGGCGCAGGTAGTCGACCTTTTTCTGCGGCCATTTTTCGATAAGGTCCTGACCGAGCATCTTGGCGAGCGTCTCGTAGCTTCCTTCGCGTGAGAACTCGATCTCGTATAGGGGGCAGACGCGCCAAAACGCGCAGAACTCACCGTACAGGCGGCTTTCGACGGAATCCCATGTGCCGGGGTAGAGACGGGTGACCTTGGCCGAAACCGTCGGGGCGTCCAGGAATTTGAGGACACTGACGCGCTTGTTGCCCTCTTGGACGTAAAACCGATGCATGAACTCGGTGACGATGACGGGATCGCGATAGCCCTCGGTCACCTGGATGTCGTAGAGGTTGGACCACTTGCGGGCGAACTCCGTGCTAAACGGCAGCAAGGGCATAAAGTTGCATGAAAAGGCCGACTGACGGCCCTTGGTAACCGTACCGACGACCATTTCGAGTGGAATGTCTCTCAGGCCGACATTCTCTCGCTGGCCTAAGGGGAGCTGGGCAACCAAGCTATCGAGGTCCGTGAGATACGGATGCTCGCTTTGACTAATGGCGCGTCGACGTCCTTGCTCGCCGCGCTTGCGTGCTTGACGATAGGCCTCTTCCATAGTTTTGCTCCCTTAGTCGTTTAAACAACTATATGAACCATGGTATCACGAATGAAAACCACCACAAAGGTGCCTGTCCCCTTTGTGGTGGTTTAGGCGATGATGGGGGCGATGGCGCGGATGCAGGCGTCGGCCGCCGTAAAGGTGGTGCTGTCGTCGCTGACGATAAAGATGATTTTGCCCTTAATGCCAAAGTCGCCGATCTCGCTAAAGAGCACGTAGGGTTCCTTGTCAAAGCCTGAGATGGGCGAGACGGCCGTTTTGGTGGCGCTGACGAGCTCGTCTGCTAGCACATCGAGCGATGCCCATTTGGAGGGGTCTTTGACCGCGACGGGGACGGCCACGCGCCCAAAGGGCATCAAATGCACGAGTGTGTTCTTGGAAATGTTGGAGTTGGGGACGATGACGGTCTGCCCGCAGGCATCTTCGATGGTCGTGTGGCGCCAAGTGATGTCCTGGACCACGCCCGACACGCCGCCGACCTCGATATTGTCGCCGGGCTTGATAATGCCCATAAAGGTCACCTGCATGCCGCCGATAAGGTTCGACAGCGTGTCCTGAAAGCCCAGCGAGATGGCGATGCCGCCGACGCCAAGAGCGGCGACGAGCGCGTTTGCGTTAATGCCAAAGCAGTTGTCGAGGATAAAGCTGCCGCCGATCACCCAGATGGCGGCGCGCGCGATATTGATGAAGATACTCGATGCCGGAAGCGGGTTATCGTCGCGGTTGAGTAGGTGACGCAGAGTCTTGGATGCGACCTTGGCGGCGACGGCGGTGCCTATCGCCAAGATGACGGCCCAGATGATGTTGTGGACCCACCGTTGCTCAAAGAAATGAAGAATCGGCTCAAACAATTCCATGTAGGGAAAACCTCCTAATGATCATTCAACCATGATACCCACCAAAAAGCCCGTCCGATCACATCGGACGGGCTTCTGTGCTCGATATAAGGTTTGCACGGAGGGGCTGCAAGGCCCGGCGGTGTAGCTTAGCGGCGGCGCATCCAGATAATGCCGAGCATGATGACGATGATGCCGCCGATGAGGCATGCGCCGACCACGGCCAGCGTGCGGTCTCCCGTTGCGACAAGCTTGCCGGTTGTCTTCTTGGCGCTGGTTTTCGTGGTCGTAGTAGTCGTGCCGGGCTTGGGCGAGGGCTTAGGCGTTGGATTCGGATTGGGCGTGGGGTCCACGGCTGCGGAGCTGAAGCTGATGGTGCCGGCGAGCCCGGCCATCTTGTTCTCCCAGTCGCTCTTCCCGATCAGCGCTCTGATCGCCGCCTCGCATGTGCCCCACTCGGTGCGCTTGGTGGCATTTGCGAAAGTGGGAAAGTCGGTCGTGTTGGTAATGATGTAGTTGTTGGTGGCGACGGTGTAGTTCTTGGCGGGATCGAGCGTGCTGCCATCCTTGGTGAGCGTGGCGCTCACAATGCGCTTGCCTTCGGGCTGCGTCCAATCAATCGTCACGTTAATGCCGCCAAAGGAGAGAACGCTGCCAGAGTCATCGCGCCACTTGTACTTGTCTTGCGCCTCCTGCTCGGTGTGACCGGCTGCCACATAGGCTTGCTGAAGCTCGTAGCTGTCGTTGCAATCGTCGCTGATCTGCAGTGAGTGCTCAAGCGCTGCGAGGAAGTTTGCGCCGGTCATGCCCCAGGTCTCCACGGTGTTGCCGTAGGGCGAGATGGCGACGACGTTGCCGGCGGTCACATCGCCCGCCGCGATGCCGCCGCGGATGCCGCCCGCGTTTTCGATGGCGAGGTCTGCCCCCGTCAGGGCAAGATAGGAGCCGCAGATAACATGCCCGATGGTCTGGGCTTTGGTGGCGTCGCCCGCTTTACTGGGACGCAGATCGGTGGTGCGCACCATCTCCCAGCCATGCGTACCCGCGGCGTCCTCGCCGTAGAAATAGTTGGTGGAGGATGTGCCGAGCACCTTGTTCGATTCGCTTTCAAAGGCATCGTCGAGTGGCTTGATTTTGTTGCGGACGTCTTCAAGGCGGCTTTGGTAGTCGGAGCCCTTGTCGGGGTCTGCCAAAAGGTCGTTGACGTTCTTGGCGGTGTAGAGCCTCTCGTCGCTGCCGTCTGCAGGGACCGTGACCGTGTCATCGTTGGTCGTCTCGGTGCCATTCGTGTCGTACCTGTACGGAATGGAAAGCAGCCCCACCTCGGCAAAGGCGCTGCCTGCCTCGACAACGTGGATCGTCTTGCCGTCGGCTCCCGTCACCTTTTCGTTAAGGTTGATGTGCTCGTGGCCTGCGATAAGGGCATCGACGCCGGCGAGTTGTGTGGCAAAGGTCTTGGCGTCGAGCGTGTGCGCGATACACACAACAACATCGCAGCCCTCCTTGCGCAGCTGCTCTGCCTCGGTATTGATGGCGTTCGCGGCACTCGAGAAGCTGGTGCCCGCGACCAGGTCCGCGCGCAGCGAGGAACCTAGCGACTCATCCATGGCTCCGATGACGCCGACCTTAATCTTGTAGTTAAACGTGGAACTGTCCTCGCCGTCCTTCCAAGTACGGTTGAGCGTCTTCGTGATGCTCGAGCTCCATACGCCGCTCGTAGACTTCGCGTTCGCGCAGAGCATGGCGAAGGGCGTGCCGGTGGTGCTGTAGCCGGTCATGGTGCGAAGCTTGTCCGCGCCGTAGCTCCAGTCGTGATTGCCGGGTGTGGTCGCGTCATAGCCGTCTGCATAGAAGGTGTCCATGAGCTCGGCGATGCTCTTGCCCTCGCTCATCGTGGCGAAGGACTGCCCGTGGAAGGTGTCGCCCGCATCGAGCAGAAAATCGGGGGCACTGTTCTGGGCGCTATAGAGGACCGCCAGTCCGTCAAAGCCGACGGTGCCGGTGCCCTTGCTTGCGTTGTAGCTGTACTTGTAGCTGCCGTGGATATCGTTGGTGTGCATGACGGTTACGTCGCCGTTGATGACCCCGGGTAGACTGCCCGCGAAAGCGAAGCTGGGAGCGCCGACGAGCGCGCCGGCGAGGAGCGCGGCGGTTAATGCGGCGCGGGGGAGGAATCTTTTCATAGCGGCTTCCTTAGTCCTTTACCAGAATGCCTGGTTGAATATCGCCAATATCGACATGATATGCGAAAACCGCCGCAAAGGTGCTTGCCCCTTTGCGGCGGTCTTGACGTTTGCGCAGATAAAACCTGCCAAAATAAACCTGTCCCTTTTTTGGTAGGTTTAGCTCAGCAGCATGCGGTCGTTGGCGAGCTCGCCGCCCGAGACCTCCTCGAACTTCTGCAGCAGGTCGGCCACGGTGAGCGACTTCTTCTCGTCGCCGGACACGTCGTAGATCACGTGACCCTCGTGCATCATGATCAGACGGTTGCCCAGACGGATAGCGTCATTCATGTTGTGAGTAACCATGAGCGTGGTCAGATGGTTTTCGTCGACGATCTCCTCGGTCAGGTTGAGCACCTTAGAGGCCGTCTTGGGGTCGAGGGCCGCGGTGTGCTCGTCGAGCAGTAGCAGGCGCGGCCTGGTGAGCGTGGCCATCAGCAGGGTGAGTGCCTGGCGCTGGCCGCCCGAGAGCAGGCCGACCTTGGCGTTGAGACGCGTGTCCAGACCAAGGTCCAGGCGCTTGAGCAGCTCAACGTACTCATCTTTCTCGGCCTTGGTGACGCCCCACGAAAGACCGCGACGCTGGCCGCGACGCTTGGCGAGGGCCAGGTTCTCGGCGATCTGCATGTCGGCAGCGGTACCGCGCATGGGGTCCTGAAACACGCGGCCCAGGTACTTGGCGCGCTGCGACTCGCTCAGGCGCGAGATGTCGGTGCCGTCGAGCTCAATAACGCCCGAATCGAGCGGGTACACGCCGGCGATCATGTTGAGCAGCGTGGACTTGCCGGCGCCGTTGCCGCCGATCACGGTTACAAAGTCGCCGTCATTCAGGGTGAGGTCGACGCCGGTGAGCGCGCGCTTCTCGGTGACGGTGCCCTTGTTAAAGGCCTTCTTGACGTGCGAGAGCTTAAGCATCTGCCTCATCCCCCTTCGTGTAGGAGCTGCGGAGCTTATAGCGCTCCCAAACCACGGGCACGCACAGGGCCACAGCGACAATTACGGCGGAGAGCAGCTTCATGTCGTTGGCGTCCATGCCCAACTGCAGCACGATGGCGCGGATAAGGAAGTACACCACGGAGCCAAAGACGGCGGAGGCAAGACGGACGCTAAACTGCGTGAGGCCGCCGGGCAGCAGACGGCCGAGCACCTCACCGATAACAATGGCGGCAAGACCGATAACGATGGCACCGGTGCCCATGCCGATGTCGGCATACTTTTGGCTCTGGCAGATGAGCGCGCCCGAAAGGCCGATGAGGGCGTTGGAGAGCACGAGGGCGATCATCTTGGTGGAGTTGGTGTTGACGCCCAGAGCGCGGATCATGTACTCGTTATTGCCGGTGGCGCGCAGCGCCGAGCCGATCTCGGTGCCAAAGAACCAATACAGGATGGCAACGATAGCCACGGCGAGCAGGATGCCCAAGATGATGGCAACGGTGGACTGCGGCAGACCGGTCATATTGCTGACGGCCGAGAACACGGTGCCCTTGGCAAGAATGGGCGTATTGGACTTGCCCATGATGCGCAGGTTGATGGACCACAGACTGATCTGGGTAAGGATTCCGGCGAGGATTGCAGGAATCTCAAAAACGGTGGTCAAGATGCCCGTGACAGCGCCCGCGATGGCGCCGGCGCACATGCCAGCCAGCACGGCGAGCAAGGGGTCGACGTTATTGTTGACGATGAGCACGGCGCAGACGCAGCCGCCGAGGGCAAAGCTGCCGTCGCAGGTCATATCGGGGATGTCGAGCAGGCGGAACGTGATAAACACGCCAAGTACCATAATGCCCCAGAGGACGCCCTGCGAAACGGCGCCCTGCAATGCAATGAGCATGCTTCATACCTCCTAGGATAGGGTGGACACGTGAGTCACCATGATAGCGGTAACAATGCATAAAAGAGCTGCGGCCGGATGTTTTGTCTCATCCGTAACAAGCAGGGCGAACGCCGGTCTTTTGCGTTCGCCCCTGTGGCTCAGATATTGAATAACGCGGCTGTGGCGCGCGTGCGGGCCCTAGACGCGTTACCGCGCATGGCGCTACTCGTCCAGAGCGGAAAGGTCGATGCCTAGGGCCTCGGCCATCTCGTCGTTCTTGACGACGACCAGGTCCTTGCTCGAGAGGTGCTTGATCGGCATATCCTCGGGCTTAGCCTCACCCTTCAGGATCTTAACGGCCATCTCGCCCGCGGCGTAGCCCAGGTCCTTATAGTTGATGGAGAGGGTGAACAGGCCGCCGGCCATGCACATACCCTCCTCGCCGGTCACGAAGGGGAGCTTATTCTCCTTGCAGATCTGGCCGACCTGCGAAGCGCCCGCGGCGATGGTGTTGTCAGTGGGGGAGTACAGCGCGTCGACCTTGCCCACGGCAGACTCGACGACGGACTGAATCTCGTTGGAGCTCGAGACGGTGAAGTCAGTGTACTCGAGGCCCAGCTTGTCGAGCTCCTTCTTGGCGGCCTTGATCTGGACGTCGGAGTTGGACTCGGCGGTGCAGTAGAGCAGGCCGACCTTTTTAACGTCGGGCAGGACCTTCTGCATCATCTCGAGCTGCTCGGCGACCGGGGTGAGGTCGGAAGCACCCGTGACGTTGGTGCCGGGCTTGTCGTTGTCCTGGACCAGGCCGGAGGCGGCGTAGTCGGTGATGGCGCAGCCCACGATGGGGATATCGGCCGTGGCGCCGGCGGCAGCCTGCGCGGCGGGCGTGGCGATGGCATAAATCAGGTTGACGTTGTCGCCCACAAACTTGTCGGCAATGGACTTACACGTGGACTGGTCGTTCTGGGCGTTCTTCTGGTCGATCTTGACCTTAAGGCCGCTCTTCTTGATGGCCTTGACAAAGCCGTCGTTGGCGGCGTCGAGTGCGGAGTGCTCGGTGAGCTGCAGAACGCCGACGGTGTAGTCGGAACCGGCGGCAGCAGAGCCGGAACCAGAGTTGCCGCCGCATCCGGCGAGCGGAGCGAGCGCGAGCAGGCCAGCAGATACCAGAAGGCTCCTGCGGCTGATGGTGATGTCCTTCATATCGTTACCCCCAGTATAGAAATGGCTGGAAACACTGCACTCAAACAAAGTGCAAGTGGAACTATAGTAGCGCGGATGTCCATTTTTACAATAACTTGGCGGGTTTTTTAATACAGAATCGGATGGGCGGTACGGGTAGTCGAATGGGCGGCGGAGGGTCTTATGCAGCGGAGGCGTCCTCCTCCTCGTCCAGGGCGGCGAAAAGCTTCTTGCCGTCGAGGAGACGTGTGGTGACGTTTCTCATGCGGCCAATCTCTACGGTACGCAGCGTGTCATCGGCGCCTCGGGCGTCATAGACCGTTCCCAGCAAATACGAGATGCCATCGCGCTGCCTGATGGCAAAGGGGCGGAGTGTCATCCGTGCTACTTCGGTTTCGCCACGTGCCGTGACGCTCGAAATATCAAAACTCACCGTGGTTCCGTGGTCGATGGCCTGCTCGACGAGCTCGCACGTGTCGATGCGCTTGATGGGCGTGCGTGTTGCCTTGGTAGCCTTGCTGCCTGCGCTTGGAGCGGGTTCGGGTGTATCGAGGTAGCCGCGAACGTCGGCGCTCGCCATGGCAACTAAGTGCTGCGCCATGCTCTTGCGGATAGCGATAGGCGTGGAGCGGTTGCGCATGACCATACCGTGGAGCCGGATGATCTCTTCATCGGTGAGCGGACGGGTCAAGAGTCGATAGCCCACGCCGCGCTTGTACTCAATTTCGTATCCGGCATGGCGAAGTGCGGAGATGGCGGTGTAGATGCTGCGCCGCGCCGCCGAGATGGGCATGCGGGCGGGGTCGTCGGGATGGGCGAGGCGCCGGATCAACTCATCGGAAAGCATGGCCTTGTCCTCGCCGGTGTTTTCGCTTAATAGTTGCAGGATGCGAACGGCGCGATAGGCTGCCATCGAGGCGGCGCCCCTCGTCGTGGTCTCGTAAGTTTCAACAGCGGTTTCGGTCATGGCGCCCACGTCCTTTCCGTTTTGGGTGGCGACGGTATGGAGCCTAGGACGCGGGGCTTTCTCAGGGGCGCAGAGCACTCTGGGCGGTCGGTGGCCGTCGGCAAGCGGCGGGTCGAGTTTTCAACAGCCCTGCCCAACTGACCAAAAACTTGCCAAAAGCTTGACGGATGCTGTTGAAAAAAGCGCCCCTCGGCTTGCCGAGAGGCGCTGGCGTGATGCGCTGGAACGCGTTTGGTGGCGCTGTGGCGATTAGAAGTCGGCGTTGCCCACGGTGCGCGGGTGCGGCAGGACGTCGCGGATGTTGCCCACACCGGTCAGATACATCACCAAGCGCTCGAAGCCCAGACCGTAGCCGGCGTGCTTGCAGGAACCGTAGCGGCGCAGGTCAAGGTAGTACTTGTACTGCTCGGGATTCATACCCAGATCCTTGATGCGGGCCTCGAGCAGATCCAGGCGCTCCTCGCGCTGGGAGCCGCCGATAATCTCGCCGATGCCCGGCACCAGGCAGTCGGCGGCGGCGACGGTCTTGCCGTCCTCGTTCATGCGCATGTAGAACGCCTTGATCTCGGCCGGGTAGTCGGTCACAAAAGTCGGTCGCTTAAAGTGCTCCTCGGTCAGGAAGCGCTCGTGCTCGGTCTGCAGGTCGATGCCCCAGCTGACGGGGTAATCAAACTGGTGGCCAGCAGCGACTGCCTGCTCCAGGATTTCGACAGCCTCGGTGTAGGTAACGCGGGCAAAGTCGGAGTTTGCCACATGGTCCAGGCGCTCGATCAGGCCCTTGTCCACAAACTTGTTGAGCATATTGAGCTCGTCGGGGCAGGTGGCCATAACGTCCTTAAGGACGTACTTGAGCATGGCCTCGGCGTTATCCATGTAGTCGTTCAGGTCGGCAAAGGCCATCTCGGGCTCGATCATCCAAAACTCGGCGGCGTGGCGCGTGGTGTTGGAGTTTTCGGCGCGGAAGGTGGGGCCAAAGGTGTACACGTCGCCAAAGGCCATGGCAAAGTTCTCGGCATTGAGCTGGCCGGACACGGTAAGGCTTGCATGCTTGCCAAAGAAGTCCTGGCTCCAGTCGACCTCGCCGGACTCGGTGAGGGGCGGATTTTTGGGGTCGAGCGTGGTCACGCGGAACATCTCGCCGGCGCCCTCGCAGTCACTCGTGGTGATGATGGGGGTGTTGACGTAGACAAAGCCCTGCTCCTGGAAGAAGCGGTGGATGGCGGCAGCCGCGACAGAGCGGATGCGGAACACGGCGCGGAACAGGTTGGTGCGCGGGCGCAGGTGCTGCTGGGTGCGCAGGAACTCGACGGTTGCGCGCTTCTTCTGCAGCGGGTAATCCGGGGCGCTCGTGCCCTCGACCTCGATGGAGGTGGCAGAAAGCTCGAAAGGCTGGGGCGCATCGGGGGTCAGCTTGACGGTGCCGGTGCAAATGAGTGCGGCCGAGACGTTTTGATGGGCGATCTCGTCGTAGTTGTCGAGTGCCTCGCGGTTCATGACGACCTGCAGGTCGCGGAAGCAGCTGCCGTCGTTGAGCGTAACAAAGCCAAAGTTCTTCATGTCGCGGACGGACTTGACCCAGCCGGCGACGGTGACGGTCTGGCCGCCGAGCGACTCGGCATCGGCATAGAGCTGCGCGATTTTGGTGCGGTTCACGTATCCTCCCATAACGGTTGAATGATAGTTATCCATACAGTTCGATATTCTAGCAGCTCGGCTCATTTGGGCTATACAGATAAGGCATTGGCGGGATGGTTTTTCAAACGAAAAGCGCCCGCGGCCAAATGGTCGCGGGCGCTTGACGAGGTGCCTTTTGGCTGTGTGGCGCGGGGCCTGGCTACTTGGTCTTGGCAACCAGCAGCGGATCGCCAAGCTTGACGAGCGGATTGCCGCCGATAAGCGTGCCAGACTCGCCGACGTGGTCGATGCTCTTGAGGCGGTCGAGCTCAGAGATGATGACGGTCACGATGTCCTCGTGACCGGCGGCCTTGATAGCGTCGCGGTCGAAGCTGATGAGCGGCTGGCCGGCCTTGACCGTGTCGCCCATCTCGACAAAGCGGGCAAAACCCTTGCCGTTCATTTCCACGGTGCCCAGGCCAACATGGATGAACACGCGAAGACCGTCCTCGGTGATCATGCCGATGGAGTGGTTGGTGACGGTGGTGGCGCCGATACGGCCGTTAGCGGGGGCGTAAATGGTGCCGGTAATGGGCTCGATGCCGTAGCCCTGGCCGAGCATGCCCGAGGCGATGGTCTCGTCGGGAACCTCACTCAGATTGACGAGCACGCCGTTGACAGGAGCGTAGATGACGCCTTCGCGGGTGGCGAAGCTTGCTGCGGGCGGAACGGACGCCTCGCCCGACGAAGTGAACGTGGACTTGAGCGAATCGAGCAGACCCATAGATGCCTCCAACGTATCAGGCGCGCATGTTGCACGCGTGTGGTTTGCCGGAAACGTTTCGTACGTGTTTCCCAGCACGGTCAGCGCTCCTATTTTACGCTGTCCAACGATACCTCTGAACAGCGATTTTGTGATATATCAGTTGAAGGCCAACTTATTGCGGGGGTGTTTCTGCGCCGCGGGCTCAAGTGGGGTACGCTAAGGTGCGAAAAACGAGTGCGCACGAATCGCACGGAGGGAGCACCTATGATTATTGAGAACCATGCGCTGTGGGGCGAGGAGCCGACCGTGGATTATCCGGCGACGTTTACGTATCTGGGTGCCGAGCCGCTGCCCGACAAGCCCAATGGCCGCCGCCCCGCGGTGATCATCTGCGGCGGAGGCGGGTTTACGCATATCGCTCCGCACGAGCAGGACCCGGTGGCGTTTGCGTTTTTGGACCGCGGCTACCAGGCCTTTGTGCTCAACTATGTGACGAGCGCCACGGGCGACGTGAGCTTTCCGCACCCGCAGGCGGACCTCGCCAAGATGGTCGCTACCGTGCGCGCCAACGCCGACGAGTGGCATGTCGATCCCAAGCGCGTGTGCATCGTGGGCTTCTCGGCGGGCGGCATGATTTGCGCCTCGTTGGCAACGCAGTGGAAGACCGGACCCTTCGCGGGCCTTGCCGGGGCTCGTCCGGAGGATATTCGTCCCGACGCCGTGGTGCTGGGCTATCCGTTGCTTGACCTCGCCTATGTGCGCGATATGCAGACGCGCGACCCGCGCATCGACCTGCGCGTGCCCAAGACGGGTGGCAAGACGGGGCGCGATTTGCTCAACGACTATCTGTCGATGGTGACGGGCGGCGAGGCGACCGATGAGCACCTGACCGACATTTGCCCTACCACGCACGTTTCGCGCCAGATGCCCCCGACCTTTGTGTGGGGCGTTTCGGACGACAAGACGGCGCCGGTCGCGCAGGTCTACCCGTTTGCGCAGCGCATGGCCGAGGAGGGCGTTGCATGCGAGATGCACGTCTTTGACCAGGGTGGCCACGGCCTTTCGCTCGGCAACGCCAATACTGCGGTCGACAACGAGGACAAGCAGGTAGCGGTCCGCCCCTGGATCCGCCTGGCCTTTAGGTTCCTAGGCCGTCACGGCTTTTAGGCCGCTCGGCACGAGGGTGGAAAATCTCCCGTTTTTGGCCTGCTATTCGACTAAAAGTGGGAGATTATCCACTCTCGTGAGGCGAACGTCCGAAAATCCACTCTCGTCGCCTTCCTACCAAACGGTGAACTGGGCGTTCTCCGTATTCCAATGGACATCGCGAACATAGTCTCGTACGCCCGCCGCATCTCGTGCTTCGAACAGTTCAAGAATATGAGCATGCTCGTTGTTGGCTTTATTGAGCAGCTCGCACGCCGTCTCCTGGTCAACAGTCTCGTAATCGCGCTTGATAAAGCAACGCTCAAGCTGCGAAATCATGTCGCGCAGGCGGTCGTTGCCGCAGCGGTTGAAGTACGTAAGGTGAAAGTCTCGCTGAATGTCGTCGTACTTTCGAATAAGACCGCCTTGGATCGCAAGGTCCATCGATCCAACCAAAAACTTCAGCTGCATGATGTCCTCTTCGGTCAGGAGGGGACAGGCGAGGTATGCTGCCTGTCCGTCGAGCAGCCCCATAATCTCGAAGACCTCGACGGCGTTTTGTTGGTCAAAGCCGCGCACGCGGAATCCGCGGCGGGGGAGGTTGTCCAGATAGCCATCGCTTGCCAGCTGGATGAGCGCTTCGCGAACCGGCGTGCGTGACACGCCCATGGCATCGCAGATCGCTTGCTCGCTCACACGGTCGCCGGCCGAAAGCTCACCGGCGTCTATGCGACTCGAAATATAGTCGTATACATGATCCTTCAGGGGTCTTCGGAGCGTTTCCATGGGCTTATATTCCTTAACTGTATATTTTAGAAATTAAATACGTTTTGCTTGAATAGGCTACTTGAATTATAGAACGACCAGATAGATCGTACTACTTAACGCCAAGAAGTGAAAATACGCTTACCGGTAAATTCCTACCGTTCAGGATTGTATACAATATACAAAACGGTAAAGACGCCCTATGATAAAGCCATCGAAAGGAAGGCGGGCGCAAGAAGTCCCGCCCTCTACCAAGAGGTCCAAGGAGGATCATCATGACCAAGTTCAGCCACGTTATCATCCGTCGCCCCGGCAAGTCCCTGAGCAATGGCATCACGAGCGCCCCCGAGCTTGGCCAGCCCATCTACGAGCGTGCTATCGAGGAGCACTATGATTACGAGCATGCGCTCGAGCAGTGCGGCGTGGACGTGTCGGTGCTGCCGGCGCTCGAGCAGTATCCCGACAGCTGCTTTGTCGAGGACCCCGCCGTCATCACTCGCTGCGGCGCCATCATTACCAATCCCGGTGCCGACAGCCGCAACGGCGAGAAGGACGAGATTGAGCCGGTCGTTCGTCGCTTCTTTGATGACGAGCATGTGAAGCACATCGTTTCCCCCGGCACGCTCGACGGCGGCGACGTCATGATGGTCGGCGACCATTTCTACGTCGGTCGCTCCGCACGCACCAACGAAGAGGGCATCCGCCAGTTCTGCGAGATTCTCGAGGGCTGGGGTCTCGAGGGTTCCGAGGTTCCGCTGGAGGAGGTCCTGCACCTCAAGACGGGCGTCAACTACATCGAGGACAACAACATGCTCGTTTCCGGTGAGTTCATTGATAAGCCCGACTTTGCCCAGTACAACAAGATCGTCGTGCCCGAGGACGAGGCCTATGGCGCCAACTGTATCTGGGTCAACGGTACGGTTATCGTGGCCGAGGGCTATCCGACCGTGCTCAAGGCCGTGCAGGATCTGGGCTACAAGACACTCGTTGTCGACACCTCCGAGTATCGCAAGGTCGACGGTGGTCTCTCCTGCCTGTCGCTGCGCTTCTAACGCTGTAGCTGTAATAGCCTGCTGATCGCTTGACCGATGGCTCGGCACCCGATTCGGGACGTCCGGGCCATCTTTCATTCGATCACATGATGAAGGGGGTGCACATACAATGGCCTCTAAAGCTCAAAACGACGAGATTATCGACCCCAATGGTCTGGACCTCTTTCGACTGACCATGATGGTCATTACCGCCAGTATTTGCGGCGGTATCTTCTCTCTTGCTGGCGATATGGCCGCGGGCGGAGCCAATACCGGCGCAGTTATCGTCTCGTGGGGGATTTGCTTTATCGGCGTCTTTGCGCTGATGATGGTGTTCAACGGTTTGTCCCAGGCTCGTCCCGACCTGACCGGCGGTATCTATGCATATGCTGCGGCTGGCTTTGGCGATTACATTGGATTCAATTCCGCCTGGGGCTACTGGATCAGCGCATGCCTTTCCAACGTGAGCTTTGCGCTCTTGCTGTTTAGCGCGCTGGGCTATTTCTTCCCTGCGTTTGGTGCGGGCAACAATCTGCTTTCCATCGTCTGCGCTAGCGTGTTTCTGTGGTTCCTTACCGCTCTGGTGCTTCGTGGCGTCAAGGAGGCCGCAGGCATTAACACGATCGTCACGTTGGCGAAACTGGTGCCGCTGGGACTCTTCGTGCTGAGCATTGTTCTCCTGGGTAAGTTCAACGTCGATATCTTTATGGACAACTTTTGGGGAGAGCCGGCTGGTCCTGGGTTTGGCGAGCAGGTTGTCTCGACCATGATTGCCCTTGTCTGGGTCTTCACAGGCATCGAGGGCGCTGTCGTCATCTCGGGCCGTGCAAAGTATGTGCGCGACGTTGGTCGCTCGACGGCACTTGGATTTGCAGCGGTGTTCGTCCTGTATCTGATCATCTCGATGCTGTCGCTCGGCATTATGCCGCGCGAGGAGATGGCACAGCTTGCAACGCCCTCCATGGCGGGAATTCTTGAGTGCGCAATCGGTCCGGTTGGTGCCGCCATCGTTAACCTGGGCGTTATCCTTTCGCTGGTCGGCGCTATGCTCGGCTATGTCATCATTGCATCCGAGACGCCTTTTGAAGCGGCGCGTCAGGGGTCGTTCCCCTTGGCATTTGCCAAGACGAACAAGCGCGATGCGCCGGTAATGACGGTTCTGGTGAGCTCGGGCATCACACAGCTCTTTCTGATTTTGTCGTTCGTGGCGGCGAGTACCTACCAGTTTTTCTATAGCTGCGCGGTTAATACGATTCTGGTCCCGTATGTCTGCTCGGCTGCCTATTACATGGTGATCGGCTGGAAGAACGAGCATCTGGATGGGCCTTATGCTCCGAGTGTCGGAAAAGCAAGGTTCTTCGGCACGCTCGGCTTTATCTATACGTTGTTCCTAGTGTGGTCGACGGGACTTCAAGGCGTCATGATCACCACGATTCTTTTTGCTCCGGCAATCCCCGTCTACATTGCGGGCGAGCGAGGCCGCGGTAAGCCGGTGCTTCCGCACCTGCACGATAAGGTGATCGCGGCGGTGGTCATTGTCGTGGCAATCATTTCACTGTATCTGCATTTCTCCGGCATTGCGCCGATTGTCTAGGACTACGGTGAGCTTCATTGCTTGGTAAGCCGGCGGGGCATCGCATATCGGTGCAGCTCGGCATTCCGTAAACGAAGTGGGTCTCAGTAACGTGCCTTTGTGAGCGCCCACTAGGCCCGCGCTGATGACATTTTGTTGCCGGCGCGGGCCTTTACAGTTGCGGTGGAATAGTTCCTGTTTTAGCTGGTTGAAGTCTCAAGCAGGAACTATTCCACCGCAACTTGCTTTTTGATGCCCGGTCCGGAAGATGCGTCCCGGTTTTGCTTTTCAAAGTGGAATGCATTTTCTCGCAGAGGGGCGACCGGGAAAATGCGTCCCGGTCTGAGCGGGGATTCCGGGATGTAGTTTCCGCAAGAGGCCTGTTTGGGAAACCGTATCCCGTTTCGAGCTCAAATTCTGGGTCGCAGTTTCCCCGAGGGGTCTCGTTGGGAAACTGCGACCCGTTTCGAGCTTGAATAGTGGGACGCGCTTTCCGCAAGGGGCTCCTGAGGAAACTACGTCCCGGAATCCCTCTGCCGGGCTGCTTTGGTGCAAAGTAACCTGTCCCCTTTGCACCAATCTGTCGATTGAATATCGTTGCATGTTCGCGCTATCATGCATGGTTAAATTGGTTAGCCATGGCAAACGGTTAACCAAGGTAAACTAAATGCAACGCCCTGTGGGCGCCGGGGGAGGAACGCGGACGTGAGACTCGATACGCTCGAGATTGGAAAAGACGCCGTTGTCGCATCGGTGACATCGGACGACCAGGCACTCCGACAACATATTTTGGACATGGGCCTAACGCCGGGCACCGAAGTCACCATGATGAAGTACGCCCCCATGGGCGACCCGCTCGAGATTCGTCTACGCGGCTACGAACTGACGCTGCGCAAGGACGATGCCGCTCGCATTGAACTCGTGGATGTGCACGACACGGATACGGCCCCGCGCGTCAACGCGGCGATCGGCACAACGGAGCACCCGGCACTGGGCGAGGGCACGTATTCGCCCCGCGCGGCCAAGACGGCCGTGCCCGAGGGTGCGCCACTGCATTTCGCCCTCGCCGGCAACCAAAACTGCGGCAAGACTACGCTGTTTAACCAGCTGACGGGCTCCAACCAGCACGTTGGCAATTTTCCCGGCGTGACGGTCGACCGCAAGGATGGCACCATTCGCAACCATTCAGAGGCGAGCGTCACCGATCTGCCTGGCATTTATTCGCTGTCGCCGTACACGGGTGAGGAGATCGTCAGCCGCCAATTTATCCTTGACGAAAATCCCGATGCGATCATCGACATCATCGACGCCACCAACATCGAGCGCAATCTGTATCTGACGTTGCAGCTCATGGAGCTCGACTGCCCCATGGTCATCGCGCTCAACATGATGGACGAGGTGACGGCAAACGGCGGTGCTGTCGACGTCAATCTGCTCGAGAGTCTGCTGGGCGTGCCGGTCGTCCCCATTAGTGCCGCGCGCAACGAGGGTATCGGTGAGCTGGTGGACCATGCCCTGCATGTGGCGCGTTTCCGCGAACGCCCCGGGCGCTTGGACTTTTGCGCGCCCGACGGTCCGGACGGCGGCGCGTTACACCGCTGCATTCACGGCATCGCCAACCTTATCGAGGACCATGCCGCATCGGCTCATATCCCGGTGCGTTTTGCGGCGACCAAGCTGGTTGAGGGCGATGAGCTGGTAACCGAAGCACTTCACCTGGACCGCAACGAGCTCGACGCCATTGAGCACATCATTACCCAGATGGAGGGCGAAGCCGGCACCGATCGACTGTCCGCGCTGGCCGACATGCGCTTTAGCTTTATCGGCGACGTGTGCGGTCGCTGCGTCGTCAAGCCGCATGAGAGCCGCGAGCACGTGCGCTCTGTCAAAATCGACCGCATCCTGACCGGTCGCTACACGGCCATTCCGGCGTTCATCCTCATCATGGGCCTCGTCTTTTGGCTGACGTTCGGCGTGATCGGCGCGGCGTTGCAGGGGCTTATGGAGGACGGCATCGCTGCCATCATCGCCTCGGCCGACGCCGGCCTCAAGGCGTTTGGTACCAACGACGTGGTCCGCTCGCTCGCCGTCGACGGCGTGCTCACGGGCGTGGGCAGCGTGTTGACCTTCCTGCCGATC
>CATVTM010000036.1 GCA_958346935.1 uncultured Collinsella sp.
TCCCTCGAGTCCGTGCTCAACTCCGATGACCCCATCGCTTCCCGCATGAAGGTTTCCACCCTCATCGAGTCTCTCCCTGGTTATGGCAAGGCCAAGGCCGCCAAGATCATGGAGGAGCTCGGTATCTCCGCTACCCGTCGCGTCCAGGGCCTCGGCGTCCGTCAGCGCGAGCAGCTCCTCGAGCAGCTGACCAAATAAGTGAGCGCTCAGGATTCCAAGCTCTTTGTGATTTCTGGACCGTCAGGCGCAGGCAAGGGTACGCTCGTCACTCGTGTGCGCGAGCGCCGCTCGAATCTGGGCCTGACGGTTTCGGCTACCACGCGAGCACCACGTAAAGGTGAGGTCGACGGCGTCAACTACTTTTTTCTGACGCGCGAGGAGTTCGACCGCCGCGTGGCAAACGGTGAGTTTGTTGAGTGGGCCGAGGTCCACGGTAACTGCTACGGCACGTTGGTGAGCGAGGTCCAGTCCAAGCTCGCCTCGGGCGCCTCTCTGATTTTGGAGATCGATGTCCAGGGCGCCCTGCAGGTGAAGGAACGTTTCCCCGAGGCCGTGTTGATCTTTATCAAGCCGCCTTCGCTTGAGGTTCTTCGCGAGCGTCTAGTCGGTCGCGGTACCGAGACGCCCGAGACGATTGAGCTGCGTATGGCAAACGCCGCCGATGAGCTTGCCCTTGCCGACCGCTACGACGACGTCGTGGTTAATGACGATCTCGACCGCGCGACCGATGAGCTCGTTCGCGTTCTCGATATGCATGAAAGGATCTGAGGTCCGTGTCCGTTGTAAAGCCTTGCATTGACGATCTTCTGGAGAAGACCGATCACAACCGCTTCCTGCTCGCTTCGCTTGCCTCCAAGCGCGCCTGCGACATCAATAGCATGCTGCGTGGCCAGCACAACCGCGTGCTTGCCGTCCAGGATGTCGATGACATCACCATCGGGCTTTCCGGTGCCGATACCATCTCGATGGCTATGGACGAGATTGTCGATGGCGACATCTCTTACGACGAGGCCCGTTACGAGAAGGCGCTCGGCCACAAGGTTGCTGAAGCCTAAATGGCAGCTCGCGTCTGTCTGGTCCACTATCACGAGGTTGGACTGAAGGGCAAGAACCGCGCACATTTTGAGCATATCCTCATGGATAACATCAAGGCGGCCTTGGCCGCCTTTTCCGTGAATGCCGTGTCTCGAATTTCCGGTTATATCCTCGTGACCTTTAACGAGCATCAGGCCGACGAGGCAGCGCGTGTCATTCGCACCGTTCCCGGCGTAGCTCGTGTGTCTTTGGCGTATCACACTAACCGCGACCCGCAGGAGTACTGTGCCGCCGCCGTCAAGGCGCTGCGCGAGTTTGGTCCTTTCGATTCGTTTAAGGTGCACGCCAAGCGCTCCAATACCGACTATGAGCTCACCTCGATTGATATCAATCGTCAGGTGGGCGAGGTACTGTGCGAGGCCTTCCCCGATAAAAAGGTTCAAATGCACGACCCCGATGCGATGGTGCACGTACTGGTGGTCCAGGGTAGCGTCTACGTGTATGCGCGCTCCGAGCGTGGCGTGGGCGGTCTGCCGGTGGGTTCTGCCGGCAAGGTCGTGACGCTGTTGTCGTCGGGTATCGATTCTCCGGTGGCGACCTGGATGCTCGCGCGTCGCGGCGCGGTGTGCGTGCCGGTACATTTCTCCGGTCGTCCGCAGACGCCCGATACGAGCGAGTATTTGGTGCAGGACATTATCCATGCGCTTGAGCCGGGTGTCCAGATCGGCCGCCTGTACGTGGTGCCGTTTGGCGACTGCCAGCGTGAGATTTCGGTCACCTGTCCCAGCAACCTGCGCGTGATTATGTATCGCCGCATTATGTATTCGGTTGCCGAGCGCATTGCACACATCGAGGGTGCCAAGGCTATCGTTACGGGCGAATCACTTGGGCAGGTTGCCTCCCAAACGCTTGAGAACATCATGGCCGTCAACGAGGCCGTGAAGATCCCCGTGTTCCGTCCCCTCATCGGTTCGGACAAGCAGGAGATCATCGCGCGCGCCGAGGAGATCGGCACGTTCGATATCTCGACTGAGGCCGCTCCCGACTGCTGCACGCTGTTTATGCCGCGCCGTCCCGAGACGCACGCTAAACTCGATGCCGTGCATGAGGCCTGGGATCTGTTTGATCACGAGGAGATGATCGAGCGCCTGCTCAAGCAGACCGAGTACATCGACTTCGAGAGCAACACGTATAAGGCCCCTAAGACCTTAAAACGCAAACATTCGGAGCTTGCTCCGCGTGAGATTTACCAAGATCACGAGTAATTTTGTGCATAGACCGACGATGCGCCTGCATCGTCGGTCTTTTGCTATCTGGGCATTTTGCGGCTAAGTGTTCATTTGCTGACGTGTGCCTGAATAAATGGACAGATTTGTGCAAGGTTTTGGTCAGCTTTTGGTTTGACCGCGAAAACCGGTTTTGAAGCATGGCTGTTGCAGGGCTCTTTTCCTGACACGATGTTGTTGGGAGGTTTTGCTATGGCGCAGCGCGAACAACACGAACGGGTCAAACGGATGGACCGCTTGGCGGACAAGCTGCTCGGTCATAAGGCAGTGGTGATGGCGATACTGGTCGTCATTGCGATGGCGAGTGGACTGGCGATGGCGAACCTTGGCGGCGGTGCCGGCAGTGTGTCGTTTGAGCACACTGATGGTTCGGGTTCGTTAGTGGAGCCGGGATCCGGCGATGCCTCGAGCGGAAAGACATCCGAAGGCTCTTCGCCTAAGGCGTCTGCCGCGGCAGAGGTTTATGTCGATGTTGATGGCGCCGTTGTGTCGCCCGGTGTATATCGTCTCAAGGACGGCGCGCGGGTGGCTCAGGCGATTGATGCCGCCGGCGGGCTGGCGCCCGAGGCAGACGTTACGGGGCTCAATCGGGCATCTAAGGTCGTCGATGGACAGAAGATTCACGTTCCAACGGTAGGGGAGCAGCAGGCGTCCATTGCGGAAGCTGGTGTTGATGGTGGGGCTTCCGCATCATCGGGCGTGAGTGGCGTAACAGGCCTAGTAAATATCAATACGGCAAGCGCGGCAGAGCTGCAGACGCTCTCGGGCATCGGTCCCTCCATGGCCCAGTCGATTATCGATGAGCGGACAAAGAACGGTGGTTTTGCCTCGGTTGACGATCTGATGCGTGTGTCGGGAATCGGCGAGAAGAAGCTTGCCAAAATCAAAGATTCCATCTGCGTATGAGTGCGACCGAGCGCGAGCATGTGATGCCTCCGCGGCCTCTGATGCCGTGGACGATGGCCCTGTGTGCCGGCATGTGCATGAGCTGCGCCTTGGTGCTCAACGTGGCCGCCGATGCGCTGCTGTGGGAGCGGGCTTCGGCGGTCGGGCCGCTATGGGCCATTCCCGTTACGGCGGCGGTATTCGTTGTGCTGGCTCAATCTTGTGCGCGGCTTGCCCCTTGGAAGCGGTGGCTGTATGCCGCGTCCGTCGGTCTCGTGGCGGGAGCGGTCGTCTCGGCGTGGTGGGCTGTGGGCGTGCTAAGCGCCTCGAAGGCGCTCGACGGTCGAGCGGCAAGCAGCCTTGAGTTTGTCGTGCAGGATGACCCATCCATAAACGACGACGTGTATTCCTATACCTGCGAGGCACGCACGGACGGTAAGAACTTGGCAATGGTTCGCCTATCGTGCGACCTCGAGCTCAAGGTCGGGGCGCACGTGCGTGTTATCGGTCGCGTTTCACGTTTTGAGAACGATGCGTATGGACGATCGCGCGTGCTCCGAGGCGAGGTGCGCAAGGTTAAAGTCGTTCGGATTTTGTCGGTCGATGAAGACTCTCCGGGGCCGCTGCTTCGGCTGCGAAATGGGCTGCTTGCGTCCATCGCGCCTGCGACCGACCCGGCGCGTGCACTCATAGCCGGTGTCGTCTGCGGTCGTTCGGCCGAGCTGCGCGCCCAGCCGGCGGGCGACTGGTTTTCGGTGACGGGAACGGCGCATCTTATCGCCGTCTCGGGCAGCCATTTGGCAATCGTGGGGTTTGTAATCGAGGGTGTATTGCAAAAGACTCGGTGCTCACGCGGTCTTCAACGGGCGATATTGGCGATAACGCTTGTGGGCTACGCTGCTTTTACGGGCGCGTCTCCCTCTGCCGTGCGCGCGTGCTGCATGGTGTTCGCGACGCTTGTCGTAAACGGCGCGGGGCGGCGCCGGCACGGCGCATCGGCACTCTTCGTTACCATGTCCATCTTTGTGTTGCTGCGGCCGACGGTTCTGTTCGAGATGGGCTTTCAGCTTTCATGTGCCAGCGTCTTAGCCATTCTGTGCTTTTGCCCCTATGCGACCTACGCTTTGGGTGAGCTGAGTGTTCCGTCGGGCGTTGCCAGCATGCTTTCCGTCACGCTGTGCTCGCAACTGGCGACACTTCCCATTACCATTCCTGCCTTCGGTACGTTCTCGCTCATTGCTCCGCTGGCAAATGCGGTCCTCGGTCCGGTGGTGAGCGCACTGCTCGCCGTGTCGATCGTGCTGGTTCCCTTTTCGCTCCTGGCGCCGTTGCGGACTTGGGCGCTCGTTGTGCCCATGATTGCCGCCCGTTGCGCGCTGTTCTTTGAGCAGCTGTTTGCCGCCGTGCCGGGTGCATCCGTGAGCGTGCCGCCCGATAGCATGTGGATTTACCTAGTGCCGTGTTTGCTGGCGGTTCTGCTTGTCTGGTGGCCGCGTCCCCGTGCACGTCCTATGGCGGTGGGGCTTGCATGCCTGGTGCTCTTGGCTGCGATTCCGTACGTCTACTGGGATCGATTCGCTCCGCCTTCGGTAACGGTCCTCGATGTTGGCCAGGCCGATGCGATTCTTATTCGCCAGGGTGGCGCCGTGGCACTCGTCGACTGTGGGCTCGATGACCGCGTGGTGTCGGCGTTGGTTCGCAATAACGTCCACCATATCGACGCCGTCTTCGTGACGCATTGGGACGAAGACCATTGGGGCGGTCTTCCCGACGTACTCGATCGTTTTTCGGTTGGAACCATTGCGGTCGCGGCCGATGCACTTGACGGCGCGCCTACTGAGGTCCTGAATCGCCCGGGTGTAACGTATCGGCAGGTGGCTCGCGGAGACACGGTCGATATCGGCGCATTTCGGGCTCGTGTGATGTGGCCGTTTGACACGGTGGATGGCGAGGGCAATGAGGACTCTCTTGTTTTGCTGCTCTCCTACGCTCAGGAAGGCAAGAGCCTGCGCGTGCTCCTTACTGGTGACGCCGAGCTCGATCAGGAGCGCGAGTTTGTACGGGAGGTGGGAGATATCGATGTGCTCAAGCTGGGGCATCATGGCTCAAAAGTTTCCGTCGACACAGACCTGCTGGGCACGCTTAAGCCCGAGTTCTCTATCGCGAGCGCCGGCGAGGGGAATCGTTACGGCCATCCGTCGGATGCCTGCATCGATGCAGTTAAGGAAGCGGGTGGTGAGTTCGCATGCACCATCGAACACGGCGACATTACCGTCACGCCGACCGCGAAGGGCTTTGCCATGCGATGCCAGCGACCGTGATGCCGTCGTTGGCGCGGGACCAACCCCTGGGCTAAAATGGCACGGTACAAACATGAGAGCCTGCGAGAGGGGAGCGCAATGTCCGAAACCGGTCTGCTGCCGGCATATCTGATCGTCGGTAGCGATGGGGTCAAGCGCGACCACGCCGTCTCGCGTATGAAGGCGCGTCTGGAAAAGACGGGCATGGTCGAGTTCAACCTCGACGAGCGCGACATGACGAAAGATCCCGATATCGAGTCGATCATCGGCTCGCTCAATACCTTTCCCATGGGCAGCGAGTTTCGCCTGGTGATCCTCGACGGCTGCTCCAAGCTTGCCAAGGCGGTCTCGGAACCGCTTGTCGAGTACCTCGCAAGTCCCAGCCCCACGACGGTCTGTCTCATTATTGCCGACTCACTTGCCAAGAATACGCGCCTGTATAAGGCAATCGCCAAGATTGACAAGAAGGCCGTGATCGACTGTTCGGGCACCAAGCGCTGGGAGCTCCCGCGCCGCGTGCAGCAGATGGCGACGCAGCACGGAAAGTCCATCTCTACGGCCGCCGCCGAGGAGCTCGTTTCGCGCTCGGGCGAGAACACTCGTATGCTCGATAACGACTTGGCCAAGCTTGCCCAGATGGTCGAGGCGCCACAAATTGAGCTTGTCGATGTAGAGCGCTGGATCGTGCGCACGGCCGAAGTTCAGCCCTGGGACTTTCTCAATGCGGTCTCGGCCCGTGACATGCGCCGCTCGCTTGAGCTCTTCAATCTACTGCCCGCCAAGAGCTATGTGTGGACCTACACGCTGCTGTGCGGGCGCATTCGCGAGCTTATCGTCGCCAAGGCACTCGATGCGCGTGGACAGGGTCGTGAGCTGGCCGCGACGCTCAAGCTTCAGGCCTGGCAGGTCAAAAATCACCTTACCTGGGCCCGTCGTTTTTCGATGACCGAGCTCGTTGCCGCGCTCGAGGGTGCCGTCGATGTGGAGCTCGCGCTCAAGGGTTCGGCTGATTCGGAGACCGCGCTTTTGCTCTGGATTACGAACATCTTGAGAAAATCGTGATGATACCTGCCTATTTGACGAATTCGTTCTATCCCTTTGTGGGGGAGCGTGCTATAGTAGGCGCTTGCATGACCTCACCGTGTCTCAGAGGTGTCATACATTTTTTGCAAGGAACTCGAAAGGAACTCCAGAAGTGGCAAACATCAAGTCTCAGAAGAAGCGTATCCGCACCAATGAGGCAGCTCGCATGCGTAACAAGGCTGTCAAGTCCGAGCTCAAGACGCTGACCAAGCACGTCCAGTCCGCCGTCGCCGAGGGCGACGCCGAGAAGGCCCAGGCTGCCCTCAAGACCGTCACCAAGCGTCTCGACATGGCCGCCGCCAAGCATGTTATCCACAAGAACCAGGCTTCCAACCGCAAGTCCGGTCTTGCCAAGCTCGTGAACAGCATCAACGCCTAAGTTGTAAATTTCACACCAAACAGATTACGCGCATAAATGGAGCCTGTTTTATGGAACAGGCTCCATTTTTTGTACCGCTCGGGTAAGATAGTCCGCATGAATACTTCAATTGACATTTCCCACATCCGCAACTTCTCGATTGTTGCGCATATCGACCATGGCAAGTCCACGATCAGTGACCGCATCCTCGAGCTCACTCATACCGTCGATGAGCGCGACATGGAGTCGCAGTTGCTTGACACGATGGACATCGAGCGCGAGCGCGGCATCACGATCAAGTCCAATGCCGTCCGCGTTTCCTATGACGCCGACGATGGCGAGACGTATCAGTTCAACCTGATCGATACGCCGGGCCACGTGGACTTTACCTACGAGGTCTCGCGTTCGCTGGCCGCCTGCGAGGGCGCGGTGCTCGTCGTGGACGCCACTCAGGGCGTCGAGGCGCAGACCGTCTCCAACGCGACACTCGCCATGAACGCCAATCTGGACATTGTTCCGGCCATCAACAAGATCGACCTGCCCTCGGCCCACCCTGACGAGGTCAAGACCGAGATCGAGGATGACCTGGCGATTCCTGCCGACGATGCCGTGTGCGTGTCGGGCAAGACCGGCGAGGGCATCCACGATCTGCTGGAGTCCATCGTCTTTTTGATCTCGCCTCCCAAGGGCGATGCAAATGCGCCGCTCAAGGCGCTCATCTTGGACTCGTATTTTGATGAGTACCGCGGCGTCGTTGCCACGGTCCGTGTCTTTGACGGCTCCATCAAGAAGGGCGATACCCTGCGCATGATGCAGGCCAAGGGCGACTTTTTGGTCGATGGCGTGGGCGTCAAGCGTCCCGCCGAGACCCCGGTCGATGCGCTGACTGTTGGCGAGGTGGGCTATGTGGTCACGGGCTTGAAGGACCCCGAGGCCGTGCGCGTGGGCGATACCCTCACGTGGGCGTCGAATCCCTGCCCCGAGCCGCTTCCCGGCTATCGCGAGGCCAAGCCCATGGTCTATACGGGCCTGTTCCCGATCGACAACAAGGATTACGAGAACCTGCGTGACGCTCTCGATAAGCTGCACGTCAACGATCCGTCGTTGGTGTGGGAGCCCGAGACCTCGGTGGCGCTCGGCTTTGGTTTCCGCGTTGGCTTCTTGGGCCTGCTGCATATGGAGGTCGTCAAGGAGCGCCTGGAGCGCGAGTTCAACCTTGACCTCATTGCCACGAGCCCTTCGGTCGACTATCACGTCTACAAGACCGACGGCGAGATGGTCGATGTCCGCAGCCCGCAGGATCTGCCCGAGGCTACGCGCATCGAGCGCATTGAGGAGCCCTACCTCAAGGCCAAGATTATCTGCCCGCCCGAGTATACGGGCGCCGTCATGCAGCTCGCTATCGAGCACCGCGGCGTTACGACCGACATGATCCATCTCACGAGCAAATCGGTCGAGATGCGCTTCGACATGCCGCTCGCCGAGCTCATCCTGGACTTCTTTGACCAGCTCAAGAGCCGTACCAAGGGCTATGCTTCGCTCGACTACGAATTCAACGAGTACCGTCCCTCCGAGCTCGTCAAGCTCGATATCCTGCTTTCGGGCGACGAGGTGGATGCGCTTTCGTTTATCGTGCACAAGGACAAGGCCTATGGCCTGGCCCGCGGTCTGTGCGACAAGCTCAAGGAAATCATTCCGCGTCAGCTGTTCGAGGTGCCTATCCAGGGTGCCATCGGCAACAAGATCATTGCCCGCTCCACCGTCAAGGCGCGCCGCAAGGACGTTTTGGCCAAGTGCTATGGCGGCGATATCTCGCGTAAGCGCAAGCTGCTCGAGAAGCAGAAAGAGGGCAAGAAGCGCATGAAGGCCATCGGTTCGGTCGAGGTCCCGCAGGAGGCCTTTATGGCGATCCTCAAGGTGGACGAGTAGGTCTATGTCGCTTTCTGAATACAGTTTGCGGCTGCTGGGTGCCTATGCCGAGCAGCCGTTCCTCATGGCTCCCATGGCCGGCGTGACCGACCCCGCTTATCGCATCATGTGCCGCCGTCGCGGTGCCCATCTTGCCTATAGCGAGATGGTGAGCGTGGCGGGCCTTGCCTATGCGAGCAACAAGACGTGGCGCCTGGTGCTGCCGGCCGACGAGGAGCAGCAGATCTGCGTGCAGCTCTTTGGCTCCAAACCCGATCAGTTTGCGAGCGCCGTCGCCGCTGTCGAGGAGCGTGTGGGCGATCGCCTGTCGCTGATCGACATCAACATGGCCTGCCCGGCTCGCAAGGTCGTCACCAAGGGCGAGGGCTCGGCGCTTATGCGCACGCCCGAGCTGGCAGAGAAGATCGTCGAGGCGGCGGTGGGCGCGGCGCACGTGCCCGTGACCGTTAAGATCCGTAAGGGCTTTTATGCCGAAGACCGCAATGCCGCGACGTTTGCCCAGATGCTCGAGGGAGCAGGAGCAGCTGCGGTGGCGGTGCACGGCCGCTGTGCCACGCAGCTCTATACGGGCCAGGCCGATTGGTCGGTCGTCGATGAGGTGGCCGACGCCGTCGAGATTCCCGTTATCGGTTCGGGCGATGTGTTCTCGGCCGAGGACGCTGCTGAGCATCTGCAAAGCTCGGGTGCCAGTGCGGTGTTTATCGCGCGCGGCATCTACGGCAATCCGTGGGTGTTCGGCGATGCCCGAGCCCTTGCACTCGATGGCACGCCGGTGCCGTCTCGCTCCTCACGCGAGCGCTTGGGTGCCCTGCGCGAGCACCTTACGCTCACGCACGAGCTTCTGCCGCTTATGTCGCGCGCCCGTACGTATGCAAGCTGGTACTTAAAGGGCATGCCCCATGCTGCCGCCTGGCGCGCTCAGGTGGTGCGTTGCTCCACATACGAGGAGTTCATGGCATTGGTCGATGATATCGAACGCGATGTGGTGGCCTGCGAGGCAGCACTTGCCGCTGGCGAGTCGGTGCCCGCTCATCCGCTGGAGGTCTAAGGGTGGCCGTTACCGCGCTGTACGTGCACGTGCCGTTTTGCGCCCAAAAGTGCCGGTACTGTGACTTTGACTCGCGCAGTTTTGCTCCGTGCGACCTGTGCGCTGCACTCGATGCCTATTTTGAGCAGTTGTATGCGCGCCTTGATGCCTTTGGAGACGTCGGGGCGCTTGCGCAGATCCGTACCGTCTATGTTGGCGGCGGCACGCCGTCGCTGGCGGGGGAGCGTCTGGTAGAACTCGCCCAGCGTATCTCTGCGTGGTGCAAGCCCGTTGAGTTTACCTGCGAAGCCAATCCTGAGTCGCTGACTTCGCAACTTGCTGCGGCGCTTGCCGGGGTGGGCGTCACGCGCATTTCTCTGGGAGTCCAAACCCTCGACAACTCCGAGCTTGCTGCGATTGGCCGTATTCACGATGCCGATCGGGCGCTCGCTGCTATCACGACGGTTAAGGACGCTGGGCTCGATGTGTCCTGTGACCTCATGTGTGGCCTTCCCGGGCAGACCGCCGTAAGCTGGCAGCGCACGCTCGATGGCGTGTTGTCGGCGGCGCCGCATCATGTGTCGGTCTACCCGCTCACGCTTGAGGAGGGGACGCCCCTTTATCGCATGGCGTGCCGCGACGAGTCGCTCGAGCCCGACGAGGATTTTCAGGCTTCGTGCATGGACTTGGCACGCGAGCTCCTGGGTGCCGCCGGCTTTCACCCGTATGAGGTGGCGAGCTACGCGCTCGACGGCCATGAGTGCGCCCATAACATTGCCTACTGGACCGGACGGGGCTATCTGGGCCTGGGTCGTTCTGCCGCGGGCATGCTCGACGCCGAGGATTTCGACCGTCTTGCAGGTTTGTTCCCCGGCGTGTCTTCTCGAGGCGATGCGTACCGCGTGCGTCTGGTGCAACGTGACGATGACGCGACGGCGTTCGAGGCCGAACATCTGTCGCAGCGCGAGGCTGCGGCCGAAGACCTGATGCTCGCCTGTCGCATGACGCGCGGTGTCGCGTCCGACCTGTTGGTTCGCGCGGCTCGTGTCATCCCGGCCGATGGGCTGACAGCCGCTTGCGATCGCGCGCTCGAATTGGGTCTTGCCACTTGGGTGCCTAAGACGCTCGGGGTCCATGAGGGACCCTTTACTTCGGCAGATGTCGTCGCGGGCCATGTTCGAGCTCGTCTGGCGCCGACCCACCTGGGCTGGCTCGATGGAAATGTTCTGTTCGAGCTGTTTTGGGATCTAGCTTAGGCCGCTCGGGTAGAATTACCGGAATATATACGCTGCTGTGAGCAGGAGGTTGCCGCGCATGGCGACGATGAACGAAAAAGATTACTACGAGATTCTGGGTGTCTCCAAGGACGCCACCTCGCGTGATATTCAAAAGGCCTTCCAGCAAAAGGCCCGCAAGCTCCATCCGGACGTCAACAAAGAGCCGGATGCCGAGGAAAAGTTTAAAGAGGTTTCCGAGGCCTACGCCGTGCTTTCGGATGAGCAAAAACGTGCGCGCTACGACGCCATGCGTTCTGGCAATCCCTTCGCCGGTGCTCCTACGGCTTCGCCCTATGGTGGCGGCTACGCCGGCAACACGGGCTATGGCAATCCCTTTGAGGGCGGCTTTCCCTTTGGTGGCGCCTGGGGCCAGCAGCGTCGCGGCCAGGCTGCCTATAATCCCGAGAACGGCGCCAACGTGGTCGTCGATATTAAGCTCGACGCCAAGGAGGCCAAGGGCGGTGCCCGCAAGACCGTCCGCTACACGCGCTTCGATACCTGTGGTCACTGCGGAGGCTCGGGCTCCGTTTCGTCTGAGCATGCGCATACCTGCCCGAGCTGCGGTGGCCGCGGCCACATCGACGTCGACCTGTCCTTCCTGTTTGGCGCGGGCACGTTCCAGTCGGTCTGCCCCGAGTGCGGTGGTTCCGGTAAGGTCGTGGCCGATCCCTGCCCCGATTGCGGTGGCAGCGGTCGTACTCGCGTAACCTCCGAGCAGACGATTGAGTTTCCTGCCGGCACGCACGATGGCGACGAGGTCCGCATTAGCGGCATGGGTCATGCTGGCACCAACGGTGCCGCGGGCGGCGACCTGGTCGGCCGCGCCCATGTTGAGGCCGAGCGCTTGGAAGGCAAAGCTCGTACCGGTTTTTACCTTATGGGCATCGTGGCGCCGTTTTTGGTACTCTCGGCCATCTCGGGCGTGTTCTCGGCCTTTGCCGTGATGTGCTTTATTCCGTTTACCATGGGCCTGTTCATGGTGCTTTCGGACGGCGTGCTTCATCGCAGTCTGCTGTGGTGGAAGCGCGGCGCGATGCAGTTTGCCAACGGTTTTGCCAACGGCTTCATGTTCGCGCTCGTGTCGGTTTGGTTCGCGAGCTGCTCGCAACGGGCCATGCTCTCGCCGTACCAAATGCAATAACATCAAACCCTCTGTTTGCGGTCGGCCCAGCTTGGGTATAGGACGCACTGTGACAATAATGAAAGTCGGAAGGATTCGGTCGTGTCGGAAAATAGGGATTACTACGAGGTGCTTGGCGTCGATAGGGATGCCGACGCGCGGACGATCAAGCGTGCGTTTCTAAAGAAGGCCCGTACCGTACATCCGGATGTTTCGGACGACCCCGAGGCCGAGGCCAAGTTCAAGGAGCTCAACGAGGCCTATTCCGTTCTTTCCGATGAGCAGAAGCGTGCTAACTACGACCGTTACGGCACTGCCGACGGCCCTGGTGGTTCGGGCTACGTCGATATCAACGATATCTTTGGTGGCATGGGCATGGACGACTTGTTCTCGTCGTTCTTTGGCGGCGGTGCCGGCGGTGGCGCCCGCAGCCGTCGTGAGCGTCGTCGCGGACGTGACATGGCCATCTCCCTTTCGGTGACGCTCGAGGAGGCGGCGCTCGGTTGCAAAAAGACGATCAGCTATGACCGCCTTGCTCCCTGTGAGGATTGCAATGGCACCGGTAGGGCCGAGGGTGCACAGGAAAAGCAGTGCAGTCGCTGCCACGGCACGGGCTACGTCACGACGGTTCAGCGTTCGTTCCTGGGCCAGGTTCAGTCTTCCTCGCCTTGCCCCGACTGCCATGGCGAGGGTACGGTTATCGACCATCCCTGCGAGACCTGCGACGGTCAGGGCCGCACGCCTTCGCATGAGAAGATTGACATCGATATTCCCGCCGGCGTTTCGACCGGTCGCCAGCTGCGTGTGAGCGGCTTTGGCGAGGCCGGCCTTCGCGGTGAGCCTTCAGGTGACCTGATTGTCAACGTGCGCGTTGTCGACCATGAGCGCTTTAAGCGCAACGGCGACGACCTGTACCTCGTGAGCGATATCTCGATTGCGCAGGCTGCGCTCGGATGCGAGATCGAGGTCGAGGGCATTATGCCCGACGAGGTCGTTAAGGTGACGGTTCCCGCCGGCGCCCAGTACGGCGACACCGTGAGCGTCAATAATTACGGCATGCCGCGCATTGGCGGTGGCGGTTCGCGTGGCCGCCTGATCGTGCAACTGCGCGTGGTCGTTCCCACCAATCTTTCCAATAAGCAGCGCGAGCTGCTCCGTGCTTTTGCCGATGAGATGGGCGATGACGTCGCTTCCGGTAAGAAGTCGGTGACCGACCGTATCAAGAGTGCCCTCGACGATATCCTCGATTAAGGAGCCCGCGTGCTCGCACCCCATATTTCCGTCGTCAACCTCGGCTGCCGTGTCAACCGGGTTGAGTCTGACCGTATCACTGCCGATCTTATGCGCTTGGGCTTTGCTATTGTGGAGCCCCAGGATGCCGATCTGATCGTCATTAACACCTGTGCCGTTACGGGCGAGGCCGAGGCCAAGACCCGTAAGGCCGTCCGTCATGCGCTGGCCCATCCAAATGAGCCCTATGTGGTCGTGACCGGATGCGTGGTCAATTTGCATCCCGAGGAGCTGTTGGAGCTTTCGGATCGCGTGATTGCCGAGCCGTCTAAGATCGATGTCGCCGAACGTGTCTGCGATGTGCTGGGCGTTGAGTCCGATAGCGTTCCCGCCTGCAGCGATGGTGACGTGGTCGATGCGCTCGGTCGTTCGCGGCTGGGCGTGAAGATCCAGGATGGCTGCAACCACCGTTGCACCTATTGCATCGTGTGGAAGGCCCGCGGTCCCGAGCGTTCCGTGCCCGTCGAGTCCGTGCTTGAGCAAGTTCGCGAGGCCCAGGAGGCCGGCGTGCCCGAGGTGGTGCTGACCGGTGTGAACCTGGGTGCCTACGATGGCAAGAGCGCGACCGACGAGCATGTCGAAATCGATGAGCTGCTCGAGGCCATCATGGAGCGCACGACTATTGCGCATGTGCGCATTTCCTCGGTCGAACCCATGGATATCTCTGAGCGCCTGCTTAAGGTTATGGCGCGCTATCCGCAGCGTATTGCCCCGTTTTTGCACCTGCCCGTACAGTCCGGCTGTACGGCGACGCTGCATCGCATGGGTCGTCCCTATAGTGCCGAGGCCTTTGAGGACACGGTGCGCATGATTCGCGCCAACTTGCCCCAGGTGTCTCTTTCGTGCGATGTCATCGTCGGTTTTCCTGGTGAGACGGATCAGGAGTTCGAGGAGTCGCTGGCGCTGTGTCGCCGTGTGGGTTTCTCGCGTATGCACGTGTTCCGCTATAGCAAGCGTCCCGGTACCCTTGCTGCCGACATGCCCGACCAAGTGCCGCCCGAGGTTATGGCCGAGCGCAGCCGCCGTATGCGGGCCGCCGCGCAGGAGCTCGCCATTGCCGACGCTCGTCGTCGCGTGGGCACGGTCGAGCGTGCCGTGCTCGAGTATGGTGACAACCTGACGCTCGGCTCGTTCCATCATGCCCGTCTTGACGATACCTGTGGACTCACAGCCCCGTGCCTGCTCGATGTTGCTATCATCGGAGTCGATGATTCCGGCTTGGTCCATGCGCGCAGGGAGGTTCATGGAAGCCTCGAAGATTAGACTTACCGTTCCCGAGGGTATCGACCCCTCGCGCGTTTTGGGCGCCGGCGACGGCGTCCTTCGTGCACTCGAGAACTTGGTGCGCGCCCATGTGGTCGCCCGTGGCGATAGCATCGCCGTGAGCGGTGACCCGGATGAGGTCGAACTCGTGGCGCGTTTTTTCGAACATGCCTTTCGTGAGGCTGCTGCCGGGCGCACGCTTTCTGCCGACGATATCTCGCGCTGTCTGGCCGTTCTGCGCGACGGTGAGCACGAGGCTACGTCGCTTCGCGATGACGTGCTGCTTTCGTATCGCGGTCGTGCCATTCGCCCCAAAACGCTCGGCCAAAAGCGCTATGTGGATGCCATCCGCTCGCATACCATCACCTTTGGTTTGGGTCCTGCCGGTACCGGTAAGACTTATCTGGCCATGGCGCTCGCCGTTGCCGCGCTCAAGCGCCACGAGGTGGGCCGTCTGATCTTGACGCGTCCGGTTGTCGAGGCGGGGGAGAACCTGGGCTTTTTGCCCGGTACCCTCGAGGAAAAGATCGATCCCTACATGCGTCCGCTCTACGACGCCCTTTTTGACATGATGGATCGCGAGCGCACCGATGAGCTTATGGAGCGCGGCGTGATCGAGATCGCCCCGCTTGCCTATATGCGCGGCCGCACGCTGAGCGATGCCTTCGTGGTGCTCGACGAGGCGCAAAATACCACGCCTGAGCAGATGAAGATGTTTCTGACGCGCTTGGGTTTTAACTCCAAGTTCGTGATTACCGGCGACCTGAGCCAGCGCGACCTGGTGGGTCGTCGTGGCGGTCTTGCTGACGTTGAGCAGATTTTGGGCCGTGTCGACGATGTCGCATTTTCGCACCTCGAGCGCGCCGACGTGGTGCGCCATGCCTTGGTGGGACGTATCGTCGAGGCATACGATACTTATGATGACGTGCGCGAGCAGCGCCCGCGCGACCGAAAGGAGTCCCGTTGAGTGTATTGATCAGCAACGATGCCGAGCTCGATACGCTGCTCGACGCGCAGGAGGTGGAGCACATCTGCGAGGTTGTGCTTGCCGCCGAGGGCGTTGAACGTGAAGTCGAGATTTCCCTTTCGTATGTCGACGAGGACGAGATGCACGAGCTCAACCACGAGTGGCGTGACATCGACCGCACCACCGATGTGCTCTCGTTTGAATGCGACTCGGCCTTTGACGAGGATATTCCCGCCGACGAGACGCTCGAGCTCGGCGATATCATCTTGGCCCCGCAGGTCATTGCCCGTCAGGCCCCCGGCTTTGGCAATAGCCCTGCCGACGAGTGCCGCCTGATGCTCGTACACGGCATGCTACACCTGCTGGGGTATGACCATATCGAGGACGACGAGGCCGAGGTCATGGAGGCCCGCGAGGACGCTATCCTGCGCGATCTGGCGCTCGAGCGCGGCGAGGACCCCAAACTCGTTCACGTCGGCCCCATCACCAATCATGCCCACGACTAGGAGCCGCTTATGATTCCCGGATCGAACAAGGACCATCCGTCCTTTTTAAAGTCGTTCTCCTACGCCATGGAGGGCTTCGTCACCGCCGTCAAGACCGAGCGCAACATTAAGGTTATGCTCGTAGCGGGCGTGTGCACCATCATTGCCGGCTGCATCGTGGGGCTCGACATTGCCGAGTGGGCCACGATTATCATCTGCTGCGGCCTGGTGATTCACGGCGAGCTGTGCAATACCGCCATGGAGGCCATTGTCGATCTGGCGACCCAGGAGCTCCATCCGCTGGCAAAACGCGCCAAGGACATCGCCGCCGCCTCGGTATACGTACTTTCAATCACCGCCGCGATTGTGGGCTTGCTGGTATTTGCCCACGCGCTCGGCTTTATTTAGAAAGGGATTCCCATGTCCGACAATATGCAGCCTATCGATGAAATTTTGGACGACGAGTCCCCGGATGCTAAGGCGACCGAGGCCTATGAGGAAGTCGAGGAGTTCGACCCGTTTGAGGGCATGAGCGACGAGGAACTCGACGCCCTGTGCGACGAGGACGACAGCCTCGCGGGCTTTGGCGACGTTGAGCCCGGTTTCCGCAGTGGCTTCGTGGCCTTGGTCGGCCGCCCCAACGCCGGTAAGTCAACGCTGCTCAACGCCTGCTATGGCAAAAAGGTCGCCATCACCTCGCCGGTGGCCCAGACGACCCGCCGTCGCATGCGCGCCGTCGTCAACCGCCCCGGCTACCAGCTGGTCTTTGTCGATACCCCGGGTATCCACAAGCCCAAGGACGGTCTAGGGTCCGAGCTCAACAAGAGCGCGCTGTTCGAGCTGAACGATGTCGATGTTGTCGCGTTTTTGATTGATGCCACTAAACCGATCGGCAGGGGAGACGCCTGGGTTGCCGAGCGTGTCAGATGCGCCCGTTGCAAGAAGGTCCTGGTGCTCACCAAGGCCGATGAAGCCGACCCCGCACAGGTCATGGAGCAGCTTAAGGCCGCCCACGAGCTTATGGAATATGACGACGAGATCGTGACGTCGTCGGTCAAGAACTTTAACGTTGATGCCTTCATCGAGACCGTTGCGCACTTTTTGCCCGAGGGTCCGCGTTGGTTCCCCGAGGACATGGGTACCGACGCTTCCGATGAGACGCTCGTTGCCGAGTTTGTGCGCGAGAAGGTCTTGCGCCGCACCCGTGATGAGATCCCGCACTCCGTGGGCGTGATTTGCGATGCGCTTGAGCAGACCAAGAAGGTGCTGCGCGTGCACGCCACCATTTACGTCGAGCGCGAGGGCCAAAAGGGCATCATCATCGGCAAGGGCGGCGAGATGATCAAACATATCGGCATCGACGCCCGTCGCGACCTTGAGCGCATCTTTGGCACCCAGGTCTTTTTGGAGCTGGACGTGAAGGTCAAGGCCGGCTGGCGTGACGACGAGGCCCAGATTCGCCGCTTTGGCTATAACGCCGAGGATTAGGGACACGCGGCGCGAATGGCAGGTTCTCGTACATATCGCACGAAAGTGCTCGTGCTCGATAAGACGAAGCTCAAAGAGACGGACCTGATCCTGACGATGCTTGACGAGCGGGGTCGGCAGGTTCGTGCTGTGGCAAAGGGCGCCCGCAAACCCGGCGGACGCCTGGCTGCGCGCTGCGAGATGTTCTGTACCGTTGATCTGCTGCTTGCGCATGGACGGTCGCTCGACGTGGTTTCCCAGGCCGAGCTTATGGAGGCGCCGCTCGGCGCTGCTCCCGATTACGAGATGACATGCGCCGCAAGCGCGATCGCCGAGGTCGCGCGCGTGTGCTCGTTCGAGGACGCCGAGGACCCGTTTACCTTTGCCATAACGCAGCGAGCGCTTGCCCTGGTGGGCAGCGGGCTCGACGCGGCGCATATGGATCTACTTGTGGCGGCATATGTCTTTAAGCTGCTGTCGCACGTTGGCTATCGACCCGATTTTTCGGCCTGCGTGCTGTGCGGAGACCCCATGCTGTCGTATTTTTCGCCCCAGGCGGGCGGTCTCATGTGCGGGTCGTGCGCGTCGAGCGTTCCGGGTGCCGAGCTGGTGTCGACCGGTGAGGTCGCGTGGCTGCGCGCCCTCATGTCCATGACCTTCGATGCGCTTATGGTCGAGAGGATCGACACGCATACGGCGGCGTTCTTGCTCGGGCTTTCGCATGTGTGGGCTGCGACGCACACCGATCAGCGCCTCCGTGCGATGGAATTCATGTTGGGTCGGTGATGATGCGCAGGCACGGGCTGCTTGTGGTAACATACCGACCTGTTGGTACCTCGACCTTGGTTGCTCGCTCCACCGGCGGCTTCCCAGTCCGAGGCGAATCGAGTCGCCCGTGGGCGACGCAAAACGAAAGGTGAAACAATGACTGTTTCCAAAGAGCGCAAGGCGGAGCTGACTGCCCAGTTCGGTAACACCCCGGTCGATACCGGCAACCCCAAGGTTCAGGTCGCCATCCTGACCGAGCGCATCAAGGAGCTGACCGAGCACATGAAGTCCCACCAGAAGGACTTCCACACCCGTCGTGGTCTGCTCATGCTCGTCGGCCGTCGTCGTCGTCTTCTCTCCTACATCAAGAAGAACGACATCGTCGAGTATCGTGAGCTCATCAAGGCTCTGGGCATCCGCGACAACATCCAGTAGGATTTGTACATGCTAAGAGCGTCCTGCGCAGCGGGGCGCTCTTTTTGTGTAAGGGCGCGAACAATCACGCTCTGAAGCGTGGCGGGGGCAGGGGGCCCGCGTCACATGAGAAGCCCGCAGGCAAGGGGCCTGTGGGGTAAAGGAGAACAATGACACTCGTATCCAAGACCTTTGAGCTGTACGGCAAGACCTACACCTTTGAGTCAGGCGAGCTTGCCAAGCAGGCCACCGGCGCCTGCCTGGTCAAGCAGGGCGACACCACGATGCTCGACACCGTGGTCGTCTCCAAGGAGCGCAAGAACTACGACTTTTTCCCGCTGACCGTCGACTTCAACGAGAAGATGTACGCAGCCGGCCGCATTCCGGGTGGTTACCTCAAGCGTGAGGGCCGTCCCAGCGAGAAGGCCACGCTCACCGCGCGCATGATCGACCGTCCGATTCGCCCGAGCTTCCCGGACGGCTTCCGCAACGAGGTGCACATCGTCGCTACCTCGCTCGTCGCCGACCAGGTCAACCCCTTTGACGTCATCAACGTCATGGGTGCTTCCCTGGCCATGACGCTCGGCGGCGTGCCCTTCGAGGGCCCGCTTGCCTGCGTGCGCATCGGCCGCAACGTGGAGACCGGCGAGTTTATCGTTAACCCCACCTATGAGGAGCGCGAGAACTCCGATCTGGACCTGGAGCTGGGCGGCTCTGCCGACTTCATCTCGATGGTCGAGGCCGGCGCCGAGGAGATCTCCGAGGACGACATGCTCGCCGCCATGAAGTTTGGCCAGGAGGCCCTTGCTGCCTTCTGCCAGGCTCAGGACGAGTTTGTCGCCGAGTGGGAGCAGGTCAACGGCGCTATCGTCAAGAAGGAGTACCCGCTCGACCAGCCCGTCGAGGAGGTTCAGGAGCGCATCTTCGCCCACTACGACGAGATGGCAGCCGCCCTTCGCGACGCCGACAAGCTCTCCCGTATCGGCAAGGTCGAGGCTCTGAAGGAGTCCATCCGTGCCGAGTTCACCGAGGAGGAGCAGTCCGCTTGGGAGCGCGAGATCCCCGTGGCGCTCAAGAAGCTCGAGAAGAAGGCTATGCGCACCATGGTCGTCGAGACCGGCGAGCGCGTCGACGGCCGTGCCGCCGATGAGATTCGCCCCATCATGGTGAAGGATAACTACCTGCCGCTCGTTCACGGCTCCGGTCTGTTCCAGCGTGGCCAGACCCAGGTGCTTTCCGTCCTGTCGCTCGGTATGCTCAACGAGGGCCAGCGTCTGGATACCATCGAGCCCACCGAGGGCAAGCGCTACATGCACCACTACAACTTCCCGCCGTTCTGCACCGGCGAGACCGGCCGCATGGGCAGCCCCAAGCGCCGCGAGATCGGCCACGGCAACCTGGCCGAGCGCGCTCTGCTTCCGGTGCTCCCCGACGAGAACGAGTTCCCCTACGCCATCCGCGTCGTCTCCGAGGTCATGGAGTCCAACGGCTCCTCTTCGATGGCTTCGACCTGCGGTTCCACGCTCGCCCTTATGGACGGCGGCGTGCCCATTAAGCGCCCGGTCTCCGGTATCGCCATGGGCCTGATCCAGGAGGAGGGCAAGACCGTGGTCCTGTCCGATATCCAGGGTCTCGAGGACTTCCTGGGCGACATGGACTTTAAGGTCACCGGTACCACCGAGGGCATCACCGCCCTGCAGATGGACAACAAGGCCACCGGTCTTACCTTCGACATCCTGGCCCGCGCCCTGCAGCAGGCCAAGGAGGGTCGCGCCTTCATTCTGCAGAAGATGCTCGATGTGATTCCCGAGCCGCGCCACACCACGCGCAGCACCGCCCCGCGCATCGTTTCCATCCAGGTTCCGACCGACAAGATCCGCGACGTCATCGGTTCCGGCGGTAAGGTCATCCGCGGCATCCAGGACGAGACCGGCGCTTCGGTCGACATCCAGGAGGACGGCACCGTCTTTGTCGGCGGCACTGGCGAGTCCGTCGATCAGGCCGTCGAGCGCATCAAGCTCATCATCAAGGTTCCCGAGCCGGGCGAGGAGTACACCGGTCGCGTGGTCTCCATCCAGCCCTTCGGCGCCTTCGTCAACCTGCTGCCCGGTAAGGACGGCCTGCTGCACATCTCCCGCGTAGCCAAGGGCCGCGTGGAGAAGGTCGAGGACGTCCTCAACGTGGGCGACGAGGTCAAGGTCGTCGTCATCGAGGTCGACGATCGTGGCAAGATCTCGCTCGATCGTCTTGACAAGCCCGAGGCCCCGGCTCGCGCCGAGGGTGCCTCCGAGGGCGACGGCGAGCACTTCCAGCGCCGTGAGCGTCCGCGCCGCGAGCGCTCCGAGCGCAGCGACCGTCCGCGCCGTCCCGGCGACAACGGAGGCCGCAAGCCCCGCCGCCACCACGACGCCGAGTAACAGCCGTACATAACCAGCACCGCAAGGGCGACTCCGGACAGGGGTCGCCCTTTTGCTGTTCCCGGCGGGGGCCGCGGGTAAAGTTTCCTGCTCTACAGTCCTGCTCACGACGGAGGCCATATTAAGTGGCCTCCTGTTCGTGCGGAACTCGCGATAAACTTTACCCGCGGCCCCCGCCGGGAACAGCAAAAGGTCTGGTTGGTGCGGGTTGCGATTTTGTCAGACAGTCTATTCAGTTATTTGAATTCAGATCTTTTGACAATCGCATGCGCGTCATTGCCCCAGATAAAACCGACCAAAATAAAGCTGTCCTTTTTTGGCAGGTCTGGTCTCAGCGGGCCCGGCACGGGCTAAGTTTATCGCGAGTTCCGCACGCAAAGGAAAGCACTTAATGTGCTTTCCGTCTTGCGCAGG
>CATVTM010000037.1 GCA_958346935.1 uncultured Collinsella sp.
CCGACCTCGTACACATCCGGGTAGATCAGGCAGCAACGGTAGTCGGCATCGGCCTTGGAAAGCGTACCCCACTCGTGATCGATATAGCGGCTCGGCTTCTCGACCTTGGCGAGCAACGGCTCAATTAAATGAAAACAATCTTGGTACGGAACGCGCAACGGAAAACCCCTAAGCAGCGAGATCTGATGCGTCCTGATAGGACGCCATAGGACGGGTAGCGCCCGCGACCGTGGTCACCAGATCGCGAACGCGGGAGAACGTGGCAGTGACCACCTCGTTGGCACGGCTATAGTCGACATCGCGCTCGTAAAGCGAAACGAGCGCACGGCCCATGCCGTAGGTGCCCGCGGCAGCAGTGAGCGCCTTGACGGCAAACCCAATATGCGGCGTCTGTTTGACGAGCGCGCGGGTGACCGCGCGGATCACAAGACCGCCGGCAAGCACGCCCGCGACCTCGTAGCCGCGCTCAGGCTTAATGCCGCGTCCAAAGACGGCAGCGAGCTCAAAGAGCATGCCCACCTGCGCCAGCGCCATAACGGGATAATCGGCGCCCGGCAAAAACACCAGCGCACCGGTCGCCATATTGGTGAGCGCGCACGAGGTGATGATACGATTGGCGGCCGCGATGCGCATGAAGGCAAAGTTCGCCGCAAAAGCCGTTTCCTTGTCGGTGCGATCGAGAATCCAGCGGGCAAGCGTCTCGAGCAGATACGTCTTATCGGTTGCCGCTACCACGCCGAGCATGGGCGTGGACTCCTCGATAAACGGCACCTCCACAGCAGACTCGGCAAGCACGCACACGGGCGCGCCGGCGATCACGAGCTCCTGCACGGCACTCTCCAAGCGGTCGGAACCACACGAGAGCACCAGCACCACATCGGTATCGGTCTTTGGAGCAATTCGCTCCTCCCCCAGACGCTCGACGCGCACAATGCCCGAGGTCGTCTGCGGCACAAAGGCGTCACGCACCGTCTCGGCCAGAAAGCGCGAGGCGGACGAATCCAGATAGACCGAGACGCGCACCGGCGTATCGGAATCCTTCTTAACGGACGCGCCCATCTTAAAAGCGCGGGTCAGCTTATCTACGGGAATTTTCATAGCAAACCCCTCCAGCGGTTACGCGGCGCCCGAACGATGCCGCCATATGGATTGTACGATACCCACCGTCAGCAGCTGAATCATCATCGAAGACGAACCGAAGCTAATAAACGGTAGCGGAATACCGGTAATCGGCATCATGCCGATGCACATGCCGATGTTTTCGAAGGTCTGGAACGCCCACATGCCAACGATGCCCACACACGAAAGACGCAAAAACAGCGACTCACACTTAAAGGCGACGCGAATCGTCGAAAAGATCAGCAGCACGTAGAGGCACAGGAGCAAAAAGGAACCACAAAAGCCAAAGGTCTCGGACAGAAAGGCGAAGACGAAGTCGGTGTGGAACTCAGGCAGAAAGCCGCCGGCTGACTGCGTCGCATGGCCCAAACCCTTACCAAAGAAGCCGCCCGAGCCAACGGCGATAAGCGACTGCTGCAGGTTGTAGGCATCGTCCGAATCGGCATTATCGGGGTCGATAAAGACCGTCAGACGGTTCATCTGATACTGCTTGATGAGCACATCGTGGCCGAGCAGCGAATCAAAGACCGAATCAAGCGCCAGGACGAGGGCCACCAGGCCCACAAGCAGGGCCAGGGTCGACAGCACCCATTCGCGACGCGCACCGCTCATACAGATGACGATAGCGCCGGAAACCAGCACGACCAGGCCCGATCCCAGGTCGCCCATGGCAACGACGGCCAAAAACGGAATGGACAGCATGCCGCAGAGCTTGACGTAGTCGCGAACGGTATCGATGCGGCCGTTATACTGCGATCCAAGCGTAGCAATAAAGAAGATGGTGATGAGCTTGGCAAGCTCAACCGGCTGGAATGTCAAGCCAATACCGGGAATCTTGATCCAGCCCGTCATGCCCAGACCGCCCGTATAGGACAGACCCGGAATCTTGGGCGAGAGGATCACGATCAGGTCGATGACGAGCAACGCCGTCGAGAAATTGGAAATACCGCGCAGATCGGTACGCCAGACCAGCACCGCCAGCACCGCTCCGATGCCAATTCCCAGCAGATGGCGTGAGAACGAGGCATCGGCCTTAAACTGCGAAGCCGACCAGATGATGATGGCACCGTAGGCAACGAGCGCCACAGTAGCCACGAGCACACCGATATGCACCTTTTGGCGAAACGTGCCGCGCGAGGCCGAAAGTTGCTTGTTGACGCGGTCCAGGCTGCTGCGAGAGCCGGTTTTGGTTGAACGGAACAGATCCGCCGGAGAAAAATCCATCGCAACCTCCTATCGAACCGAAGAATCGCCCGAGGCCGAAGAGGTATCGGGCTCGTCATAAATCACGCCGAGCACGTCGCGCACGACATGCATCGCGGTATCTGAGCCGCCGCCGCCCTGCTCCAGAACAGTAGCGATGACATACTTGGGATCATCGGCCGGTGCATAGGCGCAGAACCACGCGTATTCGTCCTCGCCACTTTTCTCACCCGTGCCCGACTTGCCGTATACCTGCGGCGTCAGGGTGCCAAAGTGAGCCGCCAGGGACGTCGATGCCGTGTAAATCACGTCGTGCATGCCGTTGCGAACAAGAGCCAAATCCGAATCACTGTTGATCTTGGCCTCCAGGCGCTTCTTCTTGCCCTTGCCGTTGTACTTATAGGCATCACCGTCGCCATCGCGCGACACGGCAGACAAAAACACGTGAGGCACGTACTGTTTGCCGCCGTTGGCAAGACCCATATAGGCGCACGCCATCTGCAGGGGCGTCACCAGAATGTCGCCCTGGCCGATGGCAATGTTGGTCATATCGCCGGCATTCCACTTGCGGTCCTCGGCAGAGGCGTCGGTAAAGTACGACTCTTTCCACTCGGCATCGGGAATACGGCCCGCGCCCTCACTCGGCAGATCAATGCCGCAGGTCTTGCCTAGGCCCCAGCGACGAAAGACCTCCTGCAGGCCCTCGGGATGTTGCTCGTCATAGAAGAACGCCTTGCCCATGTCGTAGAAGACGGGGTCGCACGAGTTGGCGATACCCGACTGCAGCGTCATGGTGCCGTGGCCAGAAGTCAGCCAGCAGCGCTTGCCCCAAGCCTTGCCCAGGCCCGTCCAATAGCCCGTGCAGTTGGTTGTCTGCGTTGAAGTGTAGGTTCCAAACTCAAGACCGGCCAGTGCCGAGAGCGGCTTGATGGTCGAGGCCGACATGTACTGTCCGCTAATGGCGCGGTTGATCAGCGGGTGCGAACCTTTGTCATCATTGAGCTCGGTCCACACGTCATTTGAGACGCCGCCGATGAAGACGGACGGATCGAACTTGGGCTCGCTCGCCATGCCCAGGATCTCGCCATTGTTGGGATCGAGACACACCACAGCGCCGTTACCGGCATTGCTGTAGCCAGTGGTCTTGGCAAGCTCGATAGCGCTCGCCAGTGCCGTCTCACAGGCCTGTTGGATCTTAAGGTCGAGCGTGAGCTTAATGTCGGAGCCGGCCTTCGCGGGCACGGCGCCGGCCTGACCGGTCACATTGCCCGAGGCATCGACCTTGACGGTCTGCTCGCCACGAATACCCTGCAGCAGGTTTTCGTAGTAGCTCTCAACGCCCGCCTGGCCCACGATATCGCCCGACTGGTACGTAATCTTGCCAGCAGAAGCATCATCATCGCCAGAGGTTTTCTTATTCTGGGCCTCGAGCTGCTCGGAGGTAATGGTGCCGGTATAGCCCAAGATATGGCATGCCGTCTCGCCATATGGATACTGGCGCTCGGTACGCTCGGCAATCTTGACGCCCGGGAACTCGCCGGCATGCTCCTGAATATAGGCAACCGTGGAGCGACGGACGTCCGTCGCGATTGTATGCAGGCTCTGAGCGCCCTCTGTATTGTCCTGAATATTGCGAAGGACCGCCACGTAAGGCATTCCAAGCACGTTGGCAAGATGGCGAACCAGAACCTCATCCTCCGCAAGGTCGCGGTAGGCCACGACAGCAAGTGAGGGACGGTTCTGGACAAGCGCCACGCCATTGCGGTCAAGGATGCGACCGCGCACAGCGGGTGTGGTAACGGTGCGAGTCTGATTACTATTAGCCTGCTTCTCGTAATAGTCCGACGAGACCATCTGCATGCCCCACAGCTTGACGGCAAGTGCCGCAAACATCGCGCCCACACCCGTGGTGAGGATGGAAAAGCGGCCCTTAAAGGCGGTCGCCGCGGTATTGCCCTCGCCCTCGGTGGCGCGCGGGGCCGTTCCATGCTGCGTATCGTAGGTAAAACGGGAATCGCCACGACGCATGATGACCAGCGCGACCACGATGGCCACAACCAGCACGATACCGGCGATAATAACCGTCAACTGGGAAGACATCTATGGGCCTCCCCTATTTGAGCTTGCGGGTCTTGGGCTTAAAGCGCATACCCGTCTGGCGTCCGCCACGCGCGGAGAATCCATAGCCGGACTGCGGCACGACGCCGGACATCAAAAACGGAATGGCAACCAGACCCGTCAGGATCGAGGACGGCAGTGCATGGCCGAAGATCGCCACGACAAAGCTCGTCTCCAAACCCATAAACAGCAAGATGATGCTGTAGATCACATTAATGACGAGCGCGAAGGCGCCCACGGTGACGCCGCGCGCACTCGGGCTACCGCCCGTCTGACCGACGGCACTGTGCACCAGGGCAAAAGAACCCACGGTCAGCAGGAGCGACATAACGCCCACCGGCACGGCAGCGGACAGGTCATAAAACAAGCCGCTGCAAAAACCGCACACGACGGCACGGGTCGGGTCGCCCGAGAACACGCTTAGGCACACCAAGATAATCATGAAGTTGACGCGACCGCCCGCAATGGAGATCTGCGGTGCCAGGCCTGCCTGCAGCAGCACGCATACAATTGCGGCAATCACAAACGTGCGGGAGCTCATCCCCTGCTCGTGTAGATCCATGGACATGCCCCCTATTCGCTCGAGCCGGAATCGGTCGTCTCGGACGTGTCGGAACTGTCATCCGAACTCTCGTCCTTCGTCTTGGTCGCAGCATCGCGCGACGTTCCCTGCGGCGTGCTGTTGGCCGTGCTCACGTCCTCATCCGAGGCCGACTGTTCGTCGGTCAGCGAGGTGATGACCAGCACTTCCTCGTTGTTCTCGGCCGTGGTCTGAGCGCGCACCACAATGGTGTAGTACACGTCGTTTGCCGATTTCTCAACCGACGAGACGGTGCCGAGCGGTAGACCCTTGGGGAACACACCGCCAATGCCCGAGGTCACGATGATGTCGCCAACCTTAACGTCGGAGTCGACGCTCACGTACTCAAGACGCAGCGTGCCATCAGCCTGACCCTGAAGCATGCCCTGGGCGCGCGTGTCCTGCACCATGGCGGACACGCCCGAGTTCTCGTCGCCAATCAGGCGCACGGTCGATGTCTTAGCCGATACCTCGATAATCTGGCCGATAACACCGGCAGAACTCGTCACGGGCATGTTGATGGTAAGGCCGTCGGCAGAGCCCTTGTCGATGGTAACGGTCGAGGTCCAGGCATCGCCCGAGGCACCAACGATACGAGCAGCGGTCGATTTGAGGTTATAGGTCGACTGCAGGCCGACCAGCCCCTCCAGACGCTCAGCGGTCTTTTGAGCCTCGGAGAGCTCAGCAACCTTAGAGGTCAGTTCCTCGTTTTGCTTCTTGAGCTCGTCGAGCGTGTCCTGCGACGCCGTAAGGTTAGAGAACACGTTGCCGATGGCATTGAAAGGAGCCGCCACAGCCGAACCCACAAAGCGCACCGGCGAGGTAATCGTCGTTACGCCCGAACGCACGGCATGAATCGGCCCTGCCTCGCCCTCGCGGATGTAAAACGTGAGCAGCAACACCGAAATCAGGCTGAAAACAATCAACGGGCGCATACCCGTTGATTGTCGCTTGGTATTCAGATTTGTGGAGAAACCCGAAGATCGTGCCAAATGGAATCCACCTTTTGGAAATTAAGCATTGGTCTGGACGAAGCCGCCATCAAACGCATTGGCCTCGAGCACGCGGGCACAGCCGTTAACGACGTTATCGAGCGCCGTGGGGCTGACGTTGACCGAAACGCCGGTCTCATCGCGCAGACGCACGTCGAGACCGCGTAGCAGAGCGCCACCACCGGTCAGCAAAATGCCGTAGTACATAAGGTCAGAGGCAAGATCGGGCGGCGTGGCATCGAGGGCGTCCTTGACGGCCTTGGCCATCTCGTCGAGCGGCTTGTTGAGCGCGCGACGAATCTCCTCGCTCTCGATGCGCACGGTCTTGGGCAGACCGGTGATCACGTCGCGGCCGTTGACCTCGACGTCGAGCTCGTCCTTGAGCGGCACGGCGGAGCCGACCTTAATCTTGATATCCTCTGCCGTACGCTCGCCGATGGCCAGGTTGTAGGCATCGCGAACGTGCGTGAGGATGGCCTGATCGAACTCGTCGCCGGCAATACGGATGGACTGCGAAACGACGATGCCGCCCATAGCGATAACGGCAACCTCGGTGGTACCGCCACCGATGTCGATGACCATGGAGCCGGTGGGTTCCTCGACGGGCAGGTCGGCGCCGATAGCGGCGGCCATAGGCTCTTCGATCAGATAGGCCTGGCGGGCACCGGCCTGGATCGTGGCCTCAAAGACAGCGCGCTTCTCGACCGACGTGACACCGGAGGGAACGCAGACGACAACACGCGGACGCGGAGTCCACGGATAGCGCTTCTCGGAAGCCTTGTCGATAAAGTAGCGGAGCATGGCCTCGGTAACATCGAAGTCGGCGATGACGCCGTCCTTCAGGGGACGAACGGCCACGATGTTGCCGGGCGTACGGCCGAGCATGCGCTTCGCCTCGATACCGACCGCCAGGATGCGCTCGTCGTTCTTGTCGATAGCGACAACAGAGGGCTCGCGAATGACGATGCCCTTGCCGCGCACGGAGACAAGCGTATTTGCGGTGCCGAGGTCGATGGCAAGATCGCCCGCATAGCTACCAAAGAACATATCCATCAAAGAAAACAACGCAACTCCTGATGTGTTGGATGATTGCTGGAAAACTACTAGCTCATCATACTAGCGCAAGCCCGGCACCTCACTTGCGGTGAAGCGCCGGGCAAAGCTAAATCCCATAAGGTCACTACTGGTTGTCAGCAGCCGAGAAATCCATATCGAGCGAAGAAACGGCCCAGCCGATATGGTTGTCGGAGCGCACGAATTTGACGGTGTACTCCTGCTCGCCGCCCTTGGACAGCGATGCCTTCACCTTAGCGGTCGTCTCGGTCATGGACTGATCCATGCCCTCGACGGACACGGTGGCACCCTGCGGAATCGAGGAGATGATCATCGACTTAGCGTCCTCGGACAGGCTCGAGGCCAGGCAAGACTCGGCCTTTGCGGCGTCACCGTCGCCGGCAGCCTGGAACAGATCGGTAACGACAGACTCCTGAGACGGGAAGCCAAAGCCGCGCGTGTAGGCAAAGCCCAGACCGCCCGCGGCGATCAAAATAAGCAGAAGCAGCACGATGAAGACTTTGAGACCCGTGTGGCGATGGCGACGACGGACCTTGGCCTGCTTACGATCCTGACGGTCCTGCTGGACCATCTCGGACTCGGACAGCGTAAAGAAGCCGGTGTCCGAGGGATCGGGCATAAACTGACCGGTCGCGCCGGTAGGATCGAGCGGATCGACGGCAGAAGCGTCCATCGCGGGCGCCGGAGCCGTGGCCATGGCCGTCTGGGCAGACAGCGCGGCAAGCGAATCGTGCACGCGGGCAAGCTCGTCGGCCTGCTCGGAGGTGAGCTGGTAGATGCCATCGGCAGTAGCGGCGTTAAAGGCATCGAGTGCGTCGGAGGGACGGCCGGCGGCAGAAAGCGCCTGACCCATGCCGGCGTTGAGCGCACGCGTGTCGTCGCGGGGACCGGCAAAGTCGATAGCCGTGCGGTATGTCTCCACGGCATCCGCCGGACGGCCGAGCTTAATGAAGCAACGACCGAGCTCGCCGAGTGCGGCGGCAGGAGCCGGATTGGCGCCGTCGATGGCAGCCTGACGGAAGGCGGTTCCCGCGTTGGCATAGTCGCCCGACTGGAACAGCGCATTGCCCAGGCCCAGATAGGCCTTGAACGGCGTGGCATAGGAAGCATCCTGCGTAGCGGCAGAGAAAGCCTGGGCGGCCGTCGTGTAGTCGCCCACGGCGGCGAGCGCCTTGCCGCGGTTGGTGAGCAGCGCGCCGCGCTTGCCGTAGGTGCCGTCGTTGAGGGCGGCAGCATAGGCCTCGGCAGCCTCGGCATACATGCCCAGATGCATCAAGGCGTTGCCACGAAGGTGATCGGCCTCGCCCATAATCTCATCGGGAGTCTTTGCCGCCCCAAGCATCTGGGCTGCAGCAGAAAAATCACCCGCGCGGTAAGCGGCGCGGCCCTGTTGGATCAGCTGGCTATTCAAGAAAGTCCCCTTTACTCGTGAACGATCTCGACATGGACGATCTCGTCGCCGGCACGCAGCTGCGAAATCACATCGAGACCCTCGACCGTGGTACCAAAGACGGTGTAACCAGAATCGAGGTTATGCTGGGCACCCAGGCAGAAGTAGAACTGCGAACCCGCGGAATCGGGATCCATGGAGCGTGCCATGGCAAGGGCGCCATCGACATGGCTGTTGCGCGGATTGGTGGCAAACTCGCCCTTGATGCAGTAGCCGGGGCCACCGGTACCGGGCATGCCGTCGGGGCCCTCAAGACCGGCAGCGACGTCGGCGCCGGACATGTCGCGGGTATTGGGGTCGCCGCCCTGGATAACAAAACCGGGCACATAGCGATGGAACTTAAGGCCATCATAGAAGCCCATCGTGGAAAGCTCGCAGAAGTTCGCGACATGAATGGGAGCGCCCTCGCCGTCAAACTTGACCTTGATGGTACCCTTCGACGTCTCGATTACAGCGCACTCGTCGCCGGCAAGCTGATACTCGGGCGTGTAGAGCTCTTTCTTAAAACCAAACATGTGGTTCCTTCCTCGTGCGTTTAAAGCATATTTGTACGAATTGTAGCAATAAGCATGCGCTTACATCAATTGCGCACGTAGGTTATGCCGACTATGGCGAACTAATTTTAGGAACGTTGCTGCGGCTTCCAGGAACCCACATTGGCGTCGTACTGGTTCAGCGCGCTGTTGCCGCCCTGCGCGATGGGCGCCAGGATCTCGCTTTGGTGTGAACTCATCGACTCGCCATCGGGAATGGCCAGCGAGATGTCCCAGCTCTGGCAGATCACGTCGACGCGCTCATACATCCACTCGGCAAGTTGCTTTAAGTGGGCGATGTCATCCGCATAGACCGTATCATCCTGTACTTTCAGGTTGTTGAGCTCATCTTGCGTCTTTTTGATCTGGTCGCGCAGGGCGTAAGCACTCTGCGACAGCTCCTGACGGGTGGACAGCGGCGTTCGGAGATAGCCGTTGTTAAAGGAATCGATGACCTCGCCAATCTGGTCCTCGTCAGCATAGGACACGATGGTCTGATACAGACCGTCGAGCCTGGTATAGAGCTGATCATCGGTGAGCACGGTTTCTTCCTGGACCACCTCGGCAGAATCGCCCTGCTTGGTATCGTCCTCAGTGGCCTCGCCCTTTTGGCGCGTGGGGAAGGTCGTCTGCGCGGCCTGGCCAAACTGGTCGTAGAAGCCGGGCATAACACCCATGGGATCAGCCGTCACGAACCAATAGGCGCCACCGCACACAAGGGCAAGGACCGCGATGACAATAAGCGGCTTGGGAATATGACGCTTGTGCTTGTGATAGGCGTCCTCGTCGGGATGCACCTTGCGCTTGGGTTTTTGAGCATCGTCATGCAGGGAAACGGGCGTGGGAATATCGACCTTGGGGATACCGAAATCCTTATCGAAAGCTGGCAGCACGCAGGTCTCATTGGGGTCGGCGGCGTCCGAAAGCACCGCAGCGGCAGAGGCCGGCGCATGCGGCACCTCGGTATCGATCTGCTCTTGCGTTAGGCGCGGAAAGCCCGCCGTGCGGCCCGCTGCCAGGTCGGATGCTGCCGCGTCCTTGGAGAGGATGCCCGGAGCGGGGCGTCCGCATTTGGGGCACGTACGATCATGCGGAGAAAGACGGGCACCGCAGCCCTCACAGAACACGAACTCGGTGTGCTCGGGACCATCGCCCGGACCCACATAGGCGTTGCAGTAGGGGCAGAACGAGGCGCCGTCCTCGATGTTCTTAAGGCAATGCGGACAGATCACGGCATCCTCTTTTCGGAGCAATTCAAACAATCGAGGTTAGAGCATAACATCGCTAAGCCCCCACAGGGCCAAGGCACCAATTCAACATCGCAGGGGCAGCCTGTTTGGGCTACTTCTTCTTTTTACTCGGCATCGAAACTTTGATGCCCTGGGCGGACTTGGTCACGCGGGAGCGTTTAGCGCCCGTGCTCTTCTTTTTCTTGGGCTGTGGCTGGCCTTGGGCCACGCCCTCGAGCGCGCGGGCCTCGGCCTCGCGCGCGGTGCGATCCTCGCGGCGCTGCGCCATATCGGCAGCAACGCGCTTGGCAAAGCGTCCAGCCGTCGAACCCGTCGAGCTCACCTTGCCACCACCGCGGCCCAGACGCACGCGTACACCGCGACCAAAGCCGGTGGCCGCATGACGGCGACGCGGCTTAAGCGAATCCATCATCGTGGCGAGCTTAAAGAATACCGAGCAGGTAAAGACGACGATAACCGCCAAGATAACCATCTGGCTCACCGACAGGTTGGCAATGGACAGCAGCTCCGGGAAGCCGATAACACCCGTCAAAATGCCGGCAACAACGAACACGAAGAGCACCACGCGCAAGGGCGTGAGCGGCTGCGAAATTCGCCAGATGAGGCTGACGCTTGCCGCGCACGACGTGATCAGGCACATGGTCGAAAGCGTGAGCTGGCTAAACCCAAACACGCGAGCCACAAAGATATCGAGCGCCGCGGCCAAAATGACCGCAATCGACGCCGGCAGCGCGCGCTTGAGCACGTTAGTCAGGAACGACCCCTTCACGCGGGCGTTGTTGGGCTCAAGGCCCAAAACAAAGCCCGGCGCGCCGATGCAGAAGAAGTTGATGAGCGTCATCTGGATGGGCTCAAAGGGATATGGCGGCAGCGCGATGCAGAGTGCCGCCAGACCCATCGAGAACAGCGTCTTGGTCAGGAACAGCGAAGCCGAGCGTTGCAGGTTGTTGATGGAACGACGGCCCTCGGCAACCACGGCGGGCATCGAGGCAAAGTCGTTGTCGACGAGCACGATCTCAGCCACGTTGCGCGCGGCATCGGAGCCGGCGGCCATCGCCACGGAGCAGTCGGCCTCCTTGAGCGCCAGCACGTCGTTGACGCCGTCGCCTGTCATGGCCACGGTGTGTTCGCGGCGCTTGAGCGCCTGCACGAGCTCACGCTTCTGCTGCGGCGTCACACGGCCAAAGACGTGGTAGCGGTCCACTGCGGCATCGAGCTTGGACGGCGTATCGAGCGTCGTGGCGTCCACGTAAGCGTCCGCCCCGGGCACGCCCACCACGCGCGCGATCGACGACACCGTGCGGGGGTCGTCGCCGCTGATCACGTTGAGGGTCACGCCCTGCTCGTTAAAGTAGCCGATGGTCTCGGCAGCCGAGGTGCGGATCTCGTCACGGATGGTCACAAAGCCCACGGGCTCGGCCTCGCCCAACATATCGCCGTCGGGCGTAAAACCGTCAACACGCGCTACCACGAGCACGCGGCAGGTGTCGGCAAGCTCGGCAACACGATTCTCGACCTGGGCAAACGCGCGATCCGAAAGCACAAACTGCGCCGCGCCCATCACATAGGAGCCCTGCGCAAACGAAGCGCCACTCCACTTTTTGGACGACGAGAATGGAATGACCGACAGCGGCTCGGAAACCTCGACCGGGCGGTCGGCATAGTAGTTGAGCAGCGCCTGGCAGGTCTCGTTGGCATCGGCCGAGGTCGCGCGCGCCACGTTGGCAAGTGCAAAGTCGAGCACCGTGGTATCGACGGGAACGGCCGCCTCGCTCTCTCCCACGCTCACGCCTTCAACCGACAGCGGATAGGTGCCCTCGACCTCCATGCGGCCCGAGGTAATAGTGCCCGTCTTGTCCAGACACAGCACATCGACGCGCGCGAGCGTCTCGATACAGTAGAGCTGCTGGGCCAGCACCTTGCGACGCGCCAGGCGCACCGTGGCGATCGCGAGCACCGACGAGGTCAGCAGCACCAAACCCTGCGGAATCATACCCAGCAGGGCGCCCACCGTGGACAGCAGCGCCGACGAAGGCACATGGCCAGCCAACAGCTCGGAGAAGCACCACGAAAGCGCGCTATCGCCCGGGGTTCCCGCGGCATCCCACAGCTCGCTCACGCTCGAGGCAAACAACGCCAAACCGAGCGGGATCATGATGATGCTCGCAAAGCGCACGATGGCGTTCAGCGCGTTCATGATCTCGGAATTGACCTTTTTGACGTACTTGGCCTCGTTATTAATTTTAGCCACGTAGTTGTCGGCGCCGACATGGATCACGCGGGCGCGCAGCAGGCCCGAGTCGATAAAGCTGCCGCTCATGAGCTCGGAACCGGGCTGTTTCTTAATAAGGTCGCTCTCGCCTGTAAGCAGGCTCTCGTTCACGAGCGCCTCGCCCGAAACCACTACGGCGTCAGCGGGAATCTGGTCGCCGCGCCCCAGGCGGATGATGTCGTCGAGCACGATCTGGTCCAGGTCGAGTTCCACCTCGGCGCCGTCGCGCACCGCGATGGCCTTCTTGGAGGTCAGCAGCGTGAGCTTATCGACCATCTTCTTGGAACGCATGGACTGAATGACGCCAATAGCGGTATTGAGGAACACCACGAACAGGAACGTCAGATTCTTAAACGAACCGGTCAAAATGACCAGGAACGCCAAGATCACGTTGATCAAGTTAAACAGTGTGCAGAGGTTCTCGATGATGAGCTCTTTGACCGACTTGGTCTTGAGCTCCATGTTGCGGTTAATCTTACCGGCGGCGATGCGCTCCTCGACCTCGGCGGTCGAGAGTCCGCGCTCGATATCCGTTGCTGCCATACCACGTCCCATCACGTCGCGTCGGTATAAGAAAAACCGCCCGGACCATGCGAGGTTCGGACGGTCTTACGTTCGATGGTGCCCCATGTTGGATTCGAACCAACGGCCTTCTGCTCCGGAGGCAGACGCTCTAATCCCCTGAGCTAATAGGGCCAACGTTTGGCATTATACCCAAGTGCACCACGGGCTATCAAAATAAAAGAAAAAGCTTTGCAATTCCGAGGAAGACGCGCCGCATCGGCACACTTTAGAAGGCAAAAGTGAGTCGGATAGTATAAACTCTCATGCACCATATATACACGGCTCGCGATGCGGGCCGTTTTTGCAAGGGTTATCCATCGAGGTGAGAGGCACACCATGATTGCAATTCTAAAGCAGAGCGCCAGCGACGAGGCCGTCGGCCATATCGTCAGCTGGATTGAGAAAAAGGGTCTCAAAACCGACGTTTCGCGCGGCGAGAACGAGACCATCATCGGCCTCGTGGGCGATACCACCAAGATCGACCCGTTCCTGCTCGAGTCCATGGACGTCGTCGAGCGCGTGCAGCGCGTCTCCGAGCCGTTCAAGCGCGCCAACCGCAAGTTCCACCCCGAGGACTCCGTCATCGACTGTGGCCACGGCGTCAAGATCGGCGGCGACCAGTTCCAGGTCATAGCCGGCCCCTGCTCCGTCGAGGGCGAGAACCTCATCCGCATCGCCCGCCGCGTAAAGGCCGCTGGCGCCACGATGCTGCGCGGCGGCGCCTACAAGCCCCGCACCTCCCCGTACGCCTACCAGGGCATGGGCCCCGCCGGTCTCGACCTGCTGTGCGAGGCATCGGCCGAGCTCGACATGCCGATCGTCACCGAGATCATGGACCCGCGCGACGTGCAGGTCTTCTTGGACAAGAAGATCGACGTCATGCAGATCGGCGCCCGCAACGCCCAGAACTTCCCCCTGCTCAAGGAGGTCGGCAAGACGCAGACCCCGATCCTGCTCAAGCGCGGCATGTCCGGCACAATCGACGAGCTGCTCATGGCTGCCGAGTACATCATGAGCGAGGGCAACGACAACGTCATCCTGTGCGAGCGCGGCATTCGCACCTTCGAGACTCGCACCCGCAACACCTTTGACCTCAACGCCGTGCCGGTGCTGCACCACCTGTCACACCTGCCCGTCGTCGCCGATCCCAGCCACGCCACCGGTTACACCCGCTACGTTGAGCCCATGGCGCTCGCCGCGACCGCCTGCGGTGCCAACGGCCTGGAGATCGAGGTCCACGACGAGCCGAGCCGCGCCTGGTCCGACGGCGCCCAGGCCCTCACCCCCGATCAGTTCGACGACACCATGCGCCGCATTCGCGCCATTCGCGAGGTCGTCTGCCAAGAGACCATGGAGTAGCAATGGGCACGGTGAGAAACGCACGCGTTAACCAGGGCGGCCCCAAGTGCGCCGGCATTGTGGGCCTGGGCCTTATCGGAGGCAGCTTTGCCCGCGGCTATGCGCAGGCGGGCGTCCGTGTGCTGGCCTGGGATCCTGATGACGATGTCATGACGGCCGCCAGCATGGGCACCGTCGCCGGCGAGCTCAACGACGAGACGCTCGGCGAGTGCGACATCATCGTGCTGGCCTGCTACCCCGAGGCATGCATCGAGTGGCTCGAGGCGCACGCGCAGGCGCTCGCCGACGCCACCGATACCGAGGCCATCATGGGCCCCGTGGTGATCGACACCGTGGGCGTCAAGGGCATTGTGTGCGAGCGCGCCTTTGAGCTCGCCCGCGACCACGGCTTCTACTTTGTGGGCGCGCACCCCATGGCGGGCACGCAGTTCTCGGGCTATGCGCACTCCCGCGCCGACCTGTTCCAGGGCGCCCCGCTCGTGCTCGTTCCGCCCGCGGTAGACGATGCCCTTAAGCTGGAGCTCTTGGGCCAGGTGCGCGAGATGGTGCGTCCCTTGGGCTTTGGCAAGTTCAGCGTGACCAGCGCCGCCGAGCACGACCGCGTCATCGCCTTCACGAGCCAGCTTGCGCACGTCGTCTCCAACGCCTACGTAAAGAGCCCGACCGCCCAGGTCCACCACGGCTTTTCGGCCGGTAGCTACCGCGATCTCACCCGCGTGGCGCACCTCAACCCGCAAATGTGGTCCGAGCTCATGATCGACGACGCCGACGCGCTCGCCTTCGAGATCGACCATCTGATCGAGTCGCTTGACGCCTACAGCCGAGCGCTCAAGAACCGCGACCAGCGCTATCTGGAGAATCTTCTTGCCGAGGGCGACCGCATTAAGCGCGCACTCGACGACGAGGCCTCCCACTAGACCACCTATCACGCCAGGCCGAAAGGACCGTAGCTTATGGCGATTACTATCGATATCGACACCGCACGCCCCTACCAGGTCCACGTGGGCACCTTTTTGCTGGAGCAGGCAGGGCCATTAGTCCGCGCCACCGCCGGCGGAACCCGCGCCGTCATCGTAACCGACACCAACGTGGGCCCGCTCTACCAGATGCCTGTAAAGCAGAGCCTAGAATCTGCGGGCTACGATGTGAGCATCTGCACCTTCGAGGCCGGCGAGGCCCATAAGCGTGCCGAAACCTACGTTGACATTCTTGAGTTTGTCGCCGAGCACGAGCTGACGCGCTCCGACGTGATCGTGGCGCTCGGCGGCGGCGTCGTGGGCGACGTGGCCGGCTTTGTGGCTGCCACCTACATGCGCGGCTGCAAGTTTGTGCAGATCCCCACGAGCCTACTCGCCATGGTGGATTCGTCGGTGGGCGGCAAGACAGCCATCGACCTGGCCGCCGGTAAAAACCTGGCCGGCGCCTTTTGGCAGCCGAGCGTGGTTATCGCCGACGTGGGGTGCCTGGCCACCCTCACGCCCGAGCAGTTCGCCGACGGCTGCGGCGAGGTCGTCAAGCACGCCGTGATCGCCGACCCGGAGCTTTTTGCCGAACTGGAGAAGACCCCGCTCACGCTGGAGCTGCTCAACCGCGATGTGGCCCGCGTAGCGCTCATCATCGCCCGCAATATCGACATCAAGCGCGCCGTGGTCGTCGCCGACGAGCGCGAGACCAACCAACGCAAGCTCCTCAACTTTGGACACAGCGCCGGACACGCCGTCGAGGCCTGCGAGCACTTTGAACTCGGACACGGCAACTGCGTGTCGATCGGCATGGGCATCATCACGCGCGCCGCGGCCCTGCACGGCATTTGCGATGCAGAGCTGCCCGGTCGTATTGAGGAGCTCTGCGCCCGCCATGGCCTCAAGACCCGCTGCGACCTCAATGCCGATGCCGTTTTTGCCGAGGCGCTCCACGACAAGAAGCGCGCGGGCGACGCCATCGACCTGGTGATTCCGCACGGTATTGGCCGCTGCAGCATCGACCGCACGCCGCTTTCCACTTTCCACGAACTTATTGCCGAAGGCCTCGGCCAGAAGGGAGACGCATCCGCATGCTAGCCCGCATCACCCCGTCCCCACTTAAGGGCACCGTTCCCGCCATCGCGTCCAAGTCGATGGCGCATCGCCTGATCATCTGCGCCGCGCTTGCCAACGGCGAGACGCACGTTACCTGCAACACTACCTGCGCCGATATCGAGGCCACGGTGCGTTGTCTTACGGCGCTCGGCGCCCGCATCGAGACCGTCGAGGACGGCTTTCAGGTCCACCCCACCATGAAGAGTGTTGAGTTTGGCCTGCTCAAGGCCCTTGCCGGCGGCACGCTCGACTGCGGCGAAAGCGGCTCCACGCTCCGCTTTATGTTGCCCGTCGCCTGCGCGCTGGGCGCAGAGGCCACGTTTGTGGGTCAGGGACGCTTGGGCGCCCGTCCGCTGTCCCCGCTCTCGGACGAGATCATCGCCGCCGGCTGCGACCTACAGGGTCTGGGCGGTTTTCCGCTCAAGACGAGCGGCCGCATGCGCCCGGGCACCTTTGTGCTGCCGGGCAACGTGAGCTCGCAGTACATCTCGGGCCTGCTGCTGGCAGCCCCGCTGCTGGCCCAGCCCTCCTGCGTGCAGGTGACCGGCCTCATTGAGAGCCGCCCCTACATCAACCTGACGATCCAGGCCATGAAGGCCTTTGGCGTCGAGGTCAACGTCGAGCGTATTCCCGCCCGGGACGGCCAGCCCGAGGTCACGAACTTCCGCGTGAGCAGTGGCTCGTACCGTACGCCCGGCAGCGTAGCCGTCGAGGGCGACTGGTCCAACGCCGCCTTTTGGCTGTGTGCCGGTGCCATCGGCACCGACCCCATCACCGTCGAGGGTGTGTCCCTGAGCTCCGCACAGGGCGACCGCAACGTGCTTGCCGCGCTTTCGCGCTTTGGCGCCCGCATCGTGCGCTCCACCAACGCCGCCACCGTGCAGTCCGACAAGCTCGCCGGCTTCGAGATGAGCGCCCACGACATTCCCGACCTGGTACCCGTCATCTCTGCCGTGGCATCGCTGGCCCAGGGCCGCACGTTCATCCGCGATTGTGCCCGCCTGCGCATCAAGGAATCCGACCGCCTGGCCACCACCACCCGTGAGCTCACCGCGCTGGGCGCACAAGTGCGCATTGCCGGTGACGACCTCATCATCAAGGGCGTCGATGCCTTTACCGGCGGCGAGGTCGATTCACACAACGACCATCGCATCGCCATGATGGCAGCCATCGCCGCAAGTCGCGCCACCGGCGAGGTCGTGATCCACGGCGCCGAGGCCGTCAACAAGTCCTATCCCGATTTCTTCGACCACTACCGCCTGTTGGGCGGCAAGGTCACGCTCGAGGAGGAATAGCATGTCCTCGACCTTTGGCAACGTCTTGCACTTAAGCATCTTCGGCCAGTCGCACTCCCCCGCTATCGGCTGCTCGCTCGATGGCATTCCGGCGGGCATCACCGTGGACCAGGAAGCGCTGCAGGCCTTTTTGGACCGTCGCGCCCCTGGTCGCGACGAGACCGCGACCAAACGCCGTGAGGCCGACGCCGCCCACATCATCGCCGGTGTTGTCGATGGACATACCACCGGCGCGCCCATCGCCGCGATTATTGAGAACACCAACACGCGCTCCAAGGACTATTCCGAGCTGCGCCGCAAGCCCCGTCCCGGACATGCGGACTTCCCTGCGCGCGTGAAGTATCACAACATGCACGATGTCGCCGGTGGCGGGCATTTCTCCGGCCGCCTGACGGCACCCCTGTGCATCGCCGGCGGGATCGCGCTGCAGGCACTCGAGGCCCGCGGCATTCAGGTCATGGCGCACGTCGCGCAGATCGGCGGCATCTCCGACCTGCCCATGGATGATATGGTCTATCGCGAGGCCGACCGCAAGGCGATCCTTACGAACGACCTGCCCTGCATTGACGCTGCCGCCGCCGGCCGCATGCGCGAAGAGATCCTAGCCGCGCGCGACGAACTCGATAGCATCGGCGGCATCGTGGAGTGCGGCATCTACGGGCTTCCCGCGGGCATCGGCGACCCCATGTTCGACGGCATCGAGAACCGCATCGCGCAAATCGCCTTTGGCATTCCCGCCGTAAAGGGCGTGGAGTTTGGCATGGGCTTTGCCGTCGCTGCCATGCGCGGCAGCGAGAACAACGATCCGTATCGCATCGATGCCGAGACCGGCGATATCGAGGTCGAGTCCAACAACGCGGGCGGCATTCTGGGCGGTATTTCGACCGGCGCGCCCGTCATGTGGCGCATGGCCGTAAAGCCGACGCCCTCAATTGGCCGCGAGCAGCAGACGGTGGACATGGACGCCATGGAAAATGCCGAGCTCTCGGTCCACGGCCGTCACGATCCCTGTATCGTCCCCCGAGCCGTCCCCGTAGCCGAAGCAGCCGCGGCGCTCGCCATCTGGGACGCCCTCCTCGAGGACGCCGCCCAGCGCTAACCCGCCCACCCCGGGCAATGATTCACGAAAGGGGTCCCTATGGACCTTGCTGACATCCGCCAGGCCATCGATGGCATAGACACCACGCTCCTCAACAGCTTTGTCGAGCGCATGGACATTGCCACCGAGGTAGCCAAGTCAAAAATCGAGATGGGCAAGGCCGTCTTCGACCCCGCCCGTGAGCGCTCCAAGCTCAACAACCTCGCCAGCCGCGCGCCCGAGCGCTACGAGGCGCAGACCATCACCCTGTTCCGTCTCCTCATGAGCATGAGCAAGGCCGAGCAGCAGCGCTACATCAACGAGCTCAAGGGCATTACGGTGTCGCAAAAGGCCCACGTCACGGCCGTAGCCTTCGACACGCCCTTCCCCCAGACTGCCAGCGTCGCCTGCCAGGGCGTGGAAGGTGCCTATAGCCAGATCGCCGCGTGCAAACTCTTCGACGTGCCCGACATCGCGTTTTTCGAGACCTTCGAAGGCGTTATGCGCGCCGTGCGCGACGGCTTCTGCGAATTTGGCGTACTGCCCATCGAAAACTCCACCGCCGGCTCGGTCAACGCCGTCTACGACCTGCTCGCCCAGTTCGACTTCCACATCGTGCGCTCGCTTCGCCTCAAGATCGACCACAACTTGCTCGTCAAGCCCGGCACCAAGCTCGCCGACGTGCGCGAGGTCTACAGCCACGGCCAAGCCATTGCCCAGTGTGCCGGCTTTATCGAGTCCCACGACCTGCACGCCACCAAGTACCCAAACACGGCCATGTCGGCCGAGATGGTCGCCAACTCCGAGCGCACCGACGTCGCCGCCATCGCCTCGCGCAGCTGTGCCACGCTGTATGGCCTCGAGGTGCTGGAGCCCAATATCCAAGACTCGGACAACAACTACACGCGCTTTGTCGTCATCAGCCGCGAGCCGCGCGTCTACCCCGGCGCCAACCGTACCTCGCTCATGATCACCACGGCCAACGAGCCGGGCGCCCTCTATCGCGTGCTCGAGCGCTTCTACGCACTCAACATCAACCTCATCAAGCTCGAGAGCCGCCCCATCCCCGGTCGCGACTTTGAGTTTATGTTCTACTTTGACCTGGACTGCCCCTTTGGCAGCAAGGCCCTCGACGACCTGCTCGATTCGATCGACGACGTGTGTGAGAGCTTCACCTACTTTGGCAGCTACACGGAGGTGCTCTAGATGACCGATACCGCCGCAACCCGCCCCTACGGCGTACTGGGCCGCGTGCTGGGCCACAGCTACACCCCGACCATCTACAAAGAGCTCGCTGGGCTCGAGTACGTGCGATTTGAGCGCGAGCCCGAGGACCTCGCGGCCTTTATGACCGGCAACGAGTGGGAAGGCACCAACGTGACCATCCCCTACAAACGCGCCGTCATGAACTACCTGGACGAGCTGAGCCCGCTCGCCGAGCGCATGGGCAACGTCAACACCATCACGCGCCTGCCCGACGGGCGCCTGCGCGGCGACAACACCGACTACTTTGGTTTTCAGTGCCTGGTCGAGGAGCTGGGGGTTGAGGTTACCGGCAAGAAGGTCCTCGTGCTTGGCGCTACCGGTGGTGCCGGCACCACGGCAAGCATGGTGCTCGGCGACCTTGGCGCCACCGTGGTGCCCGTGGGCCGCACGAGCGAGGTCAACTACGGCAACATCGCGCAGCAGTCCGACGCCGCCCTACTCGTCAACTGCACGCCCTCCGGCATGTTCCCCCATTGCCCCGACGCGCCTTGCACGCTCGAAGGCCTCGATGCGCTCGAAGGCGTTATCGACATTGTCTACAACCCCGCCCGCACGGGACTCATGCTCGAGGCCGAGCGCCGCGGTATCCCTTGCATCGGCGGCCTGCTGATGCTCGTGGCCCAAGCGGCACAGGCCGTCGAGCGCTACACCGGCCAGGTCACCCTGCGCGAGCGCATCCTGGATGTAACGGAGCGCTTGTCACGCCGCGAACAGAACATCGCGCTGATCGGCATGCCGGGCTCGGGCAAGACCCGCGTGGGTGAGCAGATTGCCCTGCTCACGGGTCGCGAGCACATCGACCTGGACCGCGCCCTCGAGGAACGCCTCGACATGCCCTGCGCCGACTTTATCGTCGAGCGCGGCGAGGCGGCCTTCCGCGAGCAGGAGACGGCGGCGCTGTCCGACATCTCCAAGCGCAGCGGCCTGGTGCTCTCCACCGGCGGCGGCGTGGTCACGCGTGACGAGAACTATCCGCTGTTGCACCAGAACAGCCAAATCGTGATGCTCAACCGCAAGCTCGATGAACTCGCCCACAAGGGCCGCCCCATCACCGCCCGCGACGGCATCGCCAAGCTGGCCGAGCAGCGTATGCCGCGCTACCGCGCCTGGGCCGACTACATCATCGACTCACGCGACTGCGCCGCCAACACCGCCCATGCCCTCCTCGACACCCTCCCACCCGCTCTCTAACCAAAACCACCACAAAGGGGACAGGCACCTTTGTG
>CATVTM010000038.1 GCA_958346935.1 uncultured Collinsella sp.
GCGGTCGCGGATGATCGCGCCCGGCTCGACGCGGGCGTTGATGCCCTTAAGGTCGAGCATGGGCACGGCGGAGTTGCGGCAATCGTTTTCAACGTCGTAGTAATCGATGGAATCGGCATTGGCATCGAGGATGGCCTTAAGCTCATCCCAGTCGCCAAAGACGGTCTTGCCACGACGACCGCCGTAGACATGTGCGTTGCCCCAGGCAACCTTCATGCCCGGCTTCTCGCGCACGTACAGCTTGACGGGCGTCTTTTTGGGCGCGGTGGCGATGTAGTTGATAATCTCCTGGGCATTCATCTCGGCTGCGTTGCTCATTTGCTATCTCTCCTTTGGGTGGATTCGGTTGATACCTGGTTAGGCAAACATGACCTGGTCGAACGTATAGAAGCCGGGTTCGCGGGTGACGAGCTTCTGGGCGGCGGCCAGGGCGCCGTTGACGAAGATCTGACGGCTCGTGGCGCGGTGGGTGAGCGTGACTTCCTCGTCCTGGCCAAAGAAACTCACCTCGTGCACGCCGGCGACGGTGCCCCCGCGCAGCGAGTGCATGCCGATCTCCTTGGGGTCACGCGCGCCGCACATGCCCTCGCGGCCATAGACGGGGTGGTAGCCTGCCTCGGGCTCGGCCTCGACGACGGCATCGAGCAGTAGCTTGGCAGTGCCGCTGGGGGCGTCGACCTTTTGATTGTGGTGAGTCTCGACAATCTCGCAGTCAAAGCCGGGCAGCTCACGCGTGGCCTGGGCCACTAGATGACGCAGGGCTGCGATGCCGATGGAGTAATTGCCCGAGTGCATAACGCGGGTGTTCTGGCCCAGCTCACGCAGGCGGTCCATCTGCTCGGGCGTATAGCCCGTGGTGCCCGAGACCAACGCGGCGCCCGTGCGCTCGACATAGGCGACGACGGCATCGAAGGTCACGACGTTCGAGAAGTCGATGATAACGTCGGCCGCCGGGGCGCTCTCGAGCTCGGACAGATCAAAACCGATCTGGGCGACGATATCAAAAACGGGCTGCCCGCCGGCGTCGACAATGCCTTCGGCGGTAGTGCGGATGAGCGAGCCCATGCGGCCCGTTCCCATAATGACGGTCTTAATCAAGCAGACCAGCTCCCTTCAGAGCATCGGTAAGTGCAGCGCGCGTGTCGTCTGCCATGGGGCACAGCGGCATACGGTAGTTTGCCTCGATCATACCCATCTGGGCGAGCGCTTCCTTGACGGGGATGGGGTTGACCTCGCTAAAGAGGGCGTTGATGAGCGGCTGACCGGCAATCTGGATATCGCGGGCGCGCTCCACGTCACCGTCCAGATAGGCGCGGCACATGTCGTGCACGAGCTGCGGCTGAACATCGGCCCACACGCTGATGGTGCCCGAGGCGCCCAGGCTCATGAGCGGTACGGTAAGCGCGTCCTCGCCCGAGTACATGCGGAAGTCGTCTGACAGCAGGTGGGCGATCTTGGCCGCGTAGGCGACGTTGCCCGAGGCTTCCTTAATACCCATGATGTTGGGATGTGCGGCCAGGCGCTCCACATTGCGCTCGCTGATACCGCAGCCGCAGCGGCCGGGGATGTTGTACAGGATGCAGGGGATGTCCACGGCGTCGGCCACGGTCTTAAAGTGCTGGTAGATGCCCTCTTCGTTAGACTTGTTGTAGTAGGGGGTAATGAGCAGCAGACCGTCGGCGCCCAGGCCCTGATAGGTGAGCGACTTGGTGAGCATGGTCTGCGTGGAGTTGGAGCCCGAGCCGGCAATGACGGGGACGCGTCCTGCAACATGCTTGACCACGGCGGCGACGACGGAGTTGTCCTCGTCGTCGGTCATCGTGGCGCTCTCGCCGGTGGTGCCCAGGGTGAGGATGGCGTCGGTGCCGTTTTGCAGGTGGAAATCGATAAGGCGCTCGAGTGCGTCAAAGTCGACACTGCCATCCTTTTTAAACGGCGTGACGAGGGCGACGATTGAGCCCTCGAGATTGCGGATGTCCATGTTCTTCTCCTTCGCGTCCGCGATCTGGATGCGTTTGTTCCATTGGGCGGCGACTGCCAGGCGCTCGTCTTGGGCGCGACGGCGGGCACTTTCGGCGCGCGACTTGGCCAGCAGCTCTCGGCCGCTCGGTAGCACGTCGAGCGTGGCAAAGTAATCGCCCGGGCGCTCGGCGCGGCGGATAAGGTCGGCCGAGCCGTCGGGGCGCAGCAGCACCTCGGCGGAGCGCAGGCGGCCGTTGTAGTTGTAGCCCATAGAGTGGCCATGCGCGCCGGTGTCGTGAATCACGAGCAGGTCGCCCATGTCGATATGCGGAAGCTCGCGGTCGATGGCGAACTTGTCATTGTTCTCGCACAGATTGCCCGTGATGTCGTAGGTGTCCGTGACGGGCGCTGTGGTCTTGTCGTCGCCACCCGGCTGGCCCATCACCGTAATGTGGTGGTAGGCGCCATACATGGCAGGACGAATCAGATCGACGGCGCTTGCGTCCACGCCGATATAGTCCTTGTAGATCTGCTTCTCGTGGATGGCCTTGGTGACCAGGCAGCCGTAGGGGCCCATCATAAAGCGACCCATCTCGGTGCAGATCGCCACATCGCCCATGCCGGCGGGGACCAGAATCTCGTCGTAGGCTGCGTGTACGCCCTCACCGATGGCGTGAATGTCGTTGGCCTGCTGCTCGGGCAGGTAGGGGATACCCACACCGCCGGACAGATTGATAAAGGCGACATGTGCGCCGGTCTCGCGCTCCAGGCGCACGGCAAGTTTAAAGAGGATGCGTGCGAGCTTGGGATAGTAGTCGTTAGTGACGGTGTTGCTGGCAAGGAAGGCATGGATGCCAAAATTCTCGGCGCCCTTGGCCTTGAGCATGCGGAAGGCCTCAAAGAGCTGCTCGGTGGTCATGCCATATTTGGAGTCGCCCGGGTTGTCCATGATGCCGTTGGAGAGTTGGAACAGGCCGCCTGGATTAAAGCGGCAGCTGACCGTTTTGGGGATGGGCCCCGCAACACGCTCAAAGAACTCGATGTGGCTGATGTCGTCAAAGTTGACGATGGCACCCAGCTTGTTGGCGAGCTCAAAGTCGGCAGCCGGCGTGTCGTTGGAAGAGAACATGATGTCGTGTCCCGTGATGCCCAGCGAGCGGGCGATCATGAGCTCGGTATAGCTCGAGCAATCGCAGCCGCAGCCGTATTCGTTGAGAATGGAGATGAGCGCCGGGTTGGGGTTGGCCTTGACGGCAAAGTATTCCTTAAAGCCCGGGTTCCATGCAAAGGCGTCGCGCACTTCTTGCATGTTGCGGCGGATGCCCGCCTCGTCGTATAGATGAAACGGCGTGGGGAACTGCTCGACGATATGCTCGAGTGTCTCCTTGTCCACAAACGGCTGCTTGGCCGCATATGCCTCGTTGGGGGTCAATGCCATGTCCCGTAAACCTCGCTATCCAGACGGCGCCATCTGCGCATCGAATCCGCATAGCGTGGACCCAATGTCCGGATAGCGCTCCCGCATTGCTGCAGACAGTCCTGTGGGTGTTTCCCACAGGCCCACCAGGTTGTTCGTGCCCGAAAAACCCAGTTCGGCGGGTTTCGCCTCCCCACGGGGTCAAAGCCTGCCGGCTCGCCCGCGGCTCTTCGTGCCCGCGCCTCTATCAAGTGGTAAAGACCCTATCACGTTGCACTTTACCAAACAAGAGTATTCGTATATAACGTTTAAAAAATGCAGCAATATGCTGGAAACATGTGTGCCACAATCCTGTATCACAATAAGTTGCAACAGATGTGCCTCACGAAGGGATTCTCTATGACCGAGCTCCAAGAACTCCGTCGCTATCGCCGCGATCTCCATCGCATTCCGGAGCTCGATTTCGATCTTCCGCAGACTATTGCCTATATCGAGGGCGTGTTGGCGCCGCTCGCTTGCGAGGTGACCCATCCGTGTCCCAACTGCGTCTGCGCTTTCTTCGACGCTGGCGTTGGTGCCGCGCGTGCCACGGCGATTCGCGCCGATATGGATGCGCTGCCCATCGCGGAGGCGACGGGAGCGGCCTTTGCCTCGATCCATCCCGGCAAGATGCACGCTTGCGGACATGACGGACACATGGCCATGGCACTTGCCGCCGCGACGTATGTCGACCGTACGATTCGCGAGCAGCCGGGCGCCATTAGGCGCAACGTTCTCTTTGTGTTCCAGCCGGCCGAGGAAACGACCGGTGGTGCCAAGACGGTATGCGAGAGCGGTGTGTTCGAGCGCTATGGGGCTGACCGCATTTTTGGCTTCCATGTGTGGCCCGATCTGCCTGCCGGCACGTTGGCGAGTTGTTCCGGTCCGCTGCTGGCGCGTTCGAGTGAGACACACATTCATATTCACGGGACGAGCATCCATATCGCTAAGACCTATGGCGTTCCGGTCGAGGAGTCGCACGATGCGGCGCTGGCGGCTGCCAAGTTCTTGGTTGCCGAGCGCGAACTGATGGACGAGCTGGGCACCGACGAGCCCTGTATCGGTAAGTTTGGTCTGCTGCAGGCCGGTACGGTTTGCAACGCGGTGGCGGGGGAGGCCCATGTGGCCGGAAGCCTGCGTGTGTTTACGGACGACATGTTCGACCGGGCGCGCGAAGGCGTGCGCCGCGTGCTGGACGATGCCTGTGCCGCAACGGGCTGCACGTATGATCTCGACTTTGCCGAGGGCTATCCGCCGGTCGACAACGACCCCGAGTTGTTTGTCAGCGTCGCGCCTGCCTTGCCCGGGCTGCAGCTTGTGGAGGAACCGCTGCTGATCGCCGAGGATTTCGCGTTCTATCAACGCCATCTGCCGGGCGTGTTTTTCTTGCTGGGCACGGGCGTGCCAGAGGGACAAGAAAACCCGATCGACGCTGATGGCTGCCCAGCCTATGCCACAAGCGCTCTGCATACCGATAGCATGCTCTTCGACGAGGAAATCCTACTCAAAGGCCTCGATGTCTACAAACGATTGCTTTTGCTTGACTAAGGCGTGAAGGAGTATTTGTTCTAGAAAACACGAACAAACGTACGATATAATAGAGATGTAAGTCTATAGAAACGTTTGACGTTACTAACGTAAGGCGATACTATGATTGCATCGTATAAAGATGAGGATACCGAACGCTTTGCCATGGGTATGCGGGTCAGGAGGTTCGTGCCCTTTGAGCGTGTTGCGTTGAGGAAGATTCGCCAACTGCAGGTTTGTGCTTCGCTTGATGATCTTCGCGTTCCACCGGGCAACCGCCTGGAAGCTTTGAAGGGCGATCGTGCCGGTCAATATAGCATCCGTGTTAACGAGCGCTATCGGGTCTGTTTTGAGTGGAGACAGGAGATGGCTTGGAATGTCGAAATCGTCGATTATCACAAGTGATGAGACTTCGGCCGATTTGCTGTCGCCGGTGACTCCTGGTGAGCTTCTCAAAGAGGAGTTTCTTGTCCCTATGGGCATTTCTCAATATCGCCTCGCCAAGGAGACCGGGATTCCGGCTCAGCGTATCGGGCAGATTGTCTTGGGAAAACGTCGCGTGACGGCCGACACCGACCTCCGTCTTTGCCGTTATTTTGGCCTGACGGATGGTTATTGGCTGCGCGCTCAGGTGGCGTTTGACCTTGAGGCCGAGAAAAGGCGGATTGAACCGGAACTCGATAAGATCGTTCCTGTTCAGCAGGCCATCGCACTGTAGTGCTCAAAGATGATGGGGGGGGGTGGCGATGAGGCGATGCCGACAGTCTTCCGTATATAGTCCGGGTGGATGCGGGTGCGGTTTGCTACTGCTTCCGGTCATCGCTGTGAGCATTGGCGTGATGTTTGTGCTTGCTGGGCTGGCTGCGGCGGCACTCGTACTGTTTATCACCGCCATCGGCGTGACGGTCTGGCTGTGCCGTTCTCGCGAGCAGCGTCGTGCCGATGGTAAGACTAATGTCGGATGGATTGCCTTTTTGATCATCGCCTACCTGCTGAGCATCAGCTATTTGGCCTTCTTTATCCTGTTGCTTGTGAGCACCTTTACCGGGGAATCCGTCACGGTGGGGTAGGTTTCGACGAGCTTCTTGAGGATGAAGCGAGGGGACGGACCCTGAATGAACCGCGCCCCACATCAACAAGTTCCATTCGTTGTGTAGCAATCCGAATGTGCAAGTGTTTGGCGTGAGGGCACCGCCGCCAGTAACACGGGGATGCAGGCCGCGATCGCCAGCCCCTATACCAGCTCATCGCAATAGATTCCATAAGGACCCACCAACAGGACATAGGCCAACTTGCGAGCCCATCATTCGCTGCGGCCACAAATCAGCTGGCAGCTGAATTATCGCTATAAATCGCGAGGTAAAATGTCCAAAGATTGATGGACGGTTCGCAGAATTTGCAAGGGTCATTGAGAAAGCAAAGCTGCGAGAAAGGAAGAGCCATGGCTAAGAAGACGGGAGAGAAAGAAACGGTTGAAAAGGCCAAAGGCTTCGAGATTCCCATCGATGAGGAATCGGCCGGCAAGCTGCTCGATACCATCTACAGGAGCGCACTGAATGGCGTCCCTAAGGTGAGTCGTTCGGTCGACGAGATGGTTGCCGACTACACGGGAAAGGCGAAGTCGCCCGATGATGCCGCAAGGGCACTCGCAAAGTGGCAGGTCATGAAATGCGGAACCTCAGGTTTCGTCACCGGGCTCGGGGGCTTGATTACGCTTCCGGTCGCAATTCCCGCGAACATAAGCAGCGTCATGTACGTTCAGATGCGCATGATCGCCTGCATCGCGAAGATGGGTGGCTATGACGTTACGTCCGACCAAGTTCAGACGATGATCTACATGTGCCTCACGGGTACGACGGCGAGTGATCTTGTCAAAATGGGGCTCATCAAGACTGGGACGAAATCGCTTGAGGCTGCAATCAAGAAGATTCCCGGGTCGGCACTCGTGAAGATCAACCAGAAGGTTGGCTTCAGATTTATCACGAAGTTCGGCGAGAAGGGTATCATCAACCTCGGGAAAATGCTGCCCCTCGCCGGTGGCTTGATTGGCGGCGGCGTGGACGTGGCATCGACGAGCATCATTGCTAAGAACGCCATCAGGATGTTCATGGGGGGCGAGGACCCCGATGGAACCCTGCCCACTGAAGCGGAGGTCGAAAGCATCGAAGACGTTGAGGTGGAAAGCGACCTGCTTTAGTCTTCGCTATACGCGCCACACCCCATTGCCTAGCTTATGCCGTAGGGGCTGCCGGCTGTTATGAGGTAACCCGCCTGCTCGCCGCGGTCTATTCGGCACATCGCGTGCGTCGTCTGCTTTGAGTCGCAGGCTGTGTCATTGCCGCCCACGATGGCCATGTGGTCGTTGAGTGTAGTCGAGCCCATGTGACCCTTGGGTGGCTCTCAGCCCGCATCTACCAGGATTCTTGTCGAGTTCGTGCGAGCATCGAGCGTGTAGGGCATGCTCGAGAGCGTCGTTGTCCGCATGGACCACGCCGCGCGGGTTCGCCATGTCGGAAATCGAGGCAAAGCGCTGCAACCGTAGAACCAGTAGTTCAAATCGATGTTGGCAAGCCTCGAGGTGTCATCGGTGATGGACGCGCGCTTCATGCTCTTCTATATGGCAACCTTAGCTCTCAGCTAATGAATTCAAGTTCAATCCTTCTTACGATGTGCTGTGTGCCGGCACGGTAGCCGGATCGTAGGAAGGATGAATAATGGCAAAAGAGGGAAAGAAGCCGATCGGCAAGATTGTCCTAGGCGTCATCGTGGTGCTGGTTATCGTCGGTGCCGTGGGTTCTATGGGCGGCAATTCAACCGATTCGTCTGCGAGCGATTCGGCAAAACCTGCCGAGGCGACACAGCAGGCTGAGGAGCAAAAAGAACCGCAAGAACCGTATATCATTGCTGACGAGGCTGAAGACACCTCCAGTCAGTTTGCCTATAAGATCACGGGCACGCTGACCAATAACACGGACAAGGAAAAGAGCTACATTCAGATTGAGTATGTTCTGTATGATGCCGATGGCAACCAGGTTGGAACGGCTCTTGCAAACGCCAATCATCTGAAGGCGGGCGGCTCCTGGAAGTTCGAGGCGCTGGGTACGGTGTCTCCCGACCAGGTTGCTAGCTGGGAGCGTTCGGACGTAAGCGGTTTCTAGCATGTTGCATGCACTGGGGGAGGTGAAGTCGTATGCCCGATAAAAAGCTGACCGAAGAGTTGCTCAATGAGCTTCTCGATGCGCCGAACATCGATGGCTATATCAGGGAGCACGACTTTGCCGCCCCGTCGCTTTCGGACTACCTGAAGCAGCTGCTGCAGGAAAAGGGCTTGGAGCGCTCGCGCGTGGTTCGTATGGCCGATCTCAATGAGACCTTTGGCTATCAGATCTTTACCGGTGCGCGTCACCCGAGTCGCAATAAGGTGCTGCAGATTGCCTTTGCGATGGCGCTGACGCTCAAAGAGGCCAACCGTGCACTGACGGCTGCCGGGGTAAGCGTCCTTAACTGCAAGGATCGCCGTGATGCGATTATCATCTTTTGCATCGATCGCGGGTGTAGCCTCCAAAAGGTCAATGAAGAGCTGTATCGCTTTGGCGAGGAAACGGTGAGTTAGCGGCTGATATCTGAGCCGGCGGAGCTGCCGAACAAGGATGCAAACGAACGGGGCGCGGATGCCATGGAGCGTCTGCGCCCTGCGCTATGATGGAGGCTATGGATACTCAGACCCCAACATATTTCGATGACGAGCTGACCGCAGCGCTTGCCGAGCACCTGGCGTCGCTCGATCGCGACGACAGCTATCGCGTGGAGCGTGTACTTAAGCGCTCGTCCGTTGAAACAACCGAGCTCGTGTACTTTGAAGGAACCGGTGGTGGTTCGCTCGGCCCCTTTGTCCGTAAACGCATCGATGCCTCGGCTCAAATCGGCGGGGCATACGAGCGTCTGCTTGCCGCTCAGCGGGCAGGCAGGCGTTTTGAGCACCTGCCCAGAATCGTCGATTGTCGTCGTGTGGGCGACGAGCTCAACGTGGTTATGGAATACATCGAAGGGGAGACGCTCGGGGCGCTGGTGGACCGTCTGGGAGCCGCTCCCGATTATGCGCGTGAATTGTATCCTGCCCTATGCGATGCCGTGGGCGAGCTCCACGCCGGTTTTGCAATAGCGGGGGAGACGTCGGCGCCGGTGATCCATCGCGACCTCAAGCCGTCGAATATCATCGTGACAGGTGCCAACTATACGCCTGATGACGGCCTGACATTTTCATCGCTGGTGATTATCGACTTGGGGATCGCGCGCGTATGGCGCGATGGCGCCGATGCCGACACCGTCAAGTTTGGCACGCGACCCTATGCGCCGCCTGAGCAGTATGGGTTTGGGCAGACGAGTGTGCGCAGCGACGTCTACGCACTTGGCGCCCTGTTGTTCTTCTGCTTGACGGGAGTCGACCCTAAACCGGGGCTCGACATGCGCGAGCAATGCGAGGCGCGCGGCATTCCCACTTCACTTACCGATGCCGTCTGCATGTCGATGGCACTCGACCCGGCCAAGCGTTTTGCGAGCGCGGAAGCGTTGGGACGGGCGACGCGCGCGGCATACGATCTGAGTCGCCCCGTGCGGCCTCCTGCGGCTGTGCTTGTCCGTACTCCGGCCTCGGAGACGGTGTTGACGCCCCAAGGGCTCCAGAACCCCACAGGGCTTCCTAGGCCTGCCGCCTCCGCTGCATGCGGTCTGCTCTCTCGCGTTCCGGAGTCTCTGGGGCGTATTTGGAATACGCTCGTCTGCTTCTCACTGATTGTGTTCTTTGCCGGTAGTCACTTTGCTGTCTTTCATCCCACCGGAGCAAACCAAAGCTACCCGACGTGGCTTCTCATCATCGAGTATTTTTTCTTTGTCGATGGCCTTATGGTGCTTATGCATTTTGCGCTGCTCGATAAGCGCCGTCTTCGTCGGCGATTCGCATTGCTCGACAGCTATCGCGGCAAGAAGCTCGCGAAACTCTGGCTCAAGGCGTTGGGTGTGCTGCTCCTATGTATGATCGTCATAGTCGCGGTTGCCAATGCGACCGGCGTCGTTGATACCTCCGCTACCTAAAAGAAAAGGGCCCCATTGGGGCCCTTTGCAGTTGCACTTAGATGCGGTTCATCTGAGCGGCGACTTTGTTGTACCAGTCCTGCCACGTGGGCGGGCAGTACTTTTTGGCCGCTGCCGGGGTAAGGGTGGAGCCGTAGTTGGCGCCCAGATAGGCAACGTGAGCGGAGATGCCCTCGCTCCAGCTGCCAAAGCTGCGCCAACCGCCGCCACGGGCGCTCCAGCCCCAGGCGTTGTAAGAATTGGCGCAATAAGCACCCTTGGTGCTCTCGATGCAGGCGATGGCGGGGGACCAGCGAGGGTCGACGCCGGTGTTCCAAGCGGCAACGGCAAAGTTATAGCCCTGGCCTGCCATGGGGGAGCCGGCAAGGTAGTTGTCGATGCGGCTCGTCCACTCATTAATGAACGAGTCGTAATCGGAGTTGCCGCTGTTCGAGTTGTTCGGCGTGGTGTCGATGGTGGTGTTGGCGTTGTTGGCCTGGCTGCTGGAATTGCTGCCGCTTACGCCCTCGCCCGAGAGCTTCTCGGCGGCAGCGGCCTTATCGGCCTCAAGCTTGGCAAGCTCGGCGGCATTTTCCTGCTCGGCTTTTGCCTGTGCCTCGCTGCGGAGCTGCTGGGCCTGCGCCAGCGCATCCTCGGCGTTTTTCTGCTCAGCCTCAAGCTGAGACTTGGCCTGCTGGAGCTCAGCCTTGTTCTGCTCGAGTTCGGTTTGCATGTTATTGAGCTCTTCGATCTCGTCGACGCTCGAGCTCGTGATCTGGTTGGTGTATTTGCAGGTCGTGATGAACTCACCCAGGCTCTGCGCGTTGACCAGGAAGCTCACGATGGGATTGGTGCCCTTCTGATACTTGTACAGATCGCGCATGGCGGAGCTTGCCTTGGCCTGCTGCTCGGGAAGCTTAGCCTCGATTTCCTCGATGCTTGCCTCATTGGAGTCAATCTGCTTTTGCAGGTCATCGAGTTTGGTGCGGGCGTCGTTGTAGGCGCTCGTGGCGGCTTCGATCTTCTGCTGGGCTGCGGAAAGCTGGTCCTGCGTTGCCTGCGAGGCGGCATACGCCGCAACGGGGGAGAGCATCGGCGTGGCCGTCAGCGCAACGGCGAGCGCGGCGCTCGTGATGATACGAGCCGGCTTCGACGCAATGAGCGCTGCGGTGCGATGATTCGAATGCTGCATCCAGTCCCTCTGCAATCAATCGTAGGTTATGGTTCGAACGGTATTCTACTACTGCTTTCGACCTCAACTTGAACCTTAAAGGTTCCAAAGGGTCAAGTTGAACTTGAGGCTTTGGCTTTGACCTGCAGTTATGATGAATTGTTGAGAAACCATAGAGTTCAACTTTAACGTTACGGGGGCCTGTTTGAGAGGAGTTTAGGGCTGTAAAAGCTATCTCAACGTGGGGTTTTACAGCTACAGCGCGCCCTCCTGACGAGCCTGCTCAATCTCTTCGAGGGCTTCGGCAGGGGTGAACGAACAGGTGCCGTCGCCGAGTTTGACTACCTGGATATCGTCGCCGATATGGACCTCTCCGCCCTTTAGTACCACGCCAAAAATGCCCTCGTGCGGAAAGATGCAGTCGCCGGCGAGATAGTAGATGGCGCAACGGGTGTGGCAGACCTTGCCGATTTGGCTGATTTCGACGAGCACCTCGCTGCCAAGCTTGAGCTGCGTGCCCAAAGGGAGCGAGAGTAGATTGATGCCCTGGGTGGTGAAGTTTTCTCCAAAGTCACCCTCGCGCACATCGAGTCCGCGAGCCTGCGCCGTCTGGATGGACTCTGCGGCCAAAAAGGAAACCTGACGATGCCAATGTCCGGCGTGCGCATCGGTGGCGAGACCAAATTGCTCTATAACGGTGTCGTGTCCATCGGCGACGGGCGACTTGCGCGTGCCCTTGTGTGCCGACGTGTTGATTGAGACGATGTGGGCGGGTCCGTTGTAGGCGGCGTCTGCCGTGCGCAGGGGAGCGGTCGCTTTCGCGCGTTCTGCCAGCTCGCGCCTCGCGGCATTGAGGATGGGATTATCGGTCGGATGGTCTTGGGGCACGTGTGCGCCTTTCGCTCGAGGATGTCAATACGCTGAATCCTACAACAATGGTAGGTTCATTGCCCATTGTCATACAACGGTGAGCGCCGTCTTCGTGCTGGACGATTACATCGATTGCCATAGATACGGTGGAGCTTTGGGCGCCGGCGGCTTGGCACGCTAGAATAAATCAGTTGCGCAAAGACCGCCCATTGTGTGGGCAGTTCATGATAGGAAGTTTCCATGGCATTGCAATTTACAGAGCGCGAGTTCATTCCCGTGCTGCTCGGTGGCGACATCAACGCCTATTCGGTGGCGCGCGCCTTCTACGAGGAGTACCAGGTCAAGAGTCTGGTCTTTGGCAAGTATCAGACGGGTCCCGCGTACCGCAGCCAGATTATCGACTACACGCCCAACGTGGATATCGACACCATGCCCGTGATGCTCAAAACCGTCAACGGCATTGCCCAAGCGCATGCCGACAAGACGATTGTCCTTGTGGGCTGTGGCGACAACTATGTTGCCCTCGTGGCTCAGGCCAAGGATGCTCATGAGCTGGCGGACAACATCGTCGCTCCCTACGCGCCCTACAGCATGCTCGAGCAGTGCCAGAAGAAGGAGATCTTCTACGAGCTGTGCGAGAAGCATGGCGTGCCCTATCCGCACACGTTTACCTTTACCAAGGCGATGCTCAATGCCCAGGGTGAGGCGCCTGCCGAAGTGCTCGACCAGATCGATTTTCCTTACCCGATGATTCTGAAGCCTTCTGACGGCATCATGTGGTGGCAGCACGAGTTCGAGGGCCAGAAAAAGGCCTATGAGATTGCCGACCGCGCCGAGCTGGAACAGGTCATTCGCGATTCGTATGCCAGCGGCTATACCGACGATCTGATCTTGCAGGATCGCGTGCCCGGCAACGACGAGTACATGCGCGTGCTCACCAGCTATTCCGACCGCAACGGCAAGGTGCGCATGATGTGCCTGGGCCATGTGCTGCTCGAGGAGCATCAGCCTCACGGCGTCGGCAACCACGCCTGTATCATCACCGAGCCCAATGACGAGCTCATGGGCGGCGTGCGCAAGCTACTCGAGGACCTGAACTTTGTGGGCTATTCCAACTTTGACGTTAAGTACGACGAGCGCGACGGCTCGTTTAAGTTCTTCGATTTCAACACGCGTCAGGGCCGCAGTAATTACTACGTCACCAACAGCGGCTTTAACGTTGCCAAGTATGTGGTGGACGAGTATGTGTTCAACCGCCCGTTTGAGCCGGAGTTTGTGACGGCGCAGGACGAGGCGCTGTGGATGGTCGTCCCCATGGGCGTCGTCGACAAGTACGTCAAGGATCCCGAGCTGCGCGCTAAGGTGCATCGCCTGGACAAGGAAGGCAAGGGCGCCGACCCTTCGTTTATGAAGGGCGACTTTGTCTTTAACCGCTGGCTGCGCATGTGGCACACCAAGTTGCGCCACTTTAAGCTGTTCAAGACGTATTACAAGTAGATGAGTGCGGCGCCCGTCCGGTTTGCATCGGGCGGGCGCGGGTATGATACGCGCAATTGCGCAAGCGTCACCAAGGAGGCGGCGATGGAAAAGCTGGGAGTTATCGGCGGCATGGGCGCCGAGGCCACGTCGTATTACTACGACCAGGTGGTGCGTCATACGGCTGCTGCCTGCGATCAGGAACATATCGACATGGTGGTGCTCTCCAAGTCGACCATGCCCGACCGCACGCTGGCCATTAAGACCGGCGAGCATGCCAAGCTGCTGGCGACCATGAAAGAGTGTGCCCAGGCACTCGAGTCGCTGGGCTGTGCGCACATTGCCATTCCCTGCAACACGTCACACTACTTCTACGACCAGATCCAGTCGTTTACCACAGTGCCGATTATCCACATGCCACGCGAGTCGGTTCGCTATGCCCTTGCGGGTGCGGTGATGGGGGAGTGCGAGTTCGACCCCAACCTGAGTATGCCGGCCGAGCCGGTGCACAAGATCGGCATCATGGGAACCGACGGAACCGTGGGCGCGGGCGTCTACGGCCGCGAATGCGAGGCTGCGGGTGTTGAGGTCGTCTATCCCAGCGAGAAACGTCAGAACGATGTGATGTCGCTTATCTACGATGATGTGAAGGCCGGACGTGAGCCCGATATGGATAAGTTCGACCGCGTGATGTGGGAGTTCGCCCGTAGCGGCTGCGACCGTGTCATTCTGGCCTGCACCGAGCTATCGGTGCTGCAGAAGTATCGAGAGATGCCCGAGATCACCCTCGATGCTATGGATGTCCTGGTGCGCGAATCCATCATCCGCAGCGGCGTCCCCTACCGCCTCTAGCTTCCGACCCGTCAAAAAGGGACAGGTTAATTTTGGCAGGTTTTATCTGGTGAAACAGTAAAGGCCTCGGCTCGTTTGGTGCGAGCCGAGGCCTTTTGCGTTGGGCGGTTGCTGTCGGTGGTGAACTAGAACAGGAAGCCGATGGCGACGAGGGCGATGCTGACGATGAGTACGGCGATGTCCAGGCCCTTGATGGGGTAGCGCTTGTACGAGCTGGCGCGCGTGCGCAGATAGAAGCCGCGCTGTTCTGCCGCCAAGGCCGTGGCATCGGTCTTGCCCACGCTCGAGATGAGCAGCGGCACACACAGTGGCAGCATGAGCTTAAGCTTCTTGATGGGGTTCTTGGTGTCGTACTCGACGCCGCGTGCGGTCTGCGCTTCCATGATGGCGTTCATCTCCTGACCAAACACCGGCACAAAGCGCAGCGCCGTGGTAAAGGTGAAGGCATAGCGATACGGTACGTGCAGCACCTCGACGCAGGCGTTGGCAAGGTCGTTGAGCTTGGTCACCATAAGCATGAGGATGAGTGGCAGCGCCACGCCCAACAGGCGTAGGCAGGCCTTCGATCCTGTGATGAGGCCCGTGTCGGTGATAAAGCCCCACACCACGTTGCCATCGCGCATAAAGGCTAGCTGGAGTACCAGCATGATAAGCGCGAGCGGAATCAGCAGCTTGAGTAGCGAGAACAGACGGTCGACGACACCGGCATAGGCACCCAGCGCAAGGGTGAGTGCCAAAAAGCCCAACAGCGCTACATAAGTGTCGGACAAAAAAATGCCGATGATGATGGCGGCGGCAAGGTCCAGTTTGACGACCGGGTTCAAGCGATGCAGCAGCGTATCGCCCGGCATGTAGTCGATGACGTTAACCACGGTGGACCATCTCCTTGGTAATTCGAACGACATCGGTGACCTCGCTCACCTGCGCAAAAGCGGGCGAGACGGAAGATGCCAGACGGCGCGAGAGTTCAATAACCTGGGGAGGCTCCACGTAGGCACGCCGCATGAGATCGATGTTCGAGAATAGCTCGTGCGTGCGGCCGCGGTCGAGGATGTGACCGTCGGCCATTACTACGATACGCTCGGCAAAGTCGGAAACAACTTCCATATCGTGGCAGACCATGATAACGGCGCAGCCGCGCTCGGCCATGGTGCGCACCGTTTCCATGACGGTCATGCACTCGCGGTAATCAAGGCCGCTCGTGGGCTCGTCGAGCACGACGATCTTGGGTTCAACCACTACGACGGAGGCAAGCGCCACCATTTGTCGCTGGCCGCGCGAAAGTGAGAAAGGTGCCTCATCGGCAGGCAGGCCAAAGCGGTCGATAACGAGTTGAGCACGACGCAGAGCCTCGGCACGGTCGATGCCGGCAAGCTCCAGGCCAAAAGCGACCTCGTCGAGTACGGTATCCTTGCAGATCTGGCGGTCGGGGTTTTGGAAGAGGGTTGCGACTTCGCGGGCAATGCGGCTCGTGGGAACGGCTGCGGTATCCAGTCCCGTGACGCGCACGCTGCCCGAGGCGGGTTTAAGCAGGCCCGTGAGCAGCTTGGTGAGCGTGGTCTTGCCGGCACCGTTTTGGCCGACGATGCCCACGAGCTCGCCGGGATAGAGGGTCAGGTTGAGGTCGTGGACGGCGGCGCCGCCATTGGGATAGGCAAACTCAACATGGTCGAAGGTGAGTACGGGTTCGGCGTCCTTGGCATGAGGGCGCAACGACGGTGCGTGCGGTGAGCCGGCGGGTGCCTGAATGTCGTTGCTTGCGTGTGCGGGGTCGACGATGCCCGAAATCAGGCGCTCGGCTTCATCGACATCCAAGCAAGGGGTACCGCTTACCAGGCCATCGGCCTCGAGGCTATTGAAGATACGCGTGACGCGAGGGCAGTCGACGCCGATGGCACGGAGCTCGTCGGTATGCGCGAAGACCTCGTGTGGCTCGCCCTGCAGCGCGATTTCGCCATGGTTGAGCACGAGCACGCGGTTGCAGTACTCCGAGAGCAGGGCGACCTTTTGCTCAACGACGACGATGGTAATTCCAAGTGCGCGGTTTGCCTCACGCAGCGTCTCGAAGACCAACGTGGAGCTGGCGGGGTCGAGTGCCGCGGTGGGCTCGTCGAGAACCAAGACGCGCGGACGCATGGCGAGGATGGCGGCGATGGCTACCTTTTGCTTCTGTCCGCCCGAGAGGGTGGCGATCTCGCGGTCGCGCAGGTCGCTGATGCCGACGGTCTCGAGCGTTTCGCTCACGCGCTGCTCGATCTGGTCGTGGGGAACGTCAAAGTTCTCGAGGCCAAAGAGCATCTCGTCCTCGACGACTGAGGCGACCATCTGCGTGTCGATATCCTGCAGCACGCTGCCGACGATTTGCGACACGTCGGTGAGCGAGGCTTCGCAGGTGTCGTGGCCGTCAACCATGACGGACCCAAAGAACGTGCCGGTGTAGTGGTGGGGCACGGCACCTGACAGGCAGGCGGCAAGCGTGGACTTGCCGGCGCCCGAGGGCCCGATGATGCCGATGAAATCTCCCTTGTTCACGCTGAGCGAGATGTGGCTGAGCGCCCGCTCGGTTTGCGTGCCATAGGAGAACGAGACATCGTCGACGTTGATGATCGTTTCCATGGATACCTTTCATAGTCATTGGGGACGTTCTTAAATGACGAGTCGTTTAAGAACGTCCCCAAGAGCTAGTTGTCTGGGACAGTCTTTGATGACGGGGCCGTGGAGTTGCGGCCCCGTCCATCATATCAGGCTATTTGTTGAGCACCTTGCGGAGGGGGAAGAAGAGGGCCTGGACCACGACGGCGTTGAAGACGGCAGTGCCGAGCACGATGGGCACCTTGGCGAGCGCCGTGGGCAGCGCGGCACCCATGATGACGGTGCCCAGGGCTGCGAAGAGAACGCCCGAAACCAGGGTGGTGAGCAGCCCGGCGATAAAGGGGTTAGTCTTGTCACCGCCGATGTTTGACTTAACGAGCGCTGCCATCGTCAGCGCGCCGGCAAGCTCGGTGACAAAGTTGAGGCCAGGGATTGACGTAGTGATCTGGATAACGGCTGCCGACAGGATGCCAAAGATGGCAGCCTGGGCAAAGCTCGCCTGCGTGAGCGCGATGGCTAGGGCATAGGCGGCAATGATGAACTGCGGCTTGATGCCCGTGACGGCCAGGGCATTACCTACGGTTATGTTGAGGATAAAGCCGGCGGCAAGCAGGACGGCGAGCAGGACCAGCGAGGTGATATCGAGGATGCCTTTGTCGTAAGCGGCGTTGGTAGAAATAGTACGAGCCTGAGTGTTGGTGGCCATGATGTTCTCCTTAAGGTGGGATTTGAGATAAGAGTGTCCTAGACCCCCACGAAAGGGGTTAAATCGAAAAGGGGATTAATTTTGAATAATGGAGCATGGAGACGGCTTTACGAGGGCCCCAGGTTGGCGCGAAAGAGGAGCGAAGCGTACTTGGGCACGCGAGCGACGAATGAACGCCAAGATGGGGTGGCTCGTAAAGCCGAGCGGGTTAGTTGAGCTTCAGGGCCTTCTGAATGGGCAGGTAGAGGGCACCGACCAGAATGGCGTTAAAGACGGCGGTCATGGCGACCACGGGCAGCATGGCTGCGGCGAGCTCGCCCACCACGCCAAGCATGGCCATCTTGATAACCATGAAGATGACGCCGGAGACAAAGGTGGTCACGAAGGTTGCGACGATGGCGACGGCAGGCTTGACCTGACCGTTCTTGCCGGCGGCGTTGACGATGCCGGCCATGAGCATGGCGGCGATGCCCTCGGCGGCAAAATCGACGAACGGCGAAGTGGTGGTGATCTGGATCACGGCAGCCGAGATGAGGCCAATGACGAGCGCCTGGCCGATGTTGGGGCGAACGACCAGGATGGTGAGGCAGAAGGCCGAGATGATGAACTCGGGGCTGATCATGCCGCCCGAGATGCCCGAGATTGCCTTGCCGACGGTGAAGTTGAGGATGAAGCCGGCGGCGAGCAGGATGGCGAGCAGGACGAGGGCGCGGACATCGAGTTTGCCGCGATCGGCGGTCTGGACGGTGCGGGGCTGGGTGGCGGTGGTGTTCTGAGACATGGTGAAAATCCTTTCGGAAGGGGATTGCAAGAGAAAAGCGGAGGCGCGTGATGCGAATGCGATCGGGCTCGAGATAGAAAAAGGCCCCCGGTCGAAACCGGAGGCCTTCCAATCACCTAGAGCGCAAAAACAGGCGTGAGGGACTCACTGTCGACCGATCGTATTCGCATCACGCCACCACCAGTTGTTAAGAGAGCTCATCGTGTTCTTCATGTTGGTGGCTCCTTTCGTGATGCCGTGGCGCGGTCGCACCTAGTTACTGTTGCGCTGCACTATAGCACAGCGAAGTGTGTGCGGGGAAATCTTTTTTAAAAAGATTTCAGCGGTGTTTCCCACCGGTCAAAAAGGCGGGCTGAGCGGGTGGGGCAACCCGTGTCGTCCCACCCGCACCAGCGAGGGATTACTCCTTGTTGCGGCGATAGAGGATATAACCGCCTGCGGAGATGACGGCAACGCCAGCGATGGCGAATACGGCCACCATGCGGCCATCAAAACGATCGCCAGTGGTGGGCAGGCCGCCCTTGGTGTTCGTCTTGTTGGTGGTTACCGTGGTCGTGGTGTTGTCCGACTTGCCGGGCTTCTCAGGCTTGGTGGTGGGCTGCTCAGGCTTCTCGGGGGTACCAGGCTGCTCGGGCTTGCCGGGCTGCTCGGGGGTGCCGGGCTGATCCGGGGTGACCGGGTCGGTGGCAAGAGCGTCCTGGGCGTAGGTAATGGACACCTTGAGGCCCTTGGTCTCGGTGTTCAGATCGCTTGGGGTGAAGGGCTGTTCGAAGTTTCCGGCCTTCTGATAGGCGCGCATCTCCTGGAGCAGGGCCTTGCACTTCTTGTAGGTGTTCTCGGTGGCAGCCTTGCCGGCCTTGTTGGCTAGGGCAGTGCGGCCCTCGGTGGTCGTTTCGGCCAGCATGGCGGCGTCAACTTCCTTGTTCTGCTCGATGAGCTCATTCTGGAGGGCGTCAAGATAGGCATGGACGCCAGCACCGAGGGTGGCACGATTCTCGAAGGCAAGCGAGCTGATGTCCATAAAGACGTAGTTAATGGAGTTCTCAGGCTCTTCGTTGTTTACGACGTCTGTTTCGTCGCAGTGGTCGAAAGATACGGTCTGGTCGCTGAAGTAGGGGCTGACCTCGGTCATCAGGGCGGAGTACAGCGGGATGGCGATGGAGAATTCAGCTCGAGAGAGCATCTCCCATTGGATGGTCGCAATTTCAGGGTTGAGGCCGTTGCGAATCTGGAAGAGATGGGCCTCACCGTTGCGCTCGGTGCCGATGCAATAGGCACCATCGGTGTTGGCGCTGAGGCCGGGAACGTTTTCGCCACGATTGCCAAAGGCGCGAATAAGTTCAAAAGTATTCCAACCGGACTTTTCGGGTTGGAAGAACAGCGGCTGCATTTCATTTACCATGGCGCCAACCTTAGCGCGCGGTTTTTCGCTAGTGTCCTGGACGATTTCATAGTCGGTGCCCTCAGTAAGCGGAGCCCCAAGGTAATCGCGGCCCTGGACGTAGCGCGACCAAGCGTGAACGGAAGTTTTGTCGATGGGCGAACCGTAGGTCTGGGCAACATCGAACTGTCCGTCGTCGAAATACTTGGCGAAACCCTTTTCTTCAGGTAGGGACTTAATGCCTTCGGAGTGAATGCAGTTTACGGTGTCATCGAGGTTAACCTTGAAGTTGAGATTGCTGATATTGGGATTGAGCGACGCGATATCATCGGTCAACTTCATGGCAATCCACTGATGGCCGGAAAGCGCGGCGAACAGCCAGGTCTCATTGTTGTCGGCAATGATGAGCTGGTCGTTGGCGTTGGCGCCCTGTTCGTTAATGAGCCTGCCGATGAGCTCGACTCCCTCGCGGGCCGTGCCGCTCTCGCCAAGGATGACGCCGGCGTAGACGTATTCGCTGATGCCTGTTTTGGTCAGGGGATCTGCGGCCTTTGCTTCGTCATTCATGCTCGTGCTCAGCGTGGCAGAGCAAGAAACGCCCTTCTCGTTAATTCCCGCTTCGGAGTAGGCGTCCCAGCGTCCGTGCCACTGCGAAGGGTGGTCGCGCACGTAGCTATAACGATATGTGGTCTTGGTCGAGGTGTATGCGAAGTCGGACTCGTCTGAGCCGTAGATATGGCCGGGACCATGCGAGGGTTCAATGCCATAGTGCTTGAGGTAACGTGTGCCAACGTCCTCGGTGCGGCCGTAGTACGTGTTGCCATCGGCCGTTAGGTTTTTGCCCATGTAGATCTGCGTGCAGGCGAGCGCAGAGGTCGGCATGGACATGATGGTTGCGGCTCCAAAAGCAAGGCCAATGCCAAGCTTTTTGAGCGCGTTGACGGGGTGAGTTTTCCTCATAATCCCTCCCAGCGTGCGAAAGCCCTCTGTCGCCAGAGGGCTTCAGCCAATAAAGACACCCCACTAGCGTAACGAACTGGAAACAATATTCATCTATGAAAGATACTTACTCGATAAGCGTAATGAAATATGCGATGAGTGGTTAATTATACTCAGTTTGTAGCTTTAGCCAAATAAAGACTCCCTGCAATTACTACATCTGGATAAAGCGTCTGGAAAGACCGAAATTAAAAATCCCCGCTGTTTGGCAAATGCATAAACAGCGGGGGAGACGATAATTGGATGAATATCATACCAATGTGGAATTACTTCTTTCGGCGGTGGATCACATTGATCGCATAGCCTACGAGCATAGCCAAAACGATGATGAGAAAGCCGAGCGCGGGATTGTCGTTCATGGGGTCCTCCTATTTTCCGAGCGGTGAGAATTCGTCGACGATGAGGTCGAGGCATTGCGG
>CATVTM010000039.1 GCA_958346935.1 uncultured Collinsella sp.
TACGAGGCGCGCCCCAACGTGACGGCCGACGCCGCAGGCATCTGCATCCGCACCGGCAACGCCTGCATTCTGCGCGGCGGCTCGCTGGCCTATCACTCGTGTGCCATGATCGCCGAGCTGCTGGCCGATGCGCTCGAGACCAGGGGCTTCCCGCGCGAGGCCGTCTCGATGATCGAGTCTACCGACCGCGAGGCCACCGGCGAGCTCATGAAGCTTCGCGGCATCGTCGATGTGCTCATTCCGCGTGGCGGTGCGGGCCTGATCCAGCGCTGCGTGCGCGAGTCGCTCGTTCCGGTGATCGAGACGGGTACGGGCAATTGCCACATTTACGTGCATGAGTCGGCCGACTTTGATAAGGCGCTCAACATTATCGTCAACGCCAAGACCCAACGCGTGGGCGTGTGCAATGCCGCCGAGTCGCTGCTAGTCGACCGCGCCGTGGCGGATTCGTTTTTGCCGGCGGTCGTGGCCGTGTTGCACGACCACGGTGTGCTGATTCACGGTGACGAGGCCACGTGCGCCGCATGCGCCGACGCCGGGCTTGCCGAGGGCGATGACTACGTTGCCGCGACTGAGGAGGACTGGGGTCGCGAGTATCTGGCGCTCGAGATGAGCGTGAAGGTCGTGGCGAACGAGGACGAGGCCATCGCGCACATCAACCGCTACGGCACGATGCACTCCGAGGCCATCGTTGCAGAGGACACGGATGCTTGCGAGCGCTTCCTGGACGAGGTCGATGCCTCGGCCGTGTATGCCAACGCCAGCACGCGCTTTACCGACGGCGGCGAGTTTGGCCTGGGCGCCGAGATTGGCATCTCGACCCAAAAGCTCCACGCCCGCGGCCCCTTTGCCGCCGAGGCCCTCACCACCTACAAATACAAGCTCCGCGGCACCGGCCAGGTCCGCCCCTAAACCCCTCGTAAACGAAAACCGCCACAAAGGTGCCTGTCCCCTTTGTGGTGGTTTTGGAATTAAGCCTGAAAGGTGTCGCGGTCGGGGGCGAAGGACTGCATGGCCGCGATGGTACGGTCGAAGAGTTCGGGGAGCTCCCAGCCCAGCATCTCGGCACCCTGCGTAATCACGTCGCGCGAGCAGCCGGCGGCAAAGCGCTTGTCCTTGAACTTCTTCTTGAGCGACTTGGTCGTAAAGTCCATGACGCTCTTACTCGGACGCATGATGACAGCAGCACCGATCAGGCCGGTGAGCTCGTCGCAGGCAAACAGGATCTTTTCCATCTGCAGCTCGGGCTTGGGCAGCGAGGTGTTGAAGTCCGACGTGTGCGTCTGAATGGCGCGAATGAGATCGGGAGAGGCGCCCTCGCCTTCAAGGATCTCGGCTGCATAGATGGTGTGGTTCATGGGGTCGTCCTCATACTCCTCCCAATCTAGGTCGTGCAGCAGACCGACGATGCCCCAAAACTCCTCGTTCTCGGGGTCGAACTCGCGCGCAAAGTAGCGCATGGTGCCCTCGACCGTCTCGCCGTGGGTGATGTGGAATGGGTCCTTGTTGTGCTCGTTGAGCAGTTCGAACGCGCGATCGCGGGTGATTCCGGCGGTAAGCAGCTCTGCCATGACAGCCATAAGAGACTCCTTGTGCTCGTGGGTATCGATAAGAATGAATACTACTAGAACAAGAAAACCACCACAAAGGTGCCTGTCCCCTTTGTGGTGGTTTTTGGCGCGGATGGGTTAGTTGAGGGCGGCTTGGGCTAGGCGGGCTTCGGCGGCCTCCTCGGTGACGCCCAATGCCACGGCGAACTCCTCGATGGAGCGGCGCTTGGCTTCCTTGAGTACACGCATATAGTAAGAGCTGGGCTTTTTATCGGCTTCCTCGGCCTGGCGAATGCGGTGCATCATGGTCTTTGCCACGCGGACCGTCTCGGGCGCGCCCAGCTTGAGCTGCTGCTTAAAGTGTGTCTCTTCAAGCGAGCTGTTGCGCTCGGTAAAGGTGTCGCACTCCAGCTCGTCATAGTGGCTCAGCAGATGCTCGGCATCTTGCTGAGAGATGGCGGCATGCAGACGGTCGGCCTGCGCCACGGGGTACATAAGGATCGTCTGCGCATGCCCCTGCTTGGCCTCGAGCAACAACATGGGCTGCGGCGTGTCGTCCCTAAAACCGACGACGGTGCAGACTCCCTGACCCGGATGAATGACGTGTTGACCGATTGAGAACATGCTACCTCCAACTTATACGAATTTACGTATGTCTAGAATAACACGCTGACGTGCGCAAATCCTCGCTTTATGCAGGAAAAGCACACAACTCTGATAGGTAAGAGTATTCGATAAAAGACACAGCTCATTCACACCTTTATGCATTTTCAACGCGTGCATAATCTGCAGGCAGACCGGCATCTTTGAGTGACTCCATACAAGCTGTAGTCAATTTTGTGCATATGCAATTTCGATTGGCTTTACCCTGCGACAGTGCCCCTCGCTTGTGATAGAGTGCTACAAACTCTGGCTTTTGCCCTACGAGTGACCAAGAGCTCGGGGGCTTTAACACAAGGAGGATCTATGCCCGAGAAGATTGAAGAGCTGGTACGCGCTGCGCTTGCTGCGGCCCAGGAGGCCGGCGACCTTTCCGCATTTGAACTTGACGATTGCGCTATCGAGCGACCGGCTGACACTTCTCATGGCGAGTGGACCTCTACCATGGCCCTGAAGTCCGCCAAGCTGGCCCACTGCGCCCCGCGCAAGATCGCCGAGGCCATCGTTGCCCATATGCCCGAGGACCCCGCGATTGAGAAGGTCGAAATCGCGGGCCCCGGCTTCATCAACTTCTACCTCTCCGTCGCCGTCAAGAATGCCATCTTTGGCGAGGCTCGCGAGAAGGGCATGGACTTCGCTAAGTCCAACGTCGGTGGTGGCCTGAAGACCCAGGTCGAGTTCGTTTCCGCTAACCCCGTCGGCCCCATGCACATCGGTCACGGCCGCTGGGCCGCTCTGGGCGACTCCCTTTGCCGTGTTATGGACCACGCCGGTTACGACATCCAGCGTGAGTTCTACATCAATGACCACGGCTCTCAGATGAACACCTTCGGCAACTCCATCAGCACGCGCTATATGCAGCTTGCCGACATCATCGCCAAGCAGGGCGTGGATATCGACGAGGCTCACAAGCTGCTGATCGCCGACCGCGACGCCTTTGTTGCCGACGAGAACGACGAGCACCCCGAGACCCATCCGTATCAGGACAACTTTGCCGAGACCCTGGGCAAGGATTCCTACGGCGGCGACTACATCATCGATGAGGCCGCCGAGTTCTGGCGCACCGACGGCGACAAGTGGGTTGAGGCCGATCCGCAGGAGCGCATGGAGAGCTTCCGTGAGCGCGGCTACGTGAAGATGGTCGACAACATGCGCGACCTCTGCCATGCCGTCAACTGCGACTTCGATCGTTGGTACTCCGAGCGCTCGCTGTATGTGAAGGACACCGAGGGCGAGACCGCCGGCACCTCCGCCGTCGACCGCGCTTTTGAGAAGCTCGACAAGATGGGCTACCTCTACACCAAGGACGGCGCCCTGTGGTTCCGTTCCACCGATCTGGGCGACGACAAGGACCGCGTGCTGATCAAGTCCGACGGCGAGTACACCTACTTTGCCTCCGACGTCGCCTATCACTGGGATAAGTTCCAGCGCGTCGACCACGTCATCGACATCTGGGGCGCCGACCACCACGGCTACATCGAGCGCGTCCGCTGCGTCTGCGATGCCTTGGGTTACCCCGGCAAGTTCGAGGTTCTGCTGGGCCAGCTCGTCAACCTGCTGCGTAACGGCAAGCCCGTCCGTATGTCCAAGCGTAAGGGCACCATGGTGACCCTGCAGGAGCTCGTCGACGAGGTCGGCTCCGACGCCGCCCGTTACACGCTCATCTCCAAGAGCTCCAACCAGATGGTCGACTTCGATATCGAGGCCGTTAAGAAGCGCGACAACTCCAACCCGGTGTACTACGTGCAGTACGCTCACGCCCGCGTGTGCTCCATCCTGCGCCGTGCCGCCGACGTTACGCCCGAGCAGGCTGACGAGATGGGCATGAAGGCCGTCGCCGCTAAGGCCATCGGTGAGAACGTCGATTACTCGCTGCTGACCGACCCGACCGAGCTCGCCCTTTCGCGTAAGCTCAACGAGCTCACCGACCTGATTGCCAGCTGCGCTCGCGACCGCGCCCCGTTCCGTCTGACGCACTTTGCTGAGGAACTCGCCGGCGACTTCCACAGCTTCTACGCTGCCTGCCAGGTTCTGCCGAGCGAGGGCCGTCCCGTCGACCCCGAGCTTTCGCGCGCCCGTCTGGCCGCTTGCGACGCTGTCCGCGTGACGCTCGCCCTGGTGCTCACCCTTGTTGGTGTCTCCGCTCCCGAGCAGATGTAAGCTACGGGTCATTTAACCGCGCAAGTTTGGTTTAACTGAGCCTTGAAAGCCCGATCTCCCATATGGAGGTCGGGCTTTTTTGCAAACGCCGACGTATTGACGAATTTGGAACTGATGGAAATACGAAACTATGCCGGTTTACTACGATGAATTGAGAAATGCCAACCACGCCGGCTTTTCGCTAAACAGTGCAAGGCATCTACCTGCGGTTTTAGTTCAACAAGTTTCGGAGTGGTCGCGGTTGAGCGATTCATCGTAGTAAACCGCCATAGTTTTGGCGGAGGCAGTCAGATTTGTGGGTGGTAAACCAAAGAGCGTCCCTTTTGACTGGGCGTTTAAGAACGTCCCCAATGACTAAGTTGCAGGTGGCGGCGGTTGTGTTACACTAACGCTGCGTATATGACGCAAATATCTCGATACAGATCAATGATGTCCGTCGGTATTTGACGGAGCTAGACTGTTTAGCCGCCCTGAAGGTTTATGCAGGGAGCATGTGATCACAGGGCTTGAAAAGAAAGTTGAGCAAACACTGTGTCTGATCAACAGCAAGAAAACGAAATAACGACGACGCAAGCCGCTCCCGCTGCACCGGTTGCGTCGGACCAGGTCGCGGCGCCCGCGCAAGCCTCGGCTCCTGAGACGCCTAAGGCTGCTTCGACGCCTACGCCTGTAGCGGCTGAGAAGGCCGTGCCTGCAACTGGTGAGGAGGCTGCTCCGGCAAAGCCCAAGCGTACGCGCCGCACGGCCAAGCCTGCCGCTGACGGCGAGGAGGTCACCAAGCCCAAGCGCCGTACCACGCGCACGACGCGCGCCAAGCGCACCGTTGCAGCTGACTCCTCGGCGCCGATTTCCGATGAGGTCGCGCAGGCACGTGCGTTGGCGCAGATTAGCGAGGCTCAGGTGGTGCGCGCCCGCCGTCGTGCTGCCGAGCGTGAGGCCGCGGCTCTGACCGAGCTCGCAGCTCCGTCTGTGCCCGAGACGCCTGCCGCCGACCTGCCGACCGAGAAGCCGGCAACGCGCACACGCCGTCGCACGTCTGTTAAGGCCGAGCAGGTTGCTGAACAGGTAACCCCCGAGCTCACTGAGGCTTCGGTCCGTTCCACGGCAGGGGAGGGCGCATCGCCTGCTGAGCACGCTGCGTCTGTCGAGGCCAGCGAAGTTCCCGTTGTCGATCCGGCTTTGCGCCCGCACCGTCGCGGTCGCAAGCCCAAGGCCTTCGTCGAGGCAGAGAAGGCCGCAGCCGCAGCCGCAGCTGCTCGGGATGCTGCGGCGACCGCCGAGTCTGCAACTGCTGCCGATGCACCCGTTCAGGATGCTACGACTTCCGAGGCCGCTCCCGCCGATGCCGAGCCCGCCGACGTCCGCCCCGGTCGCAGCCGTCGCACTGCTGCTAAGCGCACGTCCAAGGCTAAGGCTGCCAAGAAGGGTACGTCCGAGGATTCCGACGAGACGACCGCCGATGCATCGACTGATGCCGCCGAGCCCCAAGACGTCGAACAGCCTGCGTCCGAGAAGCCCAAGCGCGGTCGTAAGAAGTCCGCTAAGGCCAAGGCGTCCGAGCATCAGGCTGATGTCGAAGCGCAGATTGATTCCGGCGCCGAGGCCAATGAAGCCGCTGCGGCCAATGCCGACGCCGCCACAACCGATGGTGCCGCGCCCGCCGAGGCCGAAGACGGCACTCGTTCCAACCGTCGCCAGCACAAGCGCAACGAGGAGCGCAACGATCGCAAGGACGAACGCAACAACGACCGTCGCAACCGTCAGCGCGATCGCAAACAGCGCAACAAGGAGCGCAACGCCGCCCCCACCGAGCCCACGCTTTCGCGTGAGGAGCTCGCGGCCATGAAGGTCGCCGAACTGCGCGAGAAGGCCAAGGAGTTCGAGATCGAGACGACCGGCAAGAAGAAAGCCGAGCTCGTCGAGGAGATCTACACCACCGCCGCGAAGGCCGAGGGCTTCCGCGACATCAAGGGCATTCTGCAGATTCGCCCGGACAGCTCCGGCATCATCCACGCCCATGGCTACATGAAGTCCAACGACGACGCCTTCGTGCCCGCCTACCTCATCCGCTCCGCGCGCCTGCGCACGGGCGACGTCATCGAGGGCTCGCTGCGTCCTTCGCGCGGCGGCGACAAGCGCGCCGGCCTCGCCAAAATCACGACCGTCAACGGTCTGGACCCCGAGCAGATTCGCAACCGTCCCAAGTTCGGCGACCTCACCCCGGTCTATCCCAACGAGCCGCTGCGCATGGAGCACGGCAAGGACTCTATTACCGGTCGCGCCATCGACATCGTGTCGCCGATCGGCAAGGGCCAGCGCGGCCTGATCGTGTCCCCGCCCAAGGCCGGCAAGACTACGATCCTCAAGAAGATCTGCCAGTCCATCTCGATTAACAACCCCGAGGTGCACCTCATCTGCCTGCTCGTCGACGAGCGCCCCGAAGAGGTCACCGATATGCAGCGTTCCATCAAGGGTGAGGTTGTAGCGTCGACCTTCGATATGCCTGCCGACAACCACACTCGCGTGGCAGAGCTCGTCATCGAGCGCGCCAAGCGCATCGTAGAGCTGGGTGGCGACGTCGTGGTGGTGCTCGACTCCATCACGCGCCTCGCCCGCGCCTACAACTTGGCGGCGCCCGCCTCGGGCCGCATCCTTTCGGGCGGCGTCGATTCGGCGGCGCTGTATCCGCCCAAGCGCTTCCTGGGTGCAGCCCGCAATATCGAAAACGGTGGCTCGCTCACCATCCTGGCCTCTGCCCTCATCGACACCGGTTCCAAGATGGACGAGGTCATTTTTGAGGAGTTCAAGGGCACCGGCAACATGGAGCTTAAACTCGACCGCGACCTGGCCGACCGCCGCATCTTCCCGGCTATCGACCCCGTTGCCTCCGGTACACGTAACGAGGACCTGTTGGTCGACGAGCAGATGCGTCCGTTTGTCTTTGGTCTGCGTCGCATTCTTGCCGGCATGAACAACACCGAGCGCGCAGCCGCATCGTTTATCAAGGGTCTTAAGGGCACCAACACCAACCAGGAGTTCCTGGTGCGTTCGGCCAAAAAACACAGCGACTACGAGCAGACGTTCTAGGTTGTCATCTACGCGCAGCGATAGTCATCAATGTGATAAAGGGTCGGGGCTTTGAGCCTCGGCCCTTTTCCATAGCGCCGCTCCGCGCTTATTTTTGACCGTAAGACCGACGAGCAGCAGGTTTCCCGTTTCAATCCGACATCGTCGCTTGCAATCGGCAGGGCGGTTTCGCATAATAGCTTTTAAGCTTCGCGACGGAAAACGCAGATGAAACGAACCATATACCGTTGCTTTGGGGCATAGCCCCGCTTCATCTTCTCTCGCGCAGCCAACTGAATGATGCGATTTGGGTGCTGGAAGATGGGGAGAGCTCATGGCTTCTTCTGATGCAACACAACGAGCAGTCCTTGCCGGACTTTCGTGCGGGATCGGTCTTGCCGCTCCCGTGGTTATGTATGCCGCGACGCTGCCGTTTTCGTCGGTGAACGAGACGGTCGTGGCGGGTGCGGTTCCCTTCGCCGTGGGCGCGGTGGCGGGCGTGGGTATCTATGCCGCCTCGCTGGGTATCTCCGAGTACCGTGCGCAGCGTGAAGAGCGTCTGTTCCAGCCCGATGCCATGGGCGGTGCCGCCAATCTCAATCAGCATCAAAGCGAGTTCAAGACCGCCTCGATTCCAGCTCAGCAGCAGGATGCGACTCCATATGCTGCCGCTTCTGCTTCTCAGGCTCAGTCGGAGCAGTCTACCTCGGCATTCCTTTCCGGCCTGACTGGTGCGTTCCAGCGCCGTCATGCCGATGATGGTGTCCCTACCATCGCTCGAGCCGCAGATGCCATGGACGAGGCCGAGGCTTGGTCCATGATCGACAGTATGCTCGACGACGATTCGCCGGTGAGCTGCGACCCTGCGCGCTCTCGCGACGTCTATCAAGTCGCCATCGACGAGCTCACCAACGGCGGGCAGACCGGCTCCTTCAATCGCGACGACATCGCCGCCGCGGCACGCGCCGTGTCTGGCTCCCAGGCCGCCCCTGCGGGCAGCACGGCGGCTTTTGTGGCACTCGTTGCCAACGCGGCAGCCAATAACGCCTGCAGCGCCACCTCGGCGGACGTGAACGCTTCTGCCGATAATTCGTACGTTGATGAAGCCATGACCGCGGACGAGGAGGCCGTTGCCGCCCGCCGTGCCGCCGAAAGCTCGCTTTGGGGCGCTCCTGCCCAGCAGCAGGCGGCTGAGGCTGCGCCGTACAACGCAAACCTCGCCAGCATGCCTATCATTTCCGGTGCCGCGGACATCGATCTCGATGACCTCGATGAGCCTGCGGCCATCACCGCATCGATTGATGCCCAAGATCGCATCGACACCGGCGACCTTCCGGACGCCTCGCTTGAGGTTGATGTCCCCATGGCCGATTACTCGGGCCACGAGGACATGTGGGCCGCCGCCACCGCGATTCTGGATGAGATTGACGAGCCTGCTCCTGTTGCAGCTCCCGCTCCCGCTCCCGTCGCTGCCCCTCAGCCTGCTGCCCCCGCCTATGTCGGCCGTCACAGCGCTGTGTTCCCTGAGGATACCGCCCGTATCTCGCGCGAGGGCATCGAGCGGGCCGAGGCTATTGCCGCCGGCATTATGGAAAATCGTCGTCACGAGCGCGTCAATCAGATCCTCGAGGAAGAGATCGAGCGCCTGCAGTCCTCAACCGCCAAGCGTACGGGCCGTGCCTATCTGAGCGTTATCGAGGGCGGTACCGCCAGCTTCGCGCCGCTCCGCGCGGAGGCATAACTTCTGCATGGTTAAGATCAATCGAAAATGGGCGGTCGTGACCTGCCTGATGGCGCTCTTGATCTGGGGCAATTCGCTGGTTCCCGGCTCGGGGTCGGGCTCGCTGAGCCTAACGGTCATGGAAGCTATCCGCGGTTTCCTGCACGGTGTGGGACTTCCATATGCATGGGTGACCAACTTTGTTGTTCGCAAATGCGCGCATTTTACCGAGTATATGGTGCTCGGCATCCTGGCAACGCATGCCTTTGATTATGAGGGGCGGCGCACCTTTGACGTGCTGCTGCCCACGGCGGTGTTCCTGCTGCTGATTCCCTCGATCGACGAGACGATTCAGCTCTTTGTGCCGGGACGCGCCGGCATGATCACCGATGTGATGATCGACTGCTGTGGTGCGGCAACGGGCGTTGTGCTCCGATATCTCTTACGGCCGCTGATGCGCGCCAAAAAAGCCGCCTAGGACGTATTGTTTGGTCCTAGGCGGCCTTTTTTATTTGAGGGCTTATATGAGACGTGGTGGCGTCGTTCCGTAGGTCGGATTTGCCGGGCGCGCCACGCCCTGTGGGTGCGTCTGCTACTGAAGCGCCTGTGCGCCCAGGGCCAGGCAGCCTATAATGCCCTGCTTGCCCTCGAGACTGTTGTTGACGATGTAGCTATCGATGTCGGCCATCTCGGGCGTGACGATGTAGCCGTTGAGCATCTCGGCGCACTTCTTGCGCGCGAGCGGCACGATGGGGGTGTGGTCGGCCACGCCGCCACCGATGACGATCTTCTGCGGTGCGTAGCACAGGATGTAGGTCATGAGCGCCTGCGCCAGATAGCCGGCGAGCAGGTCCATGGCCTCCGGGTCATCGGCCATCTCTCCGGCGCTCTTGCCACCCCAGCGCTTTTTGACGCCGGGACCGGCGATGAGGCCCTCGAGGCAGTTGTCGTGGAAGGGGCAGCCGCTGTGCTCGCCAATGGTGTCGCGCGGGTCGCGAGTGACCAGGATGTGGCCGGCCTCGGGGTGCATTTAGTGCCGGGCCGTACTTACCCGCGCGGGTTGATTTTATCACGTAGCGACTTGAGGTTCTCAAGCGCAGCGTTGAGCGTCTCGTCTCGCTTGGCAAAGTGGAAACGAATCAGATGGTTGACGGGCTCGCGGAAGAAGCTCGAGCCCGGAACGGCGCCCACGCCCACCTTGGAGGCCAAATCCTCACAGAAGTCGAGGTCGCTGTCATAGCCAAACTCCGAGATATCCATCATCACGTAGTAGGCGCCCTGCGGCACGTTGTGCTCAAGACCGATGCTATCGAGCCCCTGACAGAATAGGTCGCGCTTGGCGGTGTAGAGGTCGAGGACCTCCTGGTAATAGCTGTCGTCGAATTTGAGGGCGGTGACGACAGCTTCCTGCAGGGGAGCGGCAGCACCCACGGTGAGGAAGTCGTGGACCTTTTTAATGCGCTCGGTGATCTGGGCCGGGGCGATGGTGTAGCCCAGACGCCAGCCGGTGATGGAGTACGTCTTAGACAGCGAGCTGCAGCTGATGGTGCGCTCAAACATGCCGGGCAGCGTGGCCATGTACACGTGCTCGTGGGGCGCGTAGACGATGTGCTCGTACACCTCGTCGGTGATGCAGTAGGCGTCGTACTTCTTGCACAGGTCGGCAATAAAAGTGAGCTCCTCGCGCGTAAAGACCTTGCCACAGGGGTTGGACGGGTTGCATAGGACGATCGCCTTGGGATCGTTGTCGCGGAAGGCCGCCTCGAGTGTCTCGCGGTCAAAGTCGAACGCAGGTGGGTTAAGCGGCACGTAGATGGGCTCGGCACCCGAGAGGATCGTGTCGGCGCCGTAGTTCTCGTAGAATGGCGAGAAGATGACGACCTTGTCGCCGGGGTTTGTGACCGTCATCATGGCGGCCATCATGGCCTCGGTGGAGCCGCAGGTGACCACGATGTTCTCGTTGGGGTTGATCGGCATGCCCATAAAGTGCTCCTGCTTGGCGGCAAGCGCCTCACGCATGGCCTGGGAGCCCCAGGTGATGGAGTACTGGTGATAGAGCGGCTTGGGGTCGCTGGCGATGGCGCTCAGGCTGTTGAGCAGCTGCGCCGGGGGATCGAAGTCGGGGAAGCCCTGCGACAGGTTGACGGCGCCATACTTATTGGAGATGCGCGTCATGCGGCGGATGACCGAATCGGTAAACGTTGCCGTACGGTTGGAGAGTTCTTTCATGCTTGTCCTTTCGAGCATTTGCAGTGGGGCAAGTTTACTCCTATGAAACCGGTGGGAATTGCTCGAAATGGTCTCGAAAAACTCTTTTCAAAATTCTTGAAAATTGGGGCTTGCATCGCGTGGCGTTCCTTGCAATAATAGTCGAGCGCGAAGCGCACAGGACACGGTGGGTGTAGCTCAGTTGGCTAGAGCGACGGGTTGTGGTCCCGTAGGTCGAGGGTTCGAGTCCCTTTACCCACCCCAGTTCTTGCTTCGTGTTGATATCGGGTCGTTAGCTCAGTTGGTAGAGCAGGGGACTCTTAATCCCAAGGTCCAGGGTTCGACCCCCTGACGGCCCACCCAAAGTATGTTAAAGCGATTGGCTTAGGCTGGTCGCTTTTTTGTTGACCTCGCATGGGGTCGAACCCGTCGGGGCGCGAAGCTGAGGAAATGCGTAAGCATTTACCAGCGCAGCGCGCAAGGCGCAAAGCGCCGAAGCGGCCGCCTGCAAAGCAGGCTGACCCCCTGACGGCCCACCAAAGATTGTTAAGACGGTCAACTTCGGTTGGCCGTCTTTTTTATTAACCTCGCATGGGGCCGAACCCGTAAGGGCACAGACGCTTTACAAGTCGAGCCTGCCCTGGGGGTCGGTGAATCCGTCTGTACCCTCCTTGAGCTTTTTCTCGTCTGCTTTCACGCGACGTTCGAGCTTCTTTGTATCTTCGGCAGGCGGTAGGTTCTCGGGTACAATTCCGCGGTCGATGAGGCTGCCACGCACGCTTGTGTTGTTCTCGACGTGCTCTTGCTTGATCTGGTCCAGACCGTACAGGTCGTGTTCCTCGGCGTTGAAGGCCGTCATCGAGTTCGTAAGGTCCTTTGCTTTGATGAGAACATCGGCTAGCCTGTCCGCCAATGCCGAGCTCTTGGATACGCCGAGCTGTTGTTTCATTTCCGCCGTGCTTCTGCCGCCGAATAACGCTTCATCGCCCTTCGACTTGATGATCGCGAATCCTTTGGAGTCCACGCCGCGTTTGAACGCAATACCCGAGAGCTGTTTCTCTGAATCAGATAGCGAGTGGCGCGCCTGCAAGCGCTGAATCTCTGCGAAGCGCTGCTCTATGAGCTCTTGGCGGCGCGTCTGCACGGCGAAGTACGCCTGTGCGAGCGCGATTTCTTGCTTGTTTGAATCTCCGTTCTGGGCGATTAAATAGCATGCATAGCGCGTAAGTTTGTAGTCTTTAACCGCGCGAGCGGCGACACCGGCAGTTACCATTTTCGTGGTGTCACGAAAATGGGAATCAACTGGAGTTTTGTTTGTTTCGCACGAGACTTTTGCCCTCTTAACAACTTCGGCAAAGTTCTCCCATCGAGTGTACCCCATGGGTTCCATTAAATCGCGTGCGAGCCAATACTCAACGCCGTCTTCTACATTGGCGTAGCTATCAAGTTCGACACGCCACTTCTCGATATCTCTACTGTCCATATCTCCTCCTCGCTGGCCTATTGTCTATGCGGGCTTTGCCCGCTCCGTATTCAGAATAAGGATACGCTGCCGTACGGACACGAATGGGCCCCGTGCCACTTCGAGCTCACGGGGCCCATAGATATCGATTAGTTGTGTTCTGCTTTAGATGGGTGTTCGAATTAGTCTGCTCGATAGTGCGATCCGAGACTTTCGGTTCGCTTACGCATGGCTTTGATCATTTCCTGTGCTAGTTGAATCTGCGATTGCAGGCGGGCGAGGGCTGCGACTTCGCTGTCCTGGGCTTTCTGTGTGCTCAAGGTCGTTGCCTCCGTCTTCAAGCCCTCAAGCTCGTGTAGTGCCTCGGATAGGCCTGTTTCGGTCCTGTTGATCATGCAATAGGTGCTCATCGTGTGCCTTAGGCTGTGTGTCAGGCGTTCGGCATCTGTTGCGGCTATGCCGTACTGGGGGAGGGCGATATCCGCCTTCAGGGCTGTCTCGGGCTCTTTCTGTGCTGCTTGGGCTGCCGATGCGCCCGCGATGCGCCCGAACACGATGCCGTTGGCGCTTGACAAGCCACCAATGCGGTCGGCGCCGTGCATGCCGCCTGTCGCCTCACCGCAAGCGTAGAGGCCCTCAACGCCCGTTTGCGCGGTCTTATCGATCTTGATGCCGCCGTTAGCGGCGTGGGCATACATCGCAACGCGCATCTCGTCAGTCGGGGCGATGCCGTGCTCGTCTTGCAGCCAGGTGGCAAAGGTCTGCACAAACTCTGGGACATCCTCGCGGGGAAAGTCGTAGTGGAGTGCCAGGCCTTCGACACCTGCCTGATCGATGACGAGATCGATAGCGCGGGAGGCCAAGCGTGACGTGAAGGGACCATATCCAGAGCGCTGCTCGAGCAGGTCGTCCAGCTTGTCGTCGGCAATATCTACCGGCTGGTCTACATGTACGTAGCGCCAGGTTTTCTCGTTGAAGACCAGGTTGCGCTTGGGCTCGATGAAGCCGGGCATCATCTGCATGAACTCTATATTAGTAAGTGTTGCGCCGTGCGCCAGCGCGATGGCCTGCGAGGAGCTGAGCACATCAGCCGACGTAAGGCTGCGCTCGAACAGGCCGCCTGTGCCACCGGTTGCGATGATCGTGGCCTTGGCAGCAAAGGGCACGATTCGATTTTCGGTGAGGTCGTAGAGCATGGTTCCGGTTATTCTGCCGTTCGTGTCCTCAACAAGGTCGATAAGCTCATGGCGGGGGAGCAGGCGAATGCCGAGCGACTCGATCCGGGTCGTCAGAGCGTCCTCAAGGGGCTTGCGGGTGAGGCCGCGCCACATGCGCGTCTTGTGGTCAAAGCAGGGGATAAATTGCTTTTGCTGAGCGCTTTCAGCGCTTTGCGGACGCTGGAGCTCAACACCCAGGTCTTGCTCAAGCCATTCAATTGCCTGGGGAATGCTGTGGACGAACGTCTGGACGAGCTCGGGGTCGGCGACACCGCCGCCGACGGTCTGGATGGTGTCGATGAGGTCTTGTTCGTCGTCTTCGTTAACGGGTCCGATAAGCCCCAGGCCCCAGGTTCCGGGGAAGAAGCTCGATCCACTCATAGTCTTGCCGGCGCTTGCCACAGTGACGGTTGCACCCGTGCGTGCCGCTTCGATGGCGGCGCAAAGGCCCGCAATGCCAGATCCAATTACCAGTACATCAGTCGATTCCATCGGATTCCTTTCTCGTTCGGCGCATTGTCGCACGGGTGATCGGCAATGGGGCCGCAAAGACTCGGCAAATCGGTAAAGGGCAAATATGGCAGGTGGGCGTCATGGACGTTCTGTCGCTTTGTCTCATCACATCTCGTATTTCGCCCCAACTGATATATTGGCATTAGCTACCCTGCGACAGCGCAAACAAAAAGAGCCGCTACCTCGAAAGGTAGCGGCTCCAAAGCTCAACTATTTGAGCATCGCGCGGGCGCGATTAGGCCTTGAGGGCCTCCTCGACGGCGACAGCGCAGGCGACGGTGGCACCGACCATGGGGTTGTTGCCCATGCCGATGAGACCCATCATGTCAACGTGCGCAGGCACGGAGGAAGAACCGGCGAACTGGGCGTCGGAGTGCATACGGCCCATGGTGTCGGTCATGCCGTAAGAGGCAGGGCCGGCGCCCATGTTGTCCGGGTGCAGGGTACGGCCAGTGCCGCCACCAGAAGCGACGGAGAAGTACTTCTTGCCAGCCTCGATGCGCTCCTTCTTGTAGGTGCCAGCGACGGGGTGCTGGAAGCGCGTGGGGTTGGTGGAGTTACCGGTGATCGAGATGTCGACGTTCTCGTGCCACATGATGGCAACGCCCTCGCGGACGTCGTCGGAGCCGTAGCAGTTAACGGCAGCGCGGGGACCATCGGAGTAGGGGATGGTCTCGACGACCTTGAGTTCGCCCGTGTAGTAGTCGAACTGGGTCTTCACATAGGTGAAGCCGTTGATGCGGGCGATGATCTGGGCGGCGTCCTTGCCCAGACCATTGAGGATAACGCGCAGCGGCTTCTTGCGAGCCTTGTTGGCGTTCAGAGCCAGGCCGATAGCGCCCTCAGCGGCAGCGAAGGACTCGTGACCGGCCAGGAAGGCGAAGCACTCGGTGTCGTCGGAGAGCAGCATAGCGCCCAGGTTGCCGTGGCCCAGACCGACCTTGCGGTCCTCGGCGACGGAGCCGGGAACGGTGAAGGCCTGGATGCCCTCGCCGATGATGGCGGCAGCCTCAGAAGCGGTCTTGGCGCCACGCTTGACAGCGAGAGCGCAACCGAGGGTGTAGGCCCACTCGGCGTTCTGGAAGGCGATGGACTGGGTGTTGTTGACGATCTCACGCGGGTTGAAGCCCTTGTCGGTGCAGATCTGCAGAGCTTCCTCGAGGGAGGCGATGCCGTTGTCGGCGAGGCACTTGTTGATCTTGTCAGCGCGGCGCTCGTAACCTTCGAACGTAACAGTCATAGTTATTTCCCTCCCTTTCTACTCGTGAACCGGGAACACGCTGGCGACGGAGTGAGTCTCCTCGTCGGTGCGCGGGTCGATGTACTTGGCAGCGTTCTCCCACTGGCCATAGTGGCCCATAGCGTCAGCGATGGCCTCCTCGGGGGTCTTGCCGGCCTTGACGGCGTCGGTGAACTTGCCGAGGTTCAGGAACTCGAATGCGATGATCTCGTTCTTGTCGTTGAGAGCCATGCGGGTGACGTAGCCCTGAGCGAGCTCGAGGTAACGAGCGCCCTTGGCCTTGGTGCCGAACATGGTGCCGACCTGAGAGCGAAGGCCCTTGCCGAGGTCGTCGAGGGAGGCGCCCACGGGCAGGCCGCCCTCGGAGAACGCGGTCTGGCTGCGGCCGTAAACGATCTGCAGGAAGATCTCGCGCATAGCAACGTTGATGGCGTCGCAGACGAGGTCGGTGTTGAGGGCCTCGAGGATGGTCTTGCCGGGAAGGATCTCGGAAGCCATGGCGGCAGAGTGGGTCATGCCCGAGCAGCCGATGGTCTCAACGAGGGCCTCCTCGATGATGCCGTCCTTGACGTTCAGCGTGAGCTTGCAGGCGCCCTGCTGAGGTGCGCACCAACCCACACCGTGCGTAAGACCGGAGATGTCGGAAATCTCCTTAGCCTGGACCCACTTGCCCTCCTCGGGGATGGGTGCGGGGCCGTGGTATGCACCCTTGGCAACGGGGCACATGTTCTCCACTTCCTGTGAGTACTGCATGCCTCTCCTCTCTATCGTGTTGGCGTCCCGTCTGGGGGTCGTGGCTGGCGATTGCCGGGCGACCCTTCGAAAGGGACATGACATGCAGCCCCTATAATACCGCGAAATGCACGGAATATTCGGCGAACGGCTCAGTTTTCGTAGCGAGAAGTCCGGAAGTTTTAATTGAAACGGTTTAACTATATGTTCTGTGGTCGCGAACTTCCGTAGAGGGGGTTCGTCTTGGGCAAGCTTTTGGTCAGCTCTTGTATGCGTTGCGGGGTCTGACCTGTTGCAACTGTGCCGTTCGCCGCCCGTTTACTGCCTTTGGCCGCGCGAGTGTATTGTTTTGCGTGAATGTTTTGATGGCACGCTTCAATCGTGCTGTATTGGATGGCAAGCAGATCCCGGCGAAGGGAGCGCCATGCAGCGCGTTTGGAGAACGGTTACCGGCTTTTACCATGTCTGTGCTCGCGGTGTGGGCAAGCAGCTCATCTTTGGGGGCGATGAAGACCGGTGGGAGTTTTTGGAGCTGATGCGCGAGTGCTGCCGCGAGGCGGGCGTGACGGTTATCGCCTGGTGCCTTATGGGCAATCACGTGCATCTGGTGCTTGCAGATTACGAGGACGCGATGAGCGCGGCGATGCACCGGCTGCTTTTGACGTACGCGCGGCGGTTCAATAAACGCACGGGGCGCACGGGCCATCTGTTCCAGAACCGTTTTGACCGGCGCTCGCTCGATACCGACCGTTATCTAATGGCTGCCATTCGCTATGTTCACGCTAATCCGCAGGAGGCGGGTATCGCCCTGATCGAGCGCTATCCGTGGAGCAGCTTTGCCGAGTATCTGCGAGCGTATGACAACGATGCGACGAGGGGATTTTCGGACCCTTCTTGTGTGCTTGAGCTCTTTGAGTCTGCCAAGGGGTTTCTGGATTATTCTCTGTCGATGCCCGATGGTTCCGATCCGGTGATTCACGATATGGATGAGACGGAGTGGGAGCGGCGTGCGTTTGCCGACAAGATGGCGAAGCGCCTGGGCGTTCCGCTCAATGAGCTCAAGACCGTAGCACCCGCGCGGCGAGACGGAATCATTTTCGCCCTGCACGATGGCGGCTACACGGTGCGCGAGATTGAACGGTATACGGGAATCAGCAAGAGCACCGTCTCTCGTATCGTGCGCGCTTATGCGCGGGTGAAGGCTTAGGCTGAGGGCTCGGAATAGAAAATGGCCGAACCACTCTTGTCAAGCGATTCGGCCAACAAAATTCTTAAGATTTGGGACAAATACTACTGATTATTTTGTCCCGTGAGCATGCCGTCGAGGGTGCGCCAGGCGAGCTCGGCGCATTTGACGCGGGCGGGCATGTGCGAGATGTCCTGGAGCTGGGCGGCCTCGTCCAGGTCTTCCAAGTCCTCCTCGGAGAGCTGCTCGCCGCGGATCATGGCGAGGAAGAGTTCGGCCAGACGGCGTGCCTCCTCGACCGTCTCGCCGGTGATGAGGTCGGCCATGATGTCGGCGCTGGCCTGACTGATGGCGCAGCCGTGGCCGGTAAAGGAGGCCTCTTCGATCACGCCGTTCTCGACGCGCAACTGCAAGGTGAGCTCGTCGCCGCAGCTGGGGTTGATGCCGTCGTGCTCGTGCGTGGGAGCGTCCATCTCGTACTTGTAGTCGGGGTGCGAGTTGTGCTCCATAAACGTGGTGGAGGTGTACAGATTACCCATTGAACGTGCTCCAAACGTGATGCAGGCCGGCGATGAACTTGTCGATATCGGCCTTGTCGTTGTAGAAGGCGACGCTGGCGCGGCAGCAGGCAAGATTCTCGACGCCCAGCCAGGTGAGCAGCGGCTGTGCGCAATGGTGGCCGGCGCGGATGCACACGCCGTCCATGTCCATGATGCTCGCGACGTCGTGCGGGTGGATGCCCTTGACGTTGAAGCTCACGACGCCATGGTGGTTGTCCCAGTAGATGGAGCCGATGAGCTGGACAAAGTCGAGCTGCATGAGTTCGCCCATCAGGTAGTGGACGAGCGCCTGCTCGCGGGCCTGAATGTTCTCGTAGCCTACGGTGTTGACCAGGTAATCGAGAGCCGCACCCGTGGCGAAGATGCCGGCGGCGTCCTGCGTACCGGCCTCGAACTTCTCGGGGACGGGCGCCCAGACGGCGTCCTGCTCGGTGACCGAATCGATCATCTCGCCGCCGGTGAGCATGGGCGGCATGGCGTTGAGCAGGTCCATCTTTCCCCACAGCACGCCGATGCCCATGGGGCCCATGGCCTTGTGCGCGCTAAAGGCAAAGAAGTCGGCGCCCAGGTCGGCCACGTCGACCGGCATATGCGGCAGCGATTGTGCGCCGTCGACGACCAGATAGCCGCCGTACTTGTGCACGAGCTTGCCGAGGTTCTTGACCGGGTTCTCGACGCCCAGCACGTTGGAGACCTGACCCACGGCCAGAATCTTGGTCTTGGGACCCACCTTGGCAAGAACTTCCTCGGTGGTGAGCTGGCCGGTCTTGGTGGGGTAGAGGTAGACGAGCTTGGCGCCGGTCTCGCGGCAGACCTGCTGCCACGGGATCAGGTTGGAGTGGTGCTCCATGATGGTGATGACGACCTCGTCGCCGGGCTCGAGCACCGTGGGCGCAAAACTCTTGGCGACCAGGTTGAGCGACTCGCTCGTGTTGCGGGTGAAGACGACCTCGTTGGCCTGGGAGGCGCCGATGAGGTCGGCGATCTGCTGACGGACCTTGGCGATCGCGTCTGTGGCCTCGACGGACAGGGAGTACAGGCCGCGCAGCGGGTTGGCGTTCATGCGCTGGTAGAAGTCGCGCTCGGCGTCGAGCACGCAGGCAGGGCGCTGTGCGGTGGCGGCGCTATCGAGGAAGGCGATCTCGGGGTGCTGCTGAAACAGCGGGAACTGGCCCTTGTAGGGGTTGGTCTCGATGTCCACGGTGGGCCAGCCGCGCGAAGCCTCGTCGCTGGCGTCGAGCTCCATGGGCTCGGGGGCGGTGCAGGTATCGCATTTAACGTGCTCGGTGTCGATCATGCGAGCTCCTCTTCAAAGTTATCGATCAGGTTGTTGCCCAGGCGGACGACGGCGGCGCGGGTGCGCTCGTCGGCGGCGGAAAGCGCGGCGTCCTCCAGCTTGGCGCGGATGAACAGGTCCTCGGCGGCGTTTTGGTCAAGGCCGCGGCAGGCGAGGTAGAACAGCTGCTCGTCGCGGACGTGGCCGATCGTGGCGCCGTGGTTGCCGGCGACGTCGTCCTCGTCGCAGAGGATGACGGGGACGGTTTTGTTGTCTACGCCCTTGTTGGCGAGCAGCACGGTCTCGCGCTCGGTACCGGTTGCGCCCTTGCAGCCGTGCACGAGGTCGATGGTTCCGCGGTAGACTTTCTTGGACGTGCCGGTCAGCACGCCGTTGGCGTCGATCTCGCACTCGGTCTTGCGGCCGCGGTGGCGCAGCTCGTAGTTAAAGTCGCGCACCTGCTCGCGAGCGCCCAGGTAATCGGTGTCGATAGTGACCTTGGCGGTGTCGCCCAGCAGGTCGCCGGCAAGGCCGGTGGCGCTGGCGCCGGCACCCAAGACGGTGTGCTGCACGTTGACGCGAGCGCCCTCGTCCAAAAACAGACCGGTGTCGTCGAGTGCGATCCAGCTATCGTCGAGCGTCTGCGTGCAGGTCACATTGACGGTGGCGTACTCGTGGGCGCACACGCGCAGTACGGAGCCCACGACGCCCTCGCCGGTAACGGGGGAGTCCAGGGCGATGTTCAGGTCGAGTGTTGCCTGCGGGCGGGCGACGACGTCGATGGCGGCAATCGCAGCCGCTGCGTCTACGCCGCTCACGCGAATGGTAGCCGTGGCGTGCTTATATGCGGGCACATCGATGACGATGCGCTTAGTGGCGTGGTCGGCCAGGTAGGCGTAGGCGGCCTCGCCCATGCCGGTCTCGAAGGCCTCGGCGGGGGAGAGCTCCTCCTCGAGCTTGATGGCTCCGGCCTGGTAGACGGAGGTTGCGGGCACGTCGAGCTCGGGCTCGGGCGTGATGCGCGCGCGATCAGCGGCGTCACCGGGGGCGGAGGCGCGGCGCTCGGGGAAGCGTTCGGCCATGGCATCCATAGCGTTATTGAACGCGTCGTCCGCGCCGAGGAACTGCTTGTCCAGGCCCTCGACCTCCACGGCCTCGGCAGGAGCGGCGGCAAGCTCGTCGGAAAGCTCGAGCTTGGTCTGATTCATTTTCAACCAGCTCCAGGTTGCTGCGGGCATCGCGTTGACCTGCTCGAGCGTGGTAGCAGCGGCGTTGGTTTCCTGTTTCATTATCCGATCGCTCCTTCCATCTCGAGCTTGATCAGGTTGTTCATCTCGACGGCGTACTCCAGCGGCAGCTCCTTGGAGACCGGGTTGGCAAAGCCGTTGACGATCATGGTGCGGGCCTCTTCCTCCGAGATGCCGCGGCTCATCAGGTAGAACACCTTGTCGTCGCCGATGCGGCCGATGGTGGCCTC
>CATVTM010000040.1 GCA_958346935.1 uncultured Collinsella sp.
CGCGGCTCATCAGGTAGAACACCTTGTCGTCGCCGATGCGGCCGATGGTGGCCTCGTGGCCGATGTCGACGTTCTTGGCGCGGATGTCCATGGCGGGGATGGTGTCGGAGCGGCTCTGGTCATCGAGCATGAGCGACTGGCAGCTCACGGTTGCCTTGGAACCCTCTGCCTTGGGCGTGGCCACGATGGAGCTGCGGAAGGTCTGGATACCGCCGCTCTTGGAGATACCTTTGGTCTCGACGGTTGCCGAGGTCTCGGGCGCGTTGAGCACGACCTTGCAGCCGGTGTCGAGGTTCTGGCCGGCGCCGGCAAAGGTAATGCCGGTAAAGCTCGAGCGGGCGCGACGGCCGTTGAGCACGCTCATGGGGTAGAGGTAGCCCACGTGGCTGCCGAAGGAGCCACTGATCCACTCGATGTCGCCGTCCTCGTCTACGCGCGCACGTTTGGTGTTGAGGTTGTACATGTTTTTGGACCAGTTTTCGATGGTCGAGTAGCGCAGGTGCGCACGCTTGCCCACAAAGAGCTCGACGGCGCCGGCGTGGAGGTTGGCAACGTTGTACTTGGGCGCGGAGCAACCCTCGATAAAGTGCAGGTTGGCGTCGTCCTCGACGATGATGAGCGTGTGCTCAAACTGGCCGGCGCCCTTGGCGTTAAGGCGGAAGTAGCTCTGCAGCGGGAAGTCCAACTTGGTGCCCTTGGGCACGTAGACAAACGAGCCGCCCGACCACACGGCACCGTGCAGGGCCGCAAACTTGTGGTCGGTGGGCGGGATGAGCGTCATAAACTTTTCGTGGATGAGCGGCTCCCACTGCGGATCGTGCAGGGCCTCCTCGATGCCGGAGTAGACGATGCCCATCTTGGACGCGGTGTCCTGCATGTTGTGGTAGACGAGTTCGGAGTCGTACTGCGCGCCGACGCCTGCCAGGTAGCTGCGCTCGGCCTCGGGGATGCCCAGGCGCTCAAAGGTGTTCTTAATGTCGTCGGGCACCGACTCCCAGTCGTGCTTTTGGTCGGTGTTGGGCTTGACGTAGGTGACGATGTTGTCCATGTCCAGACCCTCGATGGAGGGGCCCCACGTCGGATTGGGGAAGCGGTTGAAGATCTCGAGGGATTTTAAGCGCAGGTCGAGCATCCACTGCGGCTCGTCCTTTTTGGCGCTGATCTCGCGCACGATGTCGGGCGTGATGCCGGCGTCGAGGCGCTCGAATCCCTCCTCGCCATAGGTGAAGTCGTAGAGGCTGCGGTCGATGTCCGCGACCTCGGTGCGGTTCTTGGTCATTGCGTCGCCCCTTTACGCCTGCTGCTCGGCAGCGGCGGCCTCGGCCTGGGCGCGCTGCTCGGCGGCCTCGCGCTCGAAGGTCTCAAAGCCGTTCTTGTCGATCCAGGGGATGAGCGAGGCGTCGTCCTCGCGCACGATGTGGCCCTTGACCATAACGTGGACGCGGTCGACATCCAGGTGCTCCAAGATGCGCGTGTTGTGCGTGATGATGAGCATGGAGCCGTCGCAGCTCTTGCGGTAGGCATCCATGCCGTGGCTGACGGTGGAAAGCGCGTCGACGTCCAGGCCCGAGTCGGTCTCATCCAGGATGGCGAGCTTGGGCTGCAGCAGCAGAAGCTGGAGCATCTCGACCTTCTTCTTCTCGCCGCCCGAGAAGCCCACGCCCAGCTCGCGGTTGAGGTAGGCGGTATCCATGTTGAGCTCGGCCGCGAGCTCCTTCACGCGGCGGCGGAACTCCTTGCCCTTCATCTCCAGGCCGGGGCGGCCGGCGATGCTGGCGCGCAAAAAGCTCGACAGCGGCACGCCCGGGATCTCGACCGGAGCCTGGAAGCTCAGGAACAGGCCGGCGCGCGAGCGCTTGTCGGTGGTGAGCTCGGTGATGTCCTGGTCGTCAAAGACGATGCGGCCGTCGTTGACGGTATAGACGGGGTCGCCCATGACCAGGTGGCCGAGGGTGGACTTGCCGGCGCCGTTGGGGCCCATCAGCACGTGGGTCTCGCCGGCGGCGACGTTGAGGTTGACGTTGTGGAGGATGGTCTTCTCGTCCACGGAGGCGGTTAGACCTTCGATGGAAAGCAGCGGATTTGCGCTCATGCTGTCCCTCTCTATGTATGGTGTACTCATAGGTGTACTAAACCCTAGGAATCTTCTCGGAATAAAGTTACTATGGGTTCGGCGTTAGTCAAGGGAAAACCCGACTAATCCACTCGACTTTTCAAATTCTGGGACATAATAACCTGTTGTGTTTGTCCCACTTACTTAAGAAATGGGACAAACAAACCTGGTTATGTTGTCCCGGATGCGATGGGAGGGTAGGTATGCTCATTTCTTCTAAGGGCCGCTATGCCCTCCGGCTGATGATCTATATCGCAGCGCTTGGTGACGTCGAGGGCAAGATTGCCCTGCGCGAGGTCGCCGACCGTGAGCACATCTCGCAGAAGTATCTGGAGCAGCTGGTCCGTCCGCTCATGAAGGCGGGCCTGCTTAAGAGCGTGCGTGGCAAGGGCGGCGGCTACATGATGGCCAAGGATTCCGCCGAGGTGCGTGCCGGCGACATCCTGCGTGCCGTTGAGGGCAGCACGGCTCCGGTGGCGTGCGATGGCATCGACAACAGCTGCACTCGCAGCGATCTTTGCTCGACCGTCAAGTTCTGGCGCGGCCTGGACGACGTGATCGAAAAGTACGTCGACGGCGTGACGTTGGCCGACCTGGCCGCCGTCCCCGAAATCAACTTTGACATTAAGCTGTAGGGGTGCAAATGGCATCTCTCGACAAGGTGTATAAGCAAATTGAAGTTTTTGCTCGGGAGTGTGACGCCGAGAAGGTTGTGCTGTTTGGCTCCCGCGCTCGAGGTGACAACTTGCCTAAGAGCGATATTGACATCGCAGTAGCAGGTTGCCGGGATTTCGGCCGGTTGTCATATTTGATCGAGGAGCGTCTTGATACTCTTTTAGATGTAGATGTCGTCAATCTCGATGAGCCCTTATCGCAGCAATTGCTCGATGAAATTGCCAGGGATGGTGTGATTCTGTATGAAAAAATATGAGAACTCTGCCAGCGCCTTGGCGAATCTTGAGGATGCGCCCAATCAGGATCTCAACAATGATTTTGTTCAGAGTGGATTGATTAATAAGTTCAATCTTCAATTTGAACTGAGCTGGAAGCTCCTTAAGCGTCTGCTCGAGTATGAAGGCGCCACGCTTGCCGCGTCGGGGTCTCCTCGTGCCATCTTGAAGGAGTCGTACCGATTCTACGACTTTATTGATGAGGCGGCCTGGCTAGATATGCTCAGAGACCGCAATACGAACGTCCATATCTACGACAACAAGCTCGCTCAAGACTTGATTCAGCGCATCTTGAACGTCTATATCCCCGCTTTCTGTCAGTTGAGGGACGGGCTGATGGAGCGATACGGCGAGCTTCTGATGGCGCCCGACGACCAGTTTGTTTAATTCCTTAAGATTTCGCGGAGGGTTGTTGCCGTTTACCGAGGGGTTGTTGTGCAACAACGGGCGAGCTGCAATACTTATTTCTATCTTTGCAAACTGCACTTTAACTATACCAATGCAGGGAGGATCTTATGCAGCCCAAGCATTCCGCGATTGTCGCGGGCCTGACGCTGGCGCTTTCGTTTGGCGCCATTTCCGCGCCGGCACCCGCTGCTGCCGAGGAGCCCACGCCGGGCGTTGCCTCGGATGCCACCGATATCGATAAGGGTCTCTACACCCAGCAGTCCTTCTCGGGCGTACTGAGGTCGGTCCAGGGCGTTTCGTTTGTCAACGTGACTCCCGAGATGAAGTACTTTACCAAGTACGAGAGCCATGGCAACTACAACCAGGGCTTTTCGTACGGTGACGGCTATAACGCGCTGGGTTATTACCAGTTCGACCGTCGTTGGTCGCTCATTCCGTTTATGAAGCAGGCCTACAACTACAACCCCGAAAAATACAGCATGCTCAAGGATGCGATTGATCGCGGCAGCGAGATTTCCAACACGAGTAATGTCATGTACGAGAACGGCCAGCTCACCGAGCTGGGCCATATCGCGCAGGATGCCTTCCAAGGTGCGTACAACACCGATCCTGTTGAGTTCTCAGCACTTCAAGATGCGTATGCGTACAACTCGTACTATGCGGTGACCGAGGCGTGGCTCAAGAGCGGCCTGGGTATTGATATTTCGGGCCGCGCCGATTGCGTCAAGGGCATGGTGTGGAGCATTACCAACATGTGCGGCACCGGTGGCTGCAGGGACTTTTTCCGCTGGGCGAATCTTTCCAATGATATGTCCGACCGCGAGTTTGTGACGGCGCTTTCCTACAGCGTGGTCAATAACGTGGCGACCAAGTATTCGAGCCAGCCCCAGTATCATGAGGGCTGGAAGAATCGTTATAAGAATGAGCTGAAGGACTGCTTGGCTTATATCGCCGAGGACGAGGCAGCCGCTGCGACGCCCGTGCAGCCCGAGCCCACACCGGCGCCCTCGCCGACACCTGATTCGAATGACGACTCGAGTGACGATCCCAACGATGACAGGATGGATACGCCCTCGACCGATGCTGACGGTAATGGCTCGGCTGGTGGCACTACCAACGACGGCTCTACCTCGAACGGCTCCAATTCGAACGGCTCTGCTGCGGGCGATTCGTCTTCAAGCTCTGCCGGCAATACGGACAGCGACGCTTCTGGTTCGACCGGCGCTGGTTCCTCTGACTCTTCCACTGGCTCGAGCGATTCTTCCGCCGATACTGGTTCTAGCAATGACTCTAACACTGGCGCTGCTTCTGATTCCGATGCTTCCAAGGACGACTCGAATAAGGCGCCGGACGCTCCCGTTGCTTCGCCGGACAAGAAGCCTTCTTTCTCCGTGCAGCTTGGTTCTACGCTGGGCTCTTCGCTGATGGCTGGTGTCAATAACGGCTCGACTCAGAACAAGGACAACTCTGATCAGGTTTCCACGGAAAAGACCGAGGCCGCAAAGGGCGACTCCAAGGACAAGGCTTCCGAGAAGACCAAATCCGATAAGGGTTCTAGCTCTGAGGCGAAGGACGACAAATCCGCTCAGAAGAAGGACGAGAGCAAGACCGAGGGCGAAAAGAAACAGTCCGAAGACGACGACAAGAGCGGTGCTGACAACCAAGTCCAGGAGCAAAATGACTCCAAAACGGTTACCACTACAACCACCACGACCACCACAACCAAGTCATCTGGCGGCAACATGCCCAAGACGGGCGACTTGATCGTGATGGCGAGCCTTGCCAGCGCGAGCTTGGCCACGCTGGGCGCTACGTCTATCGTAAGTGGTAAGCATAAGCTCGATCAGCAGAAGAAGGCTTCTGGGGAGGACGACTCGGGGGAGTAGGCTCTCAGTTGCTGGATAACTAAATAGTCGGGACGGGGTCCGGTGCGAATGCATCGGGCCCCGTTTTGTTGTGCAACGATTAGTTATGCCCCCTCACACCTCTTGTTGCTACCGTTGCCCGATATGTTCGCGCGGCGTCGTCGGTACGCGCGAGGCGGTCATTACAATTGGCATCGTGCAGCGATTTAGGGGGAACGTTTTGGTGTCTGAACAGGCAAATGTTGATTGTGCTGCTGGCTTTGGCGTGCGCTTGATCGGCTGTGCCGACGATGCGGCTTTGCCCATTGGCACGCACGACTATGCGGAGGCTCTTGGTTGCTGCACGCTGGTCGACAAGACCATGTTTATTGCCGATGTGTTGGACTGCGACGCGTCCGTTGTGGTGTGCTGTCGACCCGAGGGTTTTGGCAAGAGCATGAACTTGTCGATGCTCAGGGCTTTTCTGGAGCGTCCAGCGGTCGGTCGCACCGGTCGGATCTCGTTTGCCGATGCTCAGATTTGGGATGCGGACGGCGGGCGCTATCGGGATGAGTACGCTTGCTATCCGGTGATATCGCTGGACTTTTCTGGCGCTGCGAGGCGTGGCCCCGCTGTTGCCGGCGTCGTGCGCGATGCCCTTTCGGGCGAGTGCGCTCGCTTGTTGGCGCTCTTGGAGGCTCCGGATTTAGCTCGAGATAAGGTGCGTCACGTCGAACGTGTCGCGCGTGGCGTGGCGAGCGCGGACGAGGTTGACTCGGTGCTCGGTGTGCTCATAGAGCTGCTGGAGATTGCCTACGATGAGCAGGTTGTATTGCTCGTTGATGGGTACGATGGGGCGTGCTCTTGCCGTGCGAGCGCGAGGGACGCTTCCGGCGCCGATCCGGCAGATCTATTCGATCGCGTGCTGTTCGACGCCATTGCTGCTGCGCGCGATTCATTGCGGCTGACGTGTTTGATGGGGGAGTGTCCCGGCCCTGCCGAAGCGGCGCTTTCTTTGCACTGCTGCTCGTATTGTCTGACGACGCCGCTTTCGACCTGGTGTGACCGTTGGTTCGGCTTTTCGGATGCCGAGGCCGAGGCTCTGCTGAATCATGCTGGGCGCGAGGAATACCTGGATGATGCGCGTGAATGGCTCGAGGGGTATCGGTTTGGCAGGGCCTATTGCTCGAGTCCAGAGCGTGTGATTGGGTTTTTGGACCGAGGCTGCACGGCGCCCGTGCGTGCCGATCTGTATGGATATGCCGATTGCCTGAGTAGAGTAGTTGCCGGGTGGAATCTCGACCGCCTTTCGGTCTTGTTCGATTTGCTCGAGGCCCATGGATGCGTTGAGGTCCCGCTTTGTTTGGGCACTGCAGAGCCAGATGTCTCGCCTGACGATAGCATGTGGACAGCGCTGTATCTGTCCGGTTTTCTCACGACGGATATGACTGGGGAGCCAGAGCATGGCGATCGCCTCCGTGCTTTGCGATTGCCCAATAACGAGCTTCGCCAGGCCTTGCGTCTAGTGATTATTGAGTGGTTTGAGTGCGCTGCAGAAGACATTCGAGACGTCGATGCGTTTCGCGACGGGCTGTGCCATGGGAACGAGGATACCGTGAGGCGGGCGCTAAGCCGCATCTTGGGAGATGCGGGAATCGGTGCGACCGACCCAGATACACCGCTGCCATATCACCTACTCTTGCAAGGACTCTGCTTTGGATTGCCGGGCTATGCCAATCCTGCCTCGAGGCGAAAGTGTGGCGCGAGTCGCTGGGACATCCAGGTTTTCCCTACGGGCACTGTGTTCGACGTAGCAGACACGATTGGCATGCTGGACGAGCGCCCGCTTATAACGATCAATATGATGTATGACCCCGATGTGGATGCGCTGGGGTTGGAATTGCTGGCCGTGCAGTCGCTACTCGACATAGAGCGCGACGGCATCGACGATATCCGTGTGCCGCGCCCCGGCGTGGGTCGCATGCGCTGGGGGTTCGGTTTTGATGGACAGCATGTGGCTACGGTGTGCCAGCGGCTTTAAGCGCCGAGGTGTTTCCGGCTTCCGTTACTCGGTGTCCTTCATGGGCGGCATAGGCTTCCAGTTGGGATCCTTGACGATCTTGCGGGCGTCCTTCATGCCTCGGCGCAGCGCCGGAATACCGGTCTTAAAGCACTTGTCAACGGCAGCCAGGCGAATGAACTCCTTGCAGAAGGTCGCGGCGTTGCCCAGACGGAACAGCACGGGGTGATAGTCGCCGTAGATTTGCATGTAGCGGGCCAGATAACCGCGGTTGCGCATGATGTAGTAGCGGTTGGTGTCGCTCGTGGAGTTGAGCTGGCGCTTGCCGGCAATATCCCAGTTAGAGACGGCGCGGGCGCGCTTAAGCACCACGTCGGCAACAACGGCGGCGGGGAAGTGCTGGCTGGCCACGTAGCCATAGCAGGCATCGTCGCCGTAGATAAAGAAGCGCGCGTCGGGCAGGCCAATCTTGTCGACCACGCGGCGCGAGAACATGCCGCCCTCAAAGCATAGCTGGTTCATGGCGCGGTAGCCCTCGGGTCCCAGGTCCCACTTGGCGACAGGGTTGGGAATGCCGAGCGAAAGGATGAGCTGGTACTGCCAAAAGAAGGCGCCGCCGTCAAAGTCCAGGCGCGAACCCTGGATGACGTCGTAGCGGTCGGTCCACTTGGCCAAGCGCTCGATGCCTTCGGGGATGACGAGCACGTCATCGTCCATTACCCAGAACCACTGGGCGCCCAGGTCGTAGGCGCACTTGGTGCCGGCGGAGAAGCCGCCCGCACCACCGCCGTTTTCGAGCTGCGGGGCGTAGATCACACGGTCGGTGCCGCCCTGGGCGTCAGGCTGCTCGGTGTCGATGCCCCACAGGTTGGCCAGGCGCTCGTTGAATGCGGTGCACATGGCCTCGGTCTCGTGCGAATTCTCGTTATCGACAATCACGATGCGCCAGGGCGTTGCCGTGAGCTCGGTCATAGAGTCGAACAAGTTGGCCAGGAGTTCCTGGCGCTTGTACGTAACGACGACGATGGCGAGCTTGTCGATGGGAGCGGGAAGGGTTGAAGGCATGGGCAATATATCCTTTCACGCGCGGCGGGCGAGCGCTGCACGGAAGCTATCGAATACGTCCTTGGGACTGTCCTATTGTAAAGGCTCGGCGCACCTTGGCGGCAAGCTTTGAATAAAACGCAGGAACCTGCCATGGGCCCGCCGCATGACGTGGGGCTGCTTTGCCCGCAAGAGGCTCCATAGATTATATAAACGCCTGCTGGCGCGCTGACCCTTTGATACCATGAAACGACAGGTATTTCCTAAGGAGCACATTTGTCTACTAACGCCTCTGGCAGCCCTGTTCTGTCGCTGCTTATTCCCATTTACAATGTTCAGCGCTACCTGCGCGAGTGCCTCGATTCCGCCCTGGCGCAGACGCTCAAGGATATTGAGATCATCTGCATTAACGACGGGTCGACCGACAACTCGCCGGCGATTATTCGCGAGTATATGGAGCGCGATAGGCGCGTCAAGATGATCGACAAGGCCAACAGCGGCTACGGCGACTCGATGAACCGCGGGCTGGAGATGGCGCGTGGCAAGTACGTGGGCATCTTGGAGTCCGATGACTTTATCGCGTCCGACGCACTCGAAAAGCTTGTCTCGGCCGCCGATAGCAATAATGCCGACTTTGCGAAGGCGAACTTTGATTTCTACTGGTCTAAGCCCGAGGAGCGCCGCTCGCTGCACGAGATGTTTAGACCTCGGGATTGCGGCAAGCCGGTGCACCCGAGCGATACGACTCAGTTCTTTAAGCAAAAGCCGTCGATTTGGTCGGCCGTGTACCGTCGCGATTTTCTTGAGCGCAACGGCATTAAGTTCCTGCCGACTCCGGGGGCATCCTTTCAGGACACGTCATTCGCCTTTAAGGTGATCGCGTGCGCCGATAAGGCTGTTTACCTGCATGATGCCGTGTTGTCGTATCGCCAGGACAACGAGAATTCCTCGGTCAATTCTTCGGCTAAGGTCTTTTGCGTCAATACCGAGTATGCCGAGATTGAGCGTTGGATTCGAGAGGATTATGCCTGCGACCATGCAAGCGGCGATGTCGCGCGCATGCTCAAGTTCAACCAGCTCATTAAGTACGATTCATACATGTGGAACTACGTGCGCCTGGCGCCTAAGTTCTATAAGGAGTTCCTGGTTCAGATGGCCAAGGAGTTCCAAGCGGCCTTGGACGCGGGGGAGTTTTCGCTTGACGACCTCAAGCCGTGGAAGCGCGCGAATCTCGCTGCCATCCTCAAAGATCCTGAGGGCTGGGTTGACGAGCATCCGAGTTTTGCGACGGATGGTGCCTTGGGGCGTGCTAAGTATTACGCCTCGGTTGGAGGCCCAGGCGTGGTCGCCGCCTTCCTCATCGAATCGCTGAGGGGGTAGGTCGGCATGGGAGAGGCCTCGTGTCCTAAAGCTACCATTGTCGTCCCCGTTTACAACTCTGCGCGCTCCATTCAGCGATGCCTCGATTCGCTGTTGGCCCAGTCCGAGCGCTCGATTCAGGTTGTCTGCGTCAACGACGGTTCGACCGATGATTCGTTGAACGTGTTGCACCAGATCGCGCAGGCCGACGACCGTGTTTTGGTGATTGATCAGGAAAACGCCGGCGTCTCGTGCGCTCGAAACGCCGGCATCGATGCCGCCGAGGGCGAGGTCGTCTTTTTTGTAGATGCCGACGATTACATCGACGCCCAGACGGTCGAGCGCGTGCTGCAGGCTATGGAGTCGGCGGATGCCGAGGTCGCCGTTTTTGGCGGCGTCTGTGAACCTGCCGATGCTGCCCCCAAACGCGTCCAGCAGCTCATGAGTCCTAAAGCGGGTACCTTTGGCGCCCGCGATCCCCAGCTGCTGTTCCACGCAAATGCACAGCCTTATGCCTGCCGTGCGGTCTTTTCGCGCGAGCTGCTCAATCGCGAAGGTATTCGCTTTGCTCCCGGGTTGGCTTTGGGCGAGGATGTCGTATTCCAGTTCGCAGCCTATGCACTTTCTCGTAAAATCGTCGTCATGCCGGACAAGTTCTATCACTACGTGATGGAGAGCGACTCGGCAACGCACGAGTTCAACAGTGCCGATGCTCGCGCCAAAAAGCTCGACGCCCACATGATGATGCTCGAGGATGTCTTGGAGGATTGGGCTGCCTACGGTCTTTTGGACTTGTGCCCCGGCGAGCTGGTCACCTGGTTTTTGGACCTTATCGTGTTTGACTTGGCGCGCCTGGATGCTGATGACTTTCACCGCATTGCCGGTCGCGTCAACAGGGCTTTCACGACGTTTTTGGGAACGGAGTGGGCGGATGCACCTGTTAAGGGCGCCGTTCGCCGTGTTGCCCACAAGCTTGTAGCGGCGACCTTGGGCGTCTCTATGGCAGACGCCACGCTGTTCTATCTTTCGACTCGCGGTCTCAAAGCCTGCCTGGAGCGCTTTATCTAATTCCAAGCGCTGCCGCCCGCCGCAACTCGGCTGCTAAAATAACCCTGTTACACGCTATTCAACAGGAGGTTCTCTTGCAGAACTCTGATACCCCTAAAGTTTCGCTGCTTGTTCCCATCTGCAATGTTGAGCGCTACCTGCGCGAGTGCCTCGATTCCGCCGTGGCGCAGACGCTCAGGGACATCGAGATCATCTGTATCAACGACGGCTCCACCGATAGCTCGCCGGATATCATCCGCGAGTACATGGAGCGCGACTCCCGTGTAAAGATGATCGACAAAGCCAACAGCGGCTACGGCGACTCGATGAACCGCGGTTTGGAGATGGCCCGCGGTGAGTACGTGGGCATCTTGGAGTCCGATGACTTTATGTTTGAGGACTCGCTTCAAAAACTGGTTGCCAGGGCAGATGCCGAGCACGCCGATGTGGTCAAAGGCGATTTCTACCTGTATTGGTCCACGCCAACGGAGCGCCGCGAACTGTTTGGGATTATCGACGAGTATATGACGGGTGCGGCGTATCGCCCCGTCGACCGCCCGGGCATCTTTTACCGTAAGCCTTCCATTTGGTCGGCCATCTATCGACGTGAGTTTCTCAACGCCAACCAGATTCGCTTCCTCCCTACGCCGGGCGCCTCATATCAGGATGCGGGTTTTAACTTCAAAGTTTGGGCGTGCGCTCAGCGGGCTGCCTTTATTGCGGACCCAATCCTTTGCTATCGCCAGGATAACGAGAAGAGCTCCGTTAATTCGCCCAACAAGGTGTTTTGCGTGTGCGACGAATATGCCGAGATGCAGCGCTTTTTGGATGAGCGACCCGAGCTTAAGGCGCAGCTTCAAGGCATTTTAATGCGCATGAAGGTCGATACGTACCGCTGGAATGATGAGCGTCTGGTCGACGAGCTGCGCGAGCAGTTTTGGGAGAAAGCCTCGCCCGAGCTCAAGGCCGATTGGGACGCCGGTCGCTTTGACCTGTCGCTGTTCGACCCGCGCGGCGAGACCGACTTGCGCTTGATGGTCAAGTCGCCCCGCGCCTACATCGATTCGCGTTTTGACTTTAAGAAGCCGGGCAAGCTCAATACGTTTAAGCACTACTTTAAGATCGGCGGCCTGCCGCTGGTCTGGCGCGTGCTGACGTATCAGCGCACCTACGGCGATAACCCGCATCCCGACGACGTGCCGGCGGCACAGTAGGAGCGCGTGACCATGGCTACCCCCAAGATTTCCGTTGTCGTTCCCATCTATAAGGTGGAGGAGTGCTTGGCCTGGTGCCTGGACTCCCTGCTTGCACAGGACGTGCCCGATTGGGAAGGCGTGCTGGTCAACGATGGCTCGCCGGATGGCTCGCGCGACATCGCGGCTGCCTACTGCGAAAAGGACGCGCGCTTTACGCTGGTCGATAAGCCCAACGGCGGCCTGTCGAGCGCGCGTAATGCGGGCATCGCCGCGTCCATGGCGCCCATCGTCGCGTTTTTGGATTCCGACGACCGGTTTACACCCGACGCGTGCCGCGTGATCATCGATGCCTTTGAGCGTGAGGGCTGCGACGTTTTGACCTTTGGCGCGAACCCGTATCCGCTGGAGGCGGGGTATCCGTGGCTTAACTATGTGCTGAGCCCGCGCGATGTGTCGTTTGAAGACTATAGCTCTGACCTGCTGTTTAAGGAAGCGTCTCGTCCCTTTGCGTGGCGCACCGCCTGCAAGCGCGATTTTTTGCTCAATAACGGGATCGTGTTCGACGAAACCGTCAAGTATGGCGAGGACCAGGTCTTCGACTTTGCCGTGTACGGTCGTTCGCACAAGACCGCGCTTATTTCGAACAAGCTGTACGACTATCGCGTAGCGCGCAAGGGTTCGCTCATGGACACCATGCGCTACGACGACGAGACGCGCCTGCTGGAGCACGTGAAGATTTACTCCGCGGTACTGACTGACTGGCGGCGCGACGGTCTCGATGCTCGGCATGCCGATGACCTGGCGTACTTCCTATGCGATCTGGTGCTGTATGATGCGCTCAGGTTGCTGGGCGCGAGTTGCGGCAAGGTGTTTGCTGCCGTTGCCACGTCGCTTAACGGTTCTGCCGTGGACAACGATGCTGCGCTCGCACAATGTGCTCCTTCGGTTGCCGCCATGGTGCGCGCGGCACTTATCGGTAAGGCCCCTGCTGCTCGTTTGTGCAAAAAGCTCATGTTCGATTACGACGTCTTGAGGTTTGGGCGCCTGGGTGCCTGCAAACGCATGGCAGCGAACGCCCTGGGAAAGCGAGAAGTGTAGATGAGTATCAAGCGTTTGGCGCTTTGCCGCAGCCAGGGTCGCCTGTTTGTGCTGCTTCGTTTTGCCGGCAAGGATGTCGCGGGGATTATTGAGTGCGAGGGCTCCCGGGCTTTTGCCCACGCGACGACCAATGGCGCCAGCGTGCCGTTGTTGGTGCTACCGGTCGATCATGGCCGCGTGTTGGCGCTATGCCCTTCAGTTGCGGGCTATGAGCGCGAGCTCGCCGTCTTAGTGCTGCCGTTTTTGGATGGCTCTGCGATCGACGTCGACTTTGCGTCCAGTGGCCAAAAGCTTGGATCCATTCGCCTTGATAGTCGCATGGCTAAGCTGGAATCCAAGATTAACTACAAGGCAAAGCCTGTGCTGTGTGCGCTTATCCGCGATGCGCAGCGCGGCGAGCGCTGCGGCCGCTACGAGATCGATGCCGTCCGTTATCTTCCGGCCGATTCGGGTGCTGTGTGGCGCTACGAGGTCACATGGTCGGGAGACTCCCAGTGCACGCCCCAGCTTGAGATACTCGATACGCATATGAATGTCATCGATGCCACGGTTCATATGTTCGAGTCGCAGGTCGACGTTCCTCAGCAGAACGGATGCTGCGTCAATAAAACGTATCTGAGCGTGGAGATGCCCGAGGACATTCGAGATTTTGTCGCGATTGCAACTGATCCTGCGGGCCAGATCCAGGGCGGTTTTTGCGCCATGGATGGCCGCCTGTACAACGGCATGGTCGACGATAGCTGGAATCGCATGAAGGATGCGCGCGCGGACGACGCCGCCTATCGCCGTTGGTTTGAGCAGCATCGCGCAAAGCCGGGCGACTTGGCGTGCCAGTGCGCCGCCGCGGCGGCATTCGCCTACAGGCCGCTCGTGAGCATTGTGGTGCCGTGCTACAAGACCGATCGGGTCTACCTGCGCGAGTTGCTGGATTCGGTGCTTGCCCAGAACTATGACAACTGGGAATTGCTGCTGATGGACGCCTCGCCCGAATGGGATGCGGTGGCCAATCTTGCGGCAGCAGCTCACGACGAGCGCGTCCGTCGCATCGAGCTGCCCGGTAACGGCGGCATTGTGGTCAACACCAACGTCGGTATTCAGCAAGCGATGGGTGACTACATCGCATTTTTGGACCACGACGATATCCTGGAGCCGGATGCGTTGCTCCACTATGTTGCCGCTCTGAACAAGACTGCCAAGGGCGAGCGCCCCCAGGTCCTGTTCTGCGACGAGGACATGTTCCAGAAAACGGGGGAGTGGGGCCAGCCGGTCTTTAAGACCAGGCTCAACGTCGACCTGCTCTATAGCCATAACTGCGTGACGCATTTTCTAATGGTGGAGAAGGCGCTCATCGATCGCATTGGCATGTCGCCAGAAGATGTTGCGGGTGCCCAGGATTACGACCTGACGCTCCGCTGCCTTGCGGCAGGTGCGCGTTTTGAGCACGTTGCGCACGTGCTGTATCACTGGCGCGTGCACCCTGGCTCTACCGCCGACGGTTCTGCCGATAGCAAGCCATATGCTATCGAGGCCGGACGCCTGGCTCTGCAGCGCCACTTTGACTCACTGGGTGTTCATGGAACGGTCGAGGAGTCCGAGACACCGTTTGTCTACCGCATGCGCTATTCGCTGCCAGAGCCTGCGCCGTTGGTGAGCATTGTGATTCCCACCAAGGACCACGTCGAGACGCTCGACGCCTGCGTGATGTCGATCGCACGGAAGGCCACGTATGCCAACTACGAGATCGTCTTGGTGGAGAACAACAGCGAAGACCCGGAGACGTTTGCGTATTATGAAACCCTGCCGGCGCGCGTAGCCGCTGCGTCTGATGGCAAGGGTGCAGCGCGCGTTGAGTGGTGGCCGGGCGAGTTTAATTACTCCCAGATCATCAACTTTGGCGTTGAGCATGCCAAGGGCGACTATCTGCTGCTGTTGAACAACGATACCGAGGTCATAAGCCCCGGCTTTATTGAAGAGATGATGGGCTATCTGCAGCGTCCCGATGCGGGCGTGGTGGGGGCCAAGCTCTATTTTGCCGATCATTTGGTACAGCATGCCGGCATTTTGGTTGGCGTGCGCGGTGCGCTTGCCCATGCCAACCAGGACTTCTCGGCAAAGCGCGAGGGCTATCTTGCCCGCGCTGTGCGCCCGGGCAACTTTAGCGCCGTAACGGGCGCCTGCCAGATGGTTCGTCGCGACGTGTTTGAGCAGGTTGGCGGCTACAACGAGGAATTCGCCGTCGGCTTCAACGATGCGGACTTTTGCCTACGCGTGTGGGAGGCGGGCTACCGTACTATCTTTACGCCCTATGCCGAGCTGTATCACTATGAGTTCACCTCGCGCGGTAGGGAAGAGGCCAACGAGGAAAAGCTGCGCCGCTGGAAGCGCGAGCAGGCACTGTTCATGCAGCGCTGGCCAGAATTCTTCCTCAACGGCGATCCGTGGTTGGGGCCGAACTTATCCGATGAGAGTGAGTATTTCTCGGTCTAAGGCAATGGTTTTTAGGAAGTCCTTAACTTTCTTTTGCTATGAGCTTGGAAGAAAGCAATGGTGGACTACTAATTAAGACAAATTACGAAAGCTCGATACTTCCGCGATAAGTTTATACAGGCTTATATAACTCGATATTATCGGATATAGTCTGCGATAATTATTTAAACGATGATTGGCTGTTAATCGATTCCCTAGAAAGGCAAACAAGTGAGCGCCACAGCATTCCATAATCCGTTTCGTCCCACTGCCGGCGCTGAGCCTCCGCGCATAATTGGCCGTGACGATATCGCTCTTGAGTTTACCGAGAGCTTGAATGCGGGAATTGGTGCACCTGCGAGGCTCATGCGCATTGCTGGACCGAGGGGCTCCGGAAAAACTGTTTTGCTCTGCGATCTTAGGGATCGTGCTCGAGAGCTTGGATGGAAGACCGCTATTGTCTCTGCTGGCCCTGACCTATTGCTGGACTTGCGGGATCAGGTTGCTGATTCTTCCCTTTCGACCAATGCTTCGGTCGGCGTAAACGCCGGCTTTGTTTCCGCGAAAGTTGACGTTGCGCCCAAAGAGCCGAGCCTTAGAAAGTTACTGAGTTCGGCAGCGAAGTCATCCAAGGGTCTTTTTATTGCCATCGATGAAGTTCAGGACGCTCCGATTGACGATATGCGTGTCATTGCGTCTACGGTTCAGCTTTTGATAGGGGAAAAAGTAGATATCGCACTTGCCTTTGCCGGGTTACCCGCCGGTGTTATGGATCTTATTAACGGCAAGGCGCTTACGTTCTTGCGTCGTGCCCTCCCCGAAGATCTGGCGCCTATCAACCAGGTGGAGGTAGCGCTCTCTATGGGCGATAGCTTTGTCGCTACTGGCTTGACCATAGAGGACAATCTCCTGTCGAGAGCCGCTAAGGCCACTAAGGGCTATGCCTATCTGGTGCAGCTGGTCGGTTATTCCATTTGGCAGCGCGCCAACTTGCATCGTGTCAAAAGTGCCATTGTGAGCGAGCGCGACGTCACTGAAGGCATTGCGCTGGCAGAGGCTCGTTTTCACGATGTTGTTCACGAGCCCGCGATTTCGGGACTGGGGCTCAACGATTTCAAATACCTTTTGGCCATGTGCGAGGATAAACAACAGTCCAAATCATCCGAGATTGCTAAGCGCATGGGTAAAAAGACCAATGAGATCAGCTCTATTAGGGCCAAATTGCTACAAAGAGAGGTTATTCAGGCACCACAGAGGGGTTACGTTCAGTTTGCCGTGCCGGACCTAGATATCTATCTACGAGAGAACGCCGAGGAGATTCTCGAACGGTTCTAGGTCGAGTGAGGGCGACGTAATATTCTTTAAGACTGCTATCAGCGTCGATTGCCATATCGGGGGAGGCGGGCTACCGCACCATCTTTACGCCCTATGCCGAGCTGTACCACTACGAGTTTACCTCGCGCGGTAGGGAAGAGGCCAACGAGGAAAAGCTGCGCCGATGGAAGCGCGAGCAGGCACTGTTCATGCAACGCTGACCGGAGTTCTTCCTTGATGGCGACCCCTGGCTCGGGCCAAACCTATCTGCCGAGAGCGAGTATTTCTCGGTCTAGTTCGAAGTGATGCCAAGATCCGGCAAAGTATCCTCAAGAGCCGCAAGGGCGGTGGGATTCAAATATTCCTCGTTCAAGTGGCTCTTGTCATAGTGAAAACGTGTGTCTCGTGAGCATTCGACGAGTTCTGCGGTAAAGAACTTCTCCCAGCTAAAGAACCTTGAGCTTTCGATGTGTTCAGCGGGATTAAGCAGCATCTCCTTAATGTGTTTGCTGTTGAATAATCCCGAATTCAACACGAGCCATTCAAACGATTCCGGCAGGAATAGTTTGATGTTCTTTCGGCGCAATAGCGCAGTTGCTTCCGCAATTTCAGGTCCAAAGGCGGCACCGTCGGCGATTACAAGGATCTCGTTTTCCGGTGCGTCCATAATGCAGTTGCAGATATTTGATTTCCCGCCTGCGCTGATACACCGAATGTCGCTCTTTTTGCATAGCAAACTGAAGAACTCGTAGCCCGAATTTGAGTCTTCAACGATGACAAGCTCTGGCCTCTCACCTCTAAATTTACTATCACCGTAAATGCGATATGTAGAGGTGTAGACACGAGAATATACGGGATACTTCGTCGTGGTCCGGTTGGTGTTCTTTAGACCGTAAATTTCATCAACGCTATAGGGCAGTTGATGTAACGACTCTCTGGCAACGATTACGAAATAGTTCGAGCTATGCTTCGCTTCATGGGCAAATTCTTCTGTTCGAACAAAAGCGTTGCCTTCATCAATAAAAACGATGCTGTTGGAAATCTCCTGGAGATCTCTGCGCCAATACTTTCCAGTTATTGTCTTGCAGGGCACTTTGCAACTAACTGTTACGCCGCTTTGTGCTCCTAATTCTTCGTGAGCGGCCACCATATCGAGCAACGTCGTTTTGCCTGTAGCACTGTTGCCTTGAATGATAGTCAGGTTTCTATTGATGGTCAGTTTAAACTGAACTCGGTTGTTTTGAATAACTACCCCGTATGATCCGCGCATCAGGAATTCTCCCTAAGGCATTTTCCAGCTATGGGGACAAGGTCGAACATCGTGTGGACTACATCGCCCGTGTTTGCAATGGTCGCCGTGAATTTGCCGTTTCCAAAATCCAGCAAATGATAGAGATTGATTGTTAGATCCTTTTGAGCAGCGATTCTTAAAATCCAGTAAGCACAATTGTCACCACAGTTAGAGGCGTTATATACGTTTTGCGGCATGAAGTACATAAGCAGCAGTGTTTTGGTGCCGCTCGAGAGCTTCTCAGGAGGGATGATGCCGAGGATCTTAGTGTCGATTGCGTTGGGCCCCACCACGGTGCCCTTATCGATGGATTTGATGATCCTTTGAGCAAAGACATCTTGAAACCACTGGGGCGAATAGACGTTATTGAAGTAAACCGACGTATTGTAGATAACGTTTTCCATATCACCATAGTGAATTGTTAACACGTTGGTCCCTTCGGGTTGCAGGTTTGGTGTTCGGTGAAATTGATTATATCGCAGCATACGAGGGGGCATTATTGGCCTGTTGTGTATGTGATTAATGCCCATGGCGTGTTTTATCGGAAGTGTTTAGTTCGATTGTCTTGTACTTGAGTTGCTTTAAAAGCCTGCGTTCTAGATAAAACTTTTTGTGCCTTGCTCCGTGTGGCGGCGCGTAAACGCTGTGCTGTGCTTGGGCAGGTAAAAGTCCAAGACGATTAGATATCCGAGAAGATATCGAGCCCGCGCCGGGGAGAAAAGGTGAGTCCGCGCCGGGGGACTTTAATTCCGGCGACAATTAGGTTTCCATGAGGATACCGCGGCTGACAGCCAGCAGAAAACCGCCTTATACGATTCTTCCGCTTGCCGCGTGCTTAAAGGATTTACGTCGAATTTAATTTCGCGGGCGGTGAGCCTGTTTATAGACAATGTCGCGAACTATAGACGGGTGCCTTGGGGGTATTGCAGCTTGGCTCCCGTCCCCCCAATCTAGTAGACTTGGAAACCGTTGCTAGATTAGGG
>CATVTM010000041.1 GCA_958346935.1 uncultured Collinsella sp.
CTCATATTTGCCACTTTTTGACCACAGGGGCATCTACCGTGCAAAATCGATAGGTCAAATCTGCCAAAAACGGCCCGTAAAAGAGCTCCCATTGCTGGGAGCTCTTTCATTTAATGGTGCGGGCGAAAGGACGTCCGCGTATCCGCTTCGCGGATACGCACCGGCATCGGCCGCCTGTCGGCGTCCTCGCCAGCTCGCTAAAAACGCTCCGCGTTTTCTTTACGCTCGCTCCTTCGCAGGTTCAAGTCCCTGCGATGGGCCCATAACAAAAAAGCTCCCATTGCTGGGAGCTCTTTCATGTAATGGTGCGGGCGAAAGGACTTGAACCTTCATGGGGTTGCCCCCATACGGACCTGAACCGTACGCGTCTGCCAATTCCGCCACGCCCGCGTGCAGGAATTAGAATAACGGAGCGCCAGCGCGAACGCAAGAACTATTTTTGAAAAAGTTTGCGGGCATTTTCCCAAGCGGCTTGCGCGATTGCTTCGGCATTCTCGCCGGTGCGGTCGACACGGTCGTTGACCAGCGCGTTTGCCGTAATGGAAATCATCGCGGGCTCGCACTCAAGACCTCGAATGGGCTCTGGGGCCATGTACGGGCAATCCGTCTCGAACAAAATTCGATCGAGCGGGGTTGCCGCGAATGCCTCGCGCACGTCGTCGTTGCGCTTAAAGGTTGCCGCACCGCCATAGGCAATGTAGCAACCCAAATCCACAAAGCGCTCCATCGTGGCGCGGTCCTCGCCAAAGCAGTGCAGCACACAACCGGCCTGGGGCACGCCCACCTCACGAAGCACGTTGTACGCATCCATATGCGAGGTGCGCTCCCCATCCGAGTCCTCGTGCCGCAGGTGCAGCTCCACCGGCACATTGCGGCGCACGGCAACTTCGAGCTGACGCGCCATGCAATCAATCTGCACACTGTGGGGCGCCGGCGCGATGTCGTCGTCGTAATCCATGTGGTAGTCCAGACCGATCTCGCCGATACCGGCGCACAAAGGGTCATCGAGCGCAGCAACAACCTGCGCGTGAATGTCATCGGTATAATCCGGCGCGCCATAGGGGTGAACGCCAGCGAGATACTTGATCTGCGGAATATCCCGCATCGGCAGAATTTCGCGCACGAGCCAGTCGCTATAGTCCGTCACGCTGCGCTTGTCGGCGATGGGGTCGAGCATCGTCACCAACAGGTCGACGCCCGCGGCTTTGGCGCGCACGAGCGTCTCGGGCACTTCTTTCCCCCAAAACGAAAGCAGATGCGCATGCGTGTCAGCAAGCGGTGCCAAGGGCACGGGACAAGCAACCGTCTTCTTTTTCTTGGTAAACGTCACGCGTTCGGCATTAGGCATCATGGATGAGCTCCTGAGCCAGGCGGATAAAGTCGGCAACATCAAGCGTTTCTGCGCGCGTGGTGGGTGCGATACCGCAAGCCTCAAAGGCGGCGTCGAGCACGTCCTTGGCAAAGCCGTTGGCGCTCATGGAGTTGCGAATCGTCTTGCGGCGCTGAGCAAACGCGGCGTCGATCACACGAGTCACAAACTCGCGGTCGAGGCCCTCGGGCGCCACGCCGTCAACGCGATCGATGCGTACTACGGCAGAATCCACATGCGGCGCCGGCATAAAGCAGCGCGGCGGCACCTCAAAGCGCCCCGTCACCTGCGCATACAGGCCGAGCTTTGCCGTGTAGCCGCCATAGGTCTTGTTGCCCGGCGTTGCGGCAATACGATCTGCAACTTCCTTTTGCACCATGACGACAGCGCGCTTAAGCGCGGGCATCGTCTGGAAAAATTGCAAAATGATCGTCGCCGCCACGTTATAGGGCAAGTTCGCGACAAATACCGTCGGCTCACCGCCCGCAGCCTGCTCAATCTGCTCCGGGCCCACCTTAAGCGCGTCGCCCATGATAAAGCGGAAGTTGGCATAGTCGGCGGCGTGGGCATCGAGCACCGGCTCGAGCTCGGGATCGGCCTCGATCGATGTGACGCACGCCGCCTCCTGCAGCAGGGCCAGCGTCAGCGTGCCACAACCCGGGCCGACCTCGAGCACGCGCTCATCGCCCGCAAGCTCGGCAAGCTCGCAAATGCGCTCGATCACATGGTTGTCGATCAGGAAGTTTTGGCCCAGGCGATGCTTGGTCGCAAGGCCAAACTCCTCTAGCAACTCCCTGGTTGCCGTAGGGTTTGCCAAAGGCGAAGTTGTCATGGTTGCCTCCTCAACATGGTGGCTGCATCGTAAAGCAAAAGGGCATGGACCGTTGCGGCCATGCCCTTACCGTTAACAGCAAATTGCCGATATGGCGCTCGCGCGGTCTTTAGCCCAGACGCGGGAACAGCGGGTCGCCCTTCTCGACGGGCTGACCGCCGGCAAGCAGGCCCCAAGCACAAATGCCCTTGAGGTCGTCGCTCGCAGCCTCGTCCTCGCAGGACAGGCGGCGCAGAGCCTCGGCAGAAGTCTGAGGCATGAGCGGCATCAGCAGGTGGGCGGCGATGCGGATAGCCTCGAGCAGGTTGTAGATCACAAACGCCAGCTCGTCGGCCTTGGCCTCGTCCTTGGCGAGCGCCCAGGGCTCGGAATCCTCGATGTAGTGGTTGGCGGCGTGGATGAGCTCCATGACCTCGTCCTTTGCTCCGCCGTAATCGAGCACGTCCATCTTGGCCATGTAGCGCTCGACCAGACCGTCGGCAATCTTTGCCAGCGGGTTGTCGAACGCATCAGCAGACGCCGGCTTGGCAGGTGCGCAACCGTCAAAGTACTTGCCGCTCATGTTGAGCGAGCGCGAGATAAGGTTGCCCCAGCTGTTGGCCAGGTCGGCATTGTAGACCTGCTCCATGCGCTCGAAGCTGATGGCGCCGTCGGTGCCGGGCACCACGTCGGTCATAAAGTAATAGCGATAGCCCTCGACGCCCAGCATGTCGATGACGTCCTGCGGGGCGATGGCGTTGCCGCGGCTCTTGGACATCTTCTCGGCCTTGCCGGTCTCGGCGTTGCGCACGGTCAGGAAGCCGTGGGCAAAGACGTGCTCGGGCAGGGCCTCGCCAATAGCCATGAGCATGGCGGGCCAAATGACGCAATGGAAACGGATGATGTCCTTGCCCACAATGTGGAACTGTGCAGGCCAGCGATAGGCCAGCTCGGCACGGGCCTCGTCGGTGTCGACACCGTAGCCGACAGCCGTCATGTAGTTGAGCAGTGCGTCGAACCACACGTAGGTCACGTGGCCCTCGTCAAACGGAACCTGGATGCCCCAGTCAAAGCTCGTGCGGCTCACGGAAAGATCGTTGAGGCCGCCCTCGACAAAGCTGCGCACCTCGTTCATGCGGAACGCAGGCTCAACAAAATCGGGGTGCTCGTCATAGAGCTTGAGCAGCTTGTCCTGGAAGGCGGAAAGCTTAAAGAAGTAGGACTCCTCCTGCACGCGCTCGAGCGGACGGTGGCAGTCGGGGCACAGGTGCTGGCCGACGCTGCCGTACTCTTCGTCACCCTTCTGGACCTGCGTGTCGGTGAAGTAGGTCTCGTCGGGCACGCAGTACCAGCCGTCGTAGCTGCCCTTATACAGGTAGCCGGACTCCTTCATGCGCTCCCACAGATACTGCACGGCGTGATGCTGGCGCGGCTCGGTGGTACGGATGAAGTCATCATTGGAGATCTCGAGCTTGCTCCAGAGCTCCTTGAAGTGCGGAGCCTGGCTGTCGGTCCACTCCTGCGGCGTCATGCCATGCTTGGCTGCGGCCTCGGCGACCTTCTCGCCGTGCTCGTCCATGCCGGTCAGGAACTTGACGTTATAGCCGGCGGAGCGGCGATAGCGAGCCTGAACGTCGGCAATGATGGTGGAATAAGCCGTGCCCAGGTGCGGATCGGCGTTGACGTAGTAGATAGGCGTCGTGATAAAAAACGAAGGCTTGGTTTGATCCATGGGGTCTGTCCTCCAGAAAAACGTTGCATACAGGGGATGATTCTAACGCAAGGGCTGGATATCCTCCATCTATTGCATATCGAGCACCATGGCATAGACATCGCGCTTGCGGCGCGAATACTTCTGCGACAGGCGCTTTGCCACCGCGGAGGCGGGCTCCCCCTCCTCGAGCGCGGCGCGGATATCCTCGCGCAGGGCCTCATCGGGGTCTACGGCAGTGGCGCCAACCGGCGTGATGCCGGCCTCCTCATCCTCGCTCGGTGGCGCGATGACCAGCGCAATCTCGCCTTTTACCTCGCCACGGGCACGCAGCTCCTCGGCAAGCTGGGCAGCGGATCCACGCAAGACCTCCTCGTGCAGCTTGGTGAGCTCGCGGCAGACGGCAACCTCGCGCTGGGGAAAGACCTCGGCCACGGCCTCGAGCGTCGCCACGATGCGATGTGGAGACTCGTAGAAGATGAGTGCGCCGGGCACCACGGCAAGACGTTGCAGGCGGCGCACACGGTCGCCGTGTTTGCGGCCCAAAAAGCCCTCGAAGAAGAAATGCTCGCAGGGAATGCCGGACGATACGAGCGCCGTAACGCATGCGGAAGGCCCGGGGATGACCTCGACGGGCACATCGGCCTCACGCGCCGCCTCGACCAGCGCCTGGCCGGGATCGGACACGCTCGGCATGCCGGCGTCCGAGGCAAAGGCAAGGGTCTCCCCCGCCAGCAGGCGGTCGACCAGGCCGGCGGCGCGACTTGCAATCACATTCTCGTCGCAACGGACGAGCGGCTTGGAAATACCCAGATGCATCAGCAGCTTTGAGGTCACGCGCGTGTCCTCGCAGCAGATGGCGTCGGCGGCAGCAAAGGCCTCGCCGACGCGCGGGGACAGGTCGCCCAGGTTGCCGATGGGCGTACCGACCACATAGAGTTTGCCCGTACGGGCGCTGTTTTGCGTCATATCAACCTATTCAATCATGCCGCGCTCGAGCGTGCCGAGCGCCGCGCGGGCATCCCATGCCGCGATGCGCTTCTCGGTCTTCCACGTTTGGAAGAACCAGCCAGCCGCTGGCGCGAACGATGCCAGCTGGTTGGCGATAAACACGCGCTCGTAGGCATTGCGACCCTCGGGCGTAACCGACGAATTGGCAAAAATCGCCGCACCCGACCACTCACCCACCAACACGGGGAACCCGGTTGCAATAGCTTCTTTGAGCTCACGCTTGTTGCGCGAGATCGCCGTGGTCAGGCCGCGGGGGCTCGTGATGTCGAGCGCGTACTCGTCACGGTAATGGTACAGGTGAAGGTCCATGTAGACGTTCTTGTACTTGGCACCGCGCATAAAATGCTTCCACTCGTTGGGATGCCCCGAAGACGAGAAGACGACGATCTTATCCTCGGGCATATACGAACGGACGAGCTCGTAGGCATCGCGATAGAAATTGCGCAAGTAGTGGGCCGGAATTCCATCCGTCATGGTAAAGAGGCTCTTGCGGACGCTCATCTGCGGCGTGTCCAGCAGCTCAATGCCCAGCAGGCTCTCGGCCTCGCCGTAGCGATCGGCCAAGCGCTCGAGCACGTCGAGTGCGACATGACGGCCGTTGGTGGACGAATGCCACTCGGCAACAGCCTCCGGCGTGGTGGGCGAATCGTTGGAATCGCCCTGGCCACCGGGCACCGTCGCCAGATCGAGCAGCACGCGGATGTCGTACTTGGCAGCCCACTCAATTGCACGGTCGATGTAGTCGACAACCGAGATGTAGGACGCATCGGCCTCCTGCGAACCAAAGGCATACCAGGGCACCGGCAGACGCACGGCATTGAGACCGATCTGCGCCATGCGGCGAAAATCGTCCTCACTCACAAACGTCTCGTAATGACGGCGCATGCGCTCGTTATAGGCGGCGGTGCCCATGGCCTCCTGCAGCTCGGCCGCGTTGGATGCACCGGTCGCCGCGTATAGCGACGGGGTCACCCAAGGCTCGGGAATAAACCAGCCAGAGAGATTAACGCCGAGTATCCTCTCCATCACTGCCCCCTTCGGATCGTGCAGGCCAAACCTGCATCGTATTGCATAGGAAAAGTATCGTTTTGAGTATACCCGCGCGTGCGGACAGACGACCGAACGGTCTGTAAAGTAGCGCAAAAGCGGGAGGAATGTCTGGGGCGAGCGGGGTCAAGATGACGTACCGAGATGCGCATACACGCCGAGGGCAGGCGCCGGAAAGCGCATTCCATTCTTTCGCTCAATAATGGGATGCGCTTTCCGCGGGTCCACATAAAAGAAAAGGACCCCTTTGCAGAGGTCCTAGTCAATTCAAGGTGGCGGGGAAGGGAATCGCGTCCGCGCGCTGCGCGGACGGACCGCCGCGGCGCTTACGCGCCTTGCGAGCTACGCTGGAAAACGCTTGCGCGTTTCCTCAGCTCCGCGCCCTCACGGGGTTCGATTCCATGCATGGTCCACATAAAAGAAAAGGACCCCTTTGCAGAGGTCCTAGTCAATTCAAGGTGGCGGGGAAGGGAATCGAACCCCTGACACGAGGATTTTCAGTCCTCTGCTCTACCAACTGAGCTACCCAGCCATTTGAGGTGTGCCTTGTTTCAAGGCTTGATTAGTATAACCAAGGACGCGCTCCGGTCAACCGAGAATTTGAAAAAAGTTTTTGAGCACGGCGCCAGCCACAAGGCCGGCCCTATAGAACAGCACGTTAGAGACATCAACCCACCGCAAGAAGTTTTTCGCTCAAGGCTGCACGGGCAAACTCACTTGGCGTCATTCCTTCAGCCGCCGCCCGACGACGAATCGCCTCCTTCATCCCTAGGGGAATCTTGACCGATAGCGTTGCCGTCCCTTCGCTTGAGAGCGGAGGCCGCCCGTGCACGATCCCCCCAACGGTATGCTCGCCGTCCGGAAACCCGCCATGCTCGTACGACTCGCACCACGCGTCAATCATTTCATCCGTTACAACCTGACCATTGGCAGCCGTATACGCCTTGCTCATCATCGACCCCTCTGCCGAGCTTGCTCGATCTCTTGCCAGAATTTCTTCTGAACCGGAGACAGAGCATGAATAATGAGCCATCCACGAATTAGTTCGACCGCAACAAGTTCCACACTTCGACCATCTGGAAGCCATCCAATGGCAAGCCATCTCGGCGGCTCGTCCTCCGACTCGCGGCGAATGCACTCAGTAACCGCGAACCAGGCACCAAGCACCTGCTTTTCCGTCAAGTGTTTTTTTGGCGTTGGGATGGATCTCAACATCCATGCATCTTCCCCTCCATCTTACCCAATTTCGTATGACGAAAGTCCGCTGTTGCCAATTCTTACGCCGGCACTTGTTGGAGGGCGGGAGGTATAGCGAGGATTGAAGGGCGTTCCAGTACCGCCCAAGCACCGGGACAGGAACACATGCGCCAAGGACGGACGTTTTCGTAGCACGCGAGGATGTTGCCGTTGCGGTCGATAAAGGCAATGTCGATGGGGTAGGCCATAAAGCAGGTGTGGACCGAAGAGCAGCGTGGGAACGCCATGACGAGCGGCAACCCGTTGGCGGCAATCGGAGACCGTCCCAGCATGCCGCGCAGGCGCACGGCAAACGACTCCGCCACCACAAACTCGGCAGGCGTCCAACCCAGCCTGTTGAGCGCCCGCGCGTAGGCAATGTAGGATGAGGCCGCGGTCACATGACCACCCCGGGACGCCACGGATCGACCGTCACCGCGCGTTCGTGCGACAACTTTGCCGGTGCCCCCAGCGAAAAGCCGGCGATGCTGAGCGAGCTCGGCCACGGCTCGTAGCGCATGGTGCAGGTATAGGTCCTAAACGTACCGGAAAGCGAAAGCAGACCGCCATCCGATGTCGTCGTACCCTGCTCGCTCGAGACCTCGATCTGCAAGTCATAGCCTTCCATGGCATGTTGAATCTGAGCCTGAACGGTCGCGGAGGCATCGATGGAGCTATCATCGCCCTCCCCGCTCGGCGCCGCGGCGTGTGCCAGCACGATATCGGGTACCACGCGGTCGAAGCGCGCAACCGCGCCGGCAAAGACCATGACGTTGTACACGATAAGCGCCAGAACCAGCAGGACGGGCGTGACCACGGCCATCTCGACCGTCGCCTGGGCGCGCTCCTCGCGTAGGCGCTTACGGATGCCCATTACGACCCGCCGCCCAGGGCACCCGCCAGCGTGGCGACATCAACGGTAAGCGGGATGGAACCGCCGCCGGGCAGCGGAATCTCCGCAAGCGTGAACACCGTGCCGCTGATGGTGCGCTCGACTTGATATTCCAGCGCCTCGCAAAGCGCCTTGGGGTCGGTTACGCCCAGCGGAATACTTCGTAGCTTGTCCTGCACTTTAGAAAGACCTGTGATGTCAGACCCCGGGCTCTTGATGACGTTGGCGGTATCGGTCAGCACCGGCTTGCGCAGGCGCAAGTCGCACGGCTCCAAGCCCAGCGCCGCCACGGACGCCGAAACGGTATCGCCGAGCCACGATGCAATGGGGCCCAGCGTGCCACTGCCCCCTCCCAGGCCATCGATCATCTCATCCATAAGCTCGTCGGCCGAGCCTTGAATGTCTCCGTATCCCACAAGCAGCCGCCCCCAAACATCCATGACGCCATCGAGTACGCCGACAACGCCACCCGAACGCTCCTCCAGCGTCGAGAAAAACCGCGAGAGAACGTTGTTCTGCGCCGTCGCGTCATCGGGCGCCAGCACCGCAGCAGAGATCGCGCCGCGATCGCCAAGCCTGACTGTCGTGTTAAACGAAGAGTTGAGCTCATCGGGGCTCGAGATGGCACCCGAAACCGCAAGGGCAACCACGCCATTGCGGCCGGGCGGGGCGATACGCGGACGCTCGCCCGAAAGCGCTTTAATGGCCTCGTCAAACGCATTGCCCACACGGTCAGCCTCGTCCTCGGTCTGGCGCATGAGCTCGAGCTCTTTGTTGCGGCATTCGACGTAGTCTTCCAGAGCGTCTTTGAATCGATCAAAGTGGTACTCGAAGCCGTTTTCGATAGAAGTCGAAGGAGCCGCAACGGCGCCGAGCGACGAAACACCAAAATGGCATCTGTTGCATTTGTCCTGCCCGTCATAAGCAGCGACCGAGGCTAGCCCGTATGGCGCCCCCTTCTTATAGTTGGGGCAGCTCGTTCCATAATGCAGATACGTTTTGCCATCGTTGGTACTAGTTGGCCACGCCGCATCGGTATAGAGTTCCGTCGCTCGCACCTCGTCAGTGTTGCGCGGCAACAACGGAATATAGGAAGTGGCCCGGTCTCCGTCTTCGGTTATATATGCGCGATTGACCTCTGCGCTCGCATAGGTATAGAACGCCTTGCGCGCCGCCGACTCCGCCTTCGTCTCGACGCTTGAGCCTTGAGGCGCCTCGTTTGCAAGGCGCAAGCGGTAATAGGCCTTCGCGCGATCGAGCGCCACTTGCGGCTCCCATGTGACGCTCGAGGCATAGTGCGGATTCTCAATATCCGAAAGCTTCGCCAAACTCCTCGCGCGTTCCCACATGCATGAGCAACTGCCGACCGAAGCCGGATCCGACCCGCCGCAATCCGCAAGCCAGGCGCGCTCTTTTGCTTTCGCCGTCTCCTCCGAGGCCTTCTGCAGCTCATCTGCTGCGCGTTCCAGATCTTTCGATGTGTCTTTAATGACATCGGTCGAGATCTCGGACCCCTCGAGCGCAACGAAATCCGACTCGGACGTCCTGGGCACGGCAAGCGCCGTACCGGTATAGGTCGCACCCTCGGTATCCTGCGCCGACACGGCCTGCGTAGCTCGCGCGGCAACCAGATACGGTAGAGCCGTCTCGATTTTCTGCAGGCCCTTGGAGGCGCTTTTGGCAAACTTATTGCGCGTTTTAATGATCTCGATCCCCGTGTCGACCATATCGCCCGCGGCAAGCTCGGCACCCGGAATAAGGATGGCGACCAAGCCGGTGCCGATCGTGGCAAACCCCGCCAGACCCAAACTCAAAATGCTCGCATCCACCACTGTCGCAGCCGTATGGTAGGACGCCACCACATTGGCGCCTGCCAGCGCGCCGCTATCGGCAGCCACCTGGGTGTCCCCCGCGCGCGACATGCTCCATATCGCCGCCGTCGACGAAAACAGCAACGTGAGCACCACCAAGATGACCACCGCAGAGGAGAGCGTGGTATAGGCACCGTCTTCGATAAACAGGTCGATCCCGGCTCGACCCATAAAGCCGCCTCGCTTGCAGCGAGCACGCGGTCGGCAACGACCCGCAAGCCCCCTCGTCACCTTCAACAGGCAGCGCTTAATCCCATGCAGCAATCCATGAATCATAATCTCCCTCCAGCCACTCGGGACGCGATCGATACGAGACGTCGACCTTAAGCTCGACATAGCCGTTTTGGCCTGCGCTACCCATAGCCTGCGCAAACGCACCGATCACGGGCAGCGGTTTAACCTCGCCGGTAACGGAAACAGACGAGACGCCGCCCGCATCGGCCCGACCAAGCTCGATATCCCACGACAGGGGCCCGCCGGCATGGAAAATCGAAACGTCGGGAACCGCGGCAAGACGGCGGCGGGCAAACTCCTTAATATCCTCGTCATCCCCCACCGTCGTCGTGGTCATGAGCCGCGCGGTCTCGGCGGCGGCAGACTCCATGACCGCGCGTGTATAGAGCAGGCACACCGGCTGCAGCGCCAACAGGACGAGCGTCAGAAACGTCGGCAGTAGGAATGCCGCCTCGACCGTAGACTGAGCCCGGTCCTCGCGCGCAACATCAATACAGCACGATGTCCTTAGCACCCGCAGCAGCGTCGACAACCGATGTCGAGGTGACGCCGTGAGATGCCGTCCGCTCGACCAGCGCCGCCAAGCGCCCATCGGCACCGGCACGCCAAAGCCCTGCGATCGCCAGCACGATGGAAAGCAGTGCCACCGTGACGATGGCGTATTCGACCGTTGCCTGGGCAGATTCCTCGCACAGGACATAATGCATTTCACGACCCCTCCTTTGAGTTCGTTGTCTGCGGGGTCAGGCGGACCACGCGCAGGCAACACGAAGTATCACCAGCATCCGCGGCAATCGTCACCATATCGACCCAGCCGCGTCCGTCACGCACGATGGCGCCCCACACGTTGCCCTTGATGTCGAGATAGCCGCTCAGAGCAAGTTGCGCCGTGGGCACCTCGCGATAGGCACGCAGCATATCCGCCGCCGCCTCGGTCATCGGTCGGCACTCGGACCATGCGAGACGAACAGCGACGGCATTGTTTGCAGATGAACCCGTTGCAGCGTCCGCTCGCTCGTCGAGTGCTTGCAAGAACGTTTGCGCCGTGACGGCGGCATTCGCATCGGCCGCGTCTCGCGCATCGTCTTTTTGAGACGCCGCAGCCGAACCCGAGCCCGCATCCGCGGCAACCCCTAAACGTTGTTGCCGTGCTGCGTTAAGCCCCCAAACCGCCACTGCCACCGCCACGACCGCACAGGCGAGCACCAGCAACGCGCCGACGGGACGGGCGCCCTCTACAGGCTGTTGATGCCCTCGCTGATAGCGCTCCATAGATCTTGGACCTTGCCCTTAAATGCGACGATGGCAATGATGGCGATCACCACGAGCACACCGACCAGGATGGCGTACTCGGTGGTGCCCTGCGCGCTCTCCTCCCGCAGCAGCTCCTCGGCACGCTGGCGAGCGTGAATTGACTGGCAAAACGCCCAACTCCAGACCTTGCCAGCAACGTCAGTCATCGTATTCATGTATTCCTCCCTACATCATCCCGCCTGCTCCCAGCAGCGGGCCCAATATGGACAGAAGCAACGCCGGCAAGATGAGCGTGCCGGTGGGAATCAGCAGCTTGACCGGCGCGCGCTCGATCTCGCGCTCGACCGCGGCGCGATGAGCCGCACGGATCTCGCGACTTTGAGCGGCCAGCGTCTCGGCAAGTGGGGCACCCAGGGCGAGCGCCTGCCCCACCGTGATGGCAAAGGTCTCGAGCGCTCGCACGTCCAGGTCGCGCGCGGCGGCCAACAACTCGTCCTCACGCGTGCCCACGCCCACCTGCCACGCCATGCAGGCGCGCTCAAGGCGAAGAGCCAGCACTGACCGGCGGTTGGCGCAGAAAATCTCAAGCGCCGCATCAAACGAAAGACCGGCCGAAAGACCCAAGCGCACAACATCGATCATCTCGGACACTTCGCCGAGCGACACTCGCGCCGGGCCGCCCGCTCCAACCGCGCCCTTCACTCGCGCGGTCAGAGCATCGACCACCGAGCGACCCGCGGCAGCGACCAGCACCGCCTCGCGCTTGCAGGCCCCTGCGATCTTGCGTGCATCCGCCCGATCCAAACCCGTCGCGACAAATACACTCAGGGCGCACAGGCAAGCCGCAACTGCAACCGGGGCGCTCATAGCTCCACCCGCATAATGCGCCGGATAACCACCAGGGCAACGGCGTTGAGGGCAAGACCCAGCACCACAGCGCCCGCGCCGGCAGGCGTCGCAAGACCGCGACGAAAATCTGCCGAAAGCAGCGCCAACACCGCGCACATGCCCGCCGGCATCGCCGCGACCATATGCGCAGACATGCGAGCCTGCGACGTCTTAACATCCAGGCGGCGCTTGAGCTCAATGCGCTCCCCCACCATGCTCGACGCCTCGGACAGTAAGTCGGCAAGCGGAGCGCCGGTGCGCTGAGACACCTTAAGCGCCAAGGTCACAAGCGAAAGACCGGGGGCGTCGATACGCACGAGCAAGTCATCGAGCGCGTCGGTCGCCGAGATGCCGCAATCGATCGCCGCCGCCACCCGCAAAAACTCGGTATGCACTGGCTCTTGCGCATGAGCGCCCACAAAGCGCATGCCCTGGGCCAGCGAATGTCCCGAGGCAAGCGACATGGAAAGTGCGGTAAACGCCTCGGGCATTGCCTCTTCTGCATCGTGTTGCTCGCGCCGGCTCTCAAAGCCATCCCGAGCGGCACCAACGGCAAACGGAGCAACAAGTCCCAAGGCAAATCCGAGGGGCGATAACGACACCATCGTTAGTAAAACGCAGCAGACACCGCTCGATAGCAGCAGAAACGCCAAACGTCCCGGAGCATCTTCGATCACGAGGCCAAGGCGATGCGCCGGAGCCAGCGATGCCCACGAACGGGCGATCTTTTTCAGCAGATCGTTTTCCACCAGCTCACGCGGCAGCTTCTCTGCCATCGTCTCGAGCGCCTGACGTGCCAGCTCCGCCGGCGGTACCTGCGGCACACGAGGTTCCGCCCCGCACGCCGTCGCGACAGAAAGCCCTGCCAAGCCCCCTACGACGAGGGGCACAGTGATCTCCATTCGTCCACCTCCTCTTGTGTGAGCGTCCCCGACCGCAGGCCTTCTGCGATAAACGGCGGCTCGCGGTCAAGCGTCCAGGTGCGCTCGGCGGCATCGAACGTCACATAGCGCTCGAGCTCTACGCCGCCCGATGCGGCGCGTCGCACCCCCGAATACGAGGAGACGAAGCGCCTGCCATCGGCGTGGCGCTCGGACATCACGATACCGTCGAGTGCCATGGCAATCTGCTCCTCGATGAGCTCGCTCGGCAGATCGATGCCATAACGTGCAAGCAACGTCAGACGCACCACGGTCTCCTGTTCTGAACCCGCATGAAGCGTGGTGAGCGACCCGTCGTGGCCCGTGTTCATGGCCTGCAACATGTCGCAGCACTCGGCACCGCGCACCTCGCCCACCACGATGCGGTCGGGGCGCATGCGTAGGGCATTAGTTACCAGGTCGCGGATCGTCACCGCGCCCTCGCCCTCAATTGAAGCCTCGCGCGCCTCTAGGCGCACCACGTGCGGATGATGTGCAAACTTGAGCTCGGCAGAGTCCTCGATCGTCACGATGCGCTCGCCGGTGGAAATCTCACATGACAACGCGTTGAGCAGGGTGGTCTTACCAGATCCCGTGCCTCCCGCAACCGCCAGGTCCTGTCGCAGCGACACCGCGCACGACAGCAGCTGCGCATACCAAAGCGGCAGCGATCCCAACCCCACGAGCTCGTCCAGCGAGCAGATACGGTCCGAGAACTTTCGGATGGTGAGAATCGGTCCGTCAATCGCCACAGGCGGAATCACCGCGTTGACGCGATAGCCCGTTTTGAGGCGGGCGTTGACGATGGGGCTGCGCTCGTCGATACGGCGGCCAAGTGGCGAGATAATACGGTCGATGAGCACACGGATCTGCTCATCATCCTCAAACGCATGCTCGATGGGGTACAAGACGCCGCCGCGTTCAAAGAAAGCCGAGCGGCAGCCGTTGATCATGATCTCGGTAACGGTGTCGTCCTCGATGAGCGGCTGCAACGGCCCCAAGCCCACCACGTCATCCAAAATCTCGTCGATGATGGTCTCGCGCTCGGTCGTCGCGAGATCGGTCGGCTCCTCAACATTGAGCGCCGCCTCCACCGCGGGACGCAATTCCGAGCGGGCAAGTGCCGGGTCGATATAGGCGCTGATACGCGCCACTTCGTCGTAACCCATGCGGTCCATCACTGCGCGCTTGGTACGGCGCTTGACGGCGCGGCGACGCCCCGCATCTACAGGCGCTGCCGCCGCTGCAGCGCCGGCAGCCTTAATCCTTGTTTGCAGGCTCATCGCTGATCACCCTCGCGCGACCAGGGAAGGCGGATACGCGGGCGTTCGGTGCGCGTTGCACGGTCGGCGACCATATCGCTCCAAGGGCCGACGGCACACCCCAGTTCCACGAGCATCTCGCGCGTGGCCTCGCGTACGCTGGTCGCAAAAGCACTGGTCTGCCCCACTGCCTCGTCAGCGCGCCCAAACGCCATGAGCGCGGCGAGATCCTGCCCGCCATCGGCGATACGAATCTTGGAGCTCAACGCGCAGGCAATCTCAAAGCGCATGGCGACGTCCTCGTCTGCCCCGCGCGCACCGAACCGGTTGAACACGGCGCTCATGCGCGTGCGCGGCACACCTACTCGACTTGCCAGTTCAATGACGCGCGACGCCGATGTCGCGGACGACACCGCCGCATCGCCAACGACCAGGCAACGGTCGCTCGCCGCCACCGCAGCCGCCACGGCGTCGCCCCAAAAGACCGAGGTATCGATAAAGACCACGTCGGATTCGCGACGCAGGACATCAAGCAGTAGCTCCATCGGACGTGCCATGAGCTCGGCTTGCTCGGGCGCCGCGACGGGACCCCAGAGCGTAACGCCCGGCGCCACGCGCATCGATGCGGCCACGATATCCGGCTCGGCAAGCGCGCCCACCGCCGACGGCTCGATAAGTGCCGCCATATCGCGCGGAGCATCGACGCCTAACAAGTCGTAAAGGTTTCCAAACATCAGGTCCAGGTCGAGCACGGCGGCACGCAAGCCCAACAGCGACGATGTGTGTGCCATGGTGGCAACGATCGTCGACTTGCCGCAACCGCCCGAACCCGAAATGGCGCAGATGACCGGAGCTCGATGCTGCGGAGCGGCAGCGTCTGCCGGCGGCATCGGAGGCGGCGGAGCGGGCGTCGGTGACAGCGTCCCCGTCTCCCCCGCCGCAACCACACGCTGCGTCCAAGCCGGCATGACAGCTTGTTCGGTCTGCGAGGCAGGCTCGTTCTGAGCAATCTGCTCATGCTGCATCAGCGACAACTCGCCGCACCTGGCAAAGCCCTCAACTTCGTCGAGTTCATCCGCCAGATTCACGCCGTGCACGTATCCCATATCTACAGCCGGGGAGTCGCCGGCATGCTGCGCCGGCCCTCCAGCGTCATCGTATACAAGGGGGTTCCGGGGGCGCCGACCATGCTCGGCTTCCGCTTTTCCATAATCATCAACACGCGGGCCTCTTGTAGCGCGAGGCGCCCCGGGTTCCCTATCAACAAAAGCATCGGGCTCAATCGTCATGCGCCGATCGGAATCAACCGCTCCCTCGCCCGCGCGCCCGTTGCCGCATATACTGTGCGCAGCGATGACCTCGGTCGCCCCCGCGCGAAACAGCCCCTCGATATCCGACGGATCGAGCGCTTCTATCAACACGACCACGCGACTCACGCGGCCTTCGGCCGTCAGGCGCGCAACAGTCTTGCGCACATCTTCGGTATCAAACAGAGACGCCGCGATGATGGCAGCCCCGCGGCGCGACGGAAACGCCCGCGCCATGGAAATCAGCCCGTCCAGGTCACCCACGCGAAGCACCTGTGCACCCGCATCACGGCCCTCGACTTCCCGCTGCAACAGCCCGTAATCGCCGCACGCGCAGCACGCAAGCCAGATCGCCTTCATCACTCGTCGCCTCCGCTCTTTTTGCCGCGCGCCGTGGCGGGAATCGTCAAGCTGACCGTTCCCTTGCCCGAGGCTCCCAGCAGTTCCTTGACGTCTTCGGGGTCAGCCGCCAGCGTCACCCATTCGATCTTGCCCTCGCGCGTGGCACCGGAATCCTCACTGGTATCGATCACGTGCGCGCCGCACAGTCGATCGGTTACGCCGTCTTTTTGCACATACACATCCACGTAGCTGCCCACGCCTGTAGCACCGCCGACCGAGTGCTCGGCATCGACCGCCACCGAAACGGCAACCTTGCCCTTAGGCACCTCGAGCTTGTGGCTCTCGGCCTTGGTGTAGACATTGCAGATCACGGCGTTTTTGGGAATACGCGAAGTCGTCACGTCGCCGCGCACCTGGCGCAGCTCGGTCGCCGCGTCACGTGGCAGCAGACTCGTCAGCCATTCCTGGGTTATGACATTGGTCTCATCGAGGGTCTCGCCCACATCGATATCACGCGCCGCGACGCATACCTCGACGCGATCGCCACCGTACTTGGCCAAGGTCTCAGCCTGGACCTGTTCGGCTTGCGAGCGGATCGACGAGCCGTAAACCATGCAGAGCAGAGCAGCGAGCACGCCCGCGACCAGACTGATGGCGATGCGCTTGCTCTTGTTCACGGCCGCTCCTCTCATGGCAGTGCCGGGCGAATACCCGTAGCACCATTGTCCGAGCGGGCAAGCAGCAAAACGGTGCGATCGCGATCTTGGTTTTGAGTGTCAAACCAATTGCCGACCAAAAGCTGACCGGCCCGTCAAGCTCGTGGCAAGGTTTTGGTCGACACGTCAGCAAACTGCATGTTTCGAGGCTTTTCCGCAGCAAAAAAGCCGTCTCCCGAACAGTTGGGAGACGGCTGTCATAGGAAAAATCAATTACAGATGGACATCGGGATCGAGCATTTGAGCGCTCACGCGCATGGATGACGCCAGGTTTTGGAACGTTTCCAGACGCAGGCTGTCGATCTGCCCGGCGTCCTCGGCCTCGCGAACGGCGCAACCCGGCTCATGGACATGCGTGCAATCGCCAAATCGGCACGCACGCGATGCCTCGACAATCTCGGGGAAGGCGCGCGCCAGACCCCGCTCATGTCCCACGAGCGGCAAACTGCGCAGACCCGGGGCATCGGCGATCACGCCGGCGTCGCCCGGCAGCGCCACCATCACGCGCGCGACGGTAGTGTGACGGCCCTGGTCGTCGCGTTCGCGCACACCGCCGGTCGCCAACGTATCGTGGCCCAGCAGTGCATTGAGCAGCGTCGACTTGCCGGCACCCGACTCGCCCAGAATCATGGCGCAGCTCCCGACAGGCACGCAGGCACGGACCTCGTCCAGGCCGCGGCCCTCGGCAGAGGACGTCACGATCACGCGCACGTCCGGACCCACCAGGCGGCGCACGCGGTCCAGATCGCGCTCGAGCTCCTCGGCATCGCAACGGTCAGCTTTGGTGAGTACCACCACCGGTTCGGCATCGCAGTCGAGCGCCAACACCAGCGAGCGCGCCACGCGGTCGAGCAGCACCTCACCGGCACCGAGTGCCTGCACGATTAGCACGCTATCCACGTTGGAGCAGAGCACCTGGCGCTCCCCGCGGGCACGGCCGCGCCAACGCTCAAAGCTCGTACGGCGCGGCAGCACGCACTCAATCACGCCCATATCGTGCCCGGGAGCGCGGCGCACCGCCACACGATCGCCCACGGCAGGTAGCAGGACCTCGTCCTCACCGCGCGACTTGGCAAACCCCACGGCATGCTCGGCGCGGAAGGTATCGTCGGCGGTCGCCACCAGTGGAAACCCACGATCCAAGCGCACCACGGCGCCAAGCTGCATCTGCTCGGGTTCCTCGGCATGTGCGCAGAAATCATCAAAGGCAGTCTGCTGAGCTTCATCGACCGGCAGGTCGTCGAACGCCGGAACGTCCTGCAGCGCGTCGAGTCCCGGCACGCTTGCCAGCAGCTCCTCAGCAGGTGCGGGAGCTTCGGTCGCAAGCTTCCGACGACGATCGCGCTTAGCCCGCGCCCCCGTCGTCTTTTTCTTCGCCTTCGCCTTAGCCTTGCCCACAAGCGCCTCCCAGCACCATAAATCACAACTGAGCAGGTATTTTAAATCAAAACCACCCCTAAAAGGGGTGGTTTGCTCTTAGGGTATAACCCTTGGGT
>CATVTM010000042.1 GCA_958346935.1 uncultured Collinsella sp.
GGCCGCCCGCTTACCTGCTATTTGAGAGGTAAAACCTACCAAAATAAACCTGTCCCTTTTTGGCAGGTTTACAAGAAAGCGGGGATGAGATGGCGACGGTGTACGGTTATGCGCGGGTGAGTTCGCGCGATCAGAACCTTAATCGGCAGCTGGATGCGCTGGGCGCCTATGGCGTGGGCTCGGCGAATATTTATGCCGACCATGCGAGCGGCAAGGACTTCGATCGACCGCGTTATCGCGAGCTGCTGCACGTCCTGGGAGACGGGGACGTGCTGGTGGTGCTTTCTATCGACCGACTTGGTCGTAATTACTCCGAGATTCTTGAGGAATGGCGACGCATTACCAAGGAGCTCGGGGTTGCCATTGTGGTGTTGGATATGCCATTGCTTGACACGCGCGTCAGGGCCAGCGGCGCGCCGGATGTGACCAACACCCTGATTGCCGATATTGTGCTGCAACTGCTGAGTTACGTGGCACAGGTGGAGCGCGAGAATATCCATCGGCGCCAGGCGGAGGGAATTGCAGCGGCGCGGGCGCGAGGGGTCCGTTTCGGTCGACCTCGCAAGCCGTGCCCTCCTCAGTTTGAGCTGGTGCGCGATAGCTATGAGGCGGGCGATATTACCCGCAGCCAGGCAGCAAAGTGCTTGGGCGTGTGCGTGGGGACGTTCGATCGCTGGATGCGCGAGGCGGGGTAGGGGTTTGCGTCGCTTTGTCGCTTCCTGTTGCGATTCAAATTTTGATACGGTGACGATGTCATTTGGGGCTACACTCGCTGATATTCAAAAAAAGGAGGTTGGCCCTTGGCGCGCATAAAACAAATAATCGGATGGACCGCGATCATTCTGTTCGCTGCAACGCTGGCGGGTATCTGGGTGCTGACGGAGCAAAATGCGGTGGAGACGTCGTTGCTGAGCGAGTCCACCGCGCGTGTGGTGGAGGGTCAGGCTACGGGCGTTCAGGCTGTCGATGCCACGGGTGAAGCTCAGGCGGAGAACGGAATGACCGGGGGCACCGATTCGGCTGCCTCGAATGTCCGGTCTGGCCGACTTGCTTCCATTCGCATGTGGGTGGGCACGAACGTCCGTCGCGTTGCCCATACCGTAGAGTTTTTCTTCGTCGGATTGTTCGCCTCGGTGGTCGTGGTTTGCTTTTCCAGGCGTCCGTGGAGCGTATGCTCCCGTTGCGTGCCCGTATTGCTCTTTTGCGCCGCCTGCTCCGTTGGCGATCAGGTACATAAGATCTTTGTTCCCGGCAGGCATTTCGACGTTATCGATTTAGGATTCGATGCTGCGGGCTATGTCACCGCCATGCTGTTGGTATTGTTGACGGCGGCGTTGGTGCGCCATGCGACTCGGCCGATCGGCGCCCATGCGAGGCGCTAGCCGGTAACAAACCCGTTTCTGATAATGCGATCTCGTTGAATTGTTTTGTGTCGCGCATATTTCCGAGCGGTCGGATTTGAGGGGCGAGCGGTAGAACGCTCGCCCTTTGTGCGCCACGATGCGGCACAATGTACCGCAAAAGCTGTTTGTATCCGGTACGAATCGTTCGTTGGTCTTTAATTCTTCTCAACGGAGGTGTTTGAGATGGCAAACGGATTGCTTTTGCGGCTTCGCGAGCGTGAACTCAGCGCGAGCCCGGCGGAACGCAATGTCATCGCATATGTAAGCGCTCATCCGCACGAGGTGGTCGGGCTGTCCGTCCGCGGTCTTGCCGATGTCACGTTCTCCTCGCCCTCGAGCATTTTGCGCTTTTGCAAGCGTTTGGGTTTTTCGGGCTACAAGGAGTTCCAGCGCGAACTGATTGCCGAGCTGGCGCTCTTAGGTGACAAGAAAGACGTTGCCCTCGAGGACATCTCCATGGATGACAGCGTCGAACGTATCGTGGGGAAGGTGATGAAAAGCAACGTGCGCACGATCGAGGCGACGGCGCGAACGCTCGATTACACCGTCTTGGAGCGATGCGCGGCCCGCCTTAAGCGGGCACGTGCGGTCAATCTGTTCGGTATCGGTGCCTCTCGTTTGGTCGCGCACGATCTGGCGCAAAAGCTCATGCGTGTCGACAAGGAGTGCCATCTGTACGACGACTGGCATGATCAGCTCTTATGTGCCAAGAACATGCATGAGGGCGATATGGCAATCGCCTTTAGTTACTCGGGCTTGACGCAAGAGGTGCTGGACTGTACCGCTGAGGCTCAACGTCACAACTGTCCCGTTGTGGCCGTTACCAAAGTAGATGGATCATCCAAGCTTGCCACCGTGGCCGATGCCGTGCTCGGCGTCGCTGCGAGTGAACCCTTGGTCCGCAGCGGTGCCATGGCTTCGCGTATGGCCCAGCTTATGGTTGTCGATGCCCTGTACGCTGCTTACGTTGCCAGCGACTACGAACGGGCGACGCATGTCATTAAGCAAAACTACATCGAGAAACAGGAAAGATGAGGTGAATGAAATGCTCGATTTAACAAAATTCACGACCGAACAGCGTAATCAAAGGTCTATGGACCTCGATACGATGACATCGCTGCAAATCGTCACGGCGATGAACGATGAGGATCTTCGTGCCGTCCAGTCGGTCACGAAGGTGTTGCCCCAGGTTGCCACAGCAATCGACTGGGCTGCTGAGGCACTCGAGCGCGGCGGGCGCGTCTTTTACATGGGCGCAGGCACCAGCGGTCGTCTGGGCGTACTCGACGCTTCGGAGTGTCCGCCCACGTTTGGCGTGTCACCCGATCTGATTGTCGGGCTCATTGCCGGAGGCGAGACGGCGTTTATCAAGGCTGTCGAAGGTGCCGAAGACAGCGAGGAACTTGGCGCGAGCGACCTGCGGGAGCGTGGACTCTCGGACAAGGATCTTGTCGTTGGCCTGGCGGCAAGCGGCCGTACTCCCTATGTGGTGGGCGGCCTTGTGTACGCCAAGGCAACTGGGTGCAAGACCATTGCAATTGCCTGCAACCAAGGGTCGAAGATCGGGGAGAGCGCAGATCTTGCCATTGAACCCATGCCCGGTCCCGAGGTGCTGACCGGCTCAACGAGGCTCAAGGCGGGAACGGTTCAAAAGCTCATTCTCAACATGATTTCGACCGGTGCCATGGTCAAGATCGGCAAGGTATACCAAAACCTGATGGTCGATGTGCAGCAGACGAACGAGAAGTTGGTGGTGCGCGGCCAGAACATCGTGATGGAGGCGACCGGCTGCACGCGCGAGCGCGCTATTCAGGCGCTTGCAGATGCCGGCGGCCACGTAAAAACCGCTATTGTCTCGGTACTGCTGGACTGCGATGTCGAGCAGGCTGCGGTAGCTCTTGAGCGAGCGCGAGGCCATGTCCGTGCTGCGGTGAGTGGCCATGAGAAGAGCAATGCCGATGCCCAATAGGTGCGCGGCGTGAGCTGATATGACATCCAAACGAGATACCCAATACAAGGAGGAGTTATGACGAACAAAGAGCTGGCTCAAAAGCTGCTGGACCTTTTGGGCGGTAAAGACAACGTGCTCGCAAACGCGGCGTGCATGACGCGCCTGCGCGTGACCGTCAAAGACACGGGCAGCGTCGACACGGAGGGTATTAAGGCACTCGACGGCGTGATGGGCTTGGTCGAGGACGACACGATGCAGATCGTGCTGGGGCCGGGCAAGGTGAATAAGGTGCTCGAGGAGTTCTCCAAGCTCACCGGCCTTGCGAAAGGCGTTGCCGACGAGAGCGTGGTTGACGCTGCGGCCACAAACAAGGCCGCGCAGAAGGCAAAGTACGAGTCCAAGCCGGTTCAGGCCTTCCTCAAGAAGATTTCCAATGTCTTCGTCGCCCTGCTTCCCGGCATCATTGCGGCTGGCCTCATCAACGGTATCTGCAACGTCATTAACGTCTCGACGGCAGGCGCGCTTGCAGGCGAGTGGTGGTACCAGGGCATTCGTTCCATGGGCTGGGCCCTGTTTGCCTATCTGCCCATCTTGGTGGGCTATAACGCGGCACGTGAGTTTGGCGGCTCCGCTGCGCTGGGCGGCATCGCCGGCATGATGTGTATCGCCAACAGTGCCATGCCCCTGCTTGCGCCTGGCGCGGCTGATCCTGCCACTGCCATTCTGCTGCCGCTCACCAATGCGCAGTACAACCCCGCAGCGGGCGGCATGATCGCGGCTCTTATCGCTGGCGCATTTTTTGCCTGGATGGAGCGTCAGATTCGCAAGGTTATGCCCAACGCACTCGACACGTTTTTGTCCCCGCTGCTGGTGCTCATCATCGGCGCCTTTGCTCTGATGCTCGTCATCCAGCCGGTTGGCGCATGGCTGACGACTGCCATCTTTAGCGTTTTGACCTTTATTTTCGAGAAGCTGGGCGTCCTGGGCGGCTATATCCTGTCGGCAGGCTTCTTGCCGCTGGTTTCCGTCGGCCTGCATCAGGCGCTCACGCCGATCCACGCTATGCTCAACGATCCCGACGGCGCTACCAAGGGCATCAATTACCTGCTCCCCATCCTTATGATGGCTGGCGGCGGCCAGGTCGGTGCCGGTCTGGCGCTGTACTTTAAGACCAAGAACGCCAAGCTCAAGAAGTATGTCGCAGAGTCCATTCCCGTTGGCATTCTGGGTGTGGGCGAGCCTCTGATGTATGCCGTTACGCTGCCGCTCGTTCGCCCGTTTGTGACGGCCTGCCTGGGTGCCGGATTTGGCGGCGCGCTCGCGGCGCTGCTTCACATCGGCACGGTTTCTCAGGGCGTTTCCGGTCTGTTTGGCCTGCTGATCGTCGTTCCTGGCCAGCAGCTCGGCTACGTTGCCGCTATGCTGCTTGCCTATGCCGCCGGCTTTGTCCTGACGTGGTTCTTTGGCGTCGACGAGCAGAAGATCAACGAGTTCTTTGGCGAATAGTTTGATATCGCGAGCCGTGTTGCTCAGGGCTCGCGGCGCGCGGCAGATTTCTTGATGCTATGGTTGTGCCGGTGGGGCTAACTGCTCCGCCGGCCTTTTTTAAAGGAGCGTTGAAACGTGAAAACGGGTATTTCGATTTATCTTTCCAGCCCTCTGCAGGATATTGAGCGGACGATTGAGCACGGTGCCGCGGCGGGTGCGCGCTATGCGTTTACCTCACTGCATATTCCCGAGGATGGGGGAGCGGCGTATGCCGATAAGGTCCGTCATGTGCTGTCGCTGCTTTCCGCCCGCGGCATTGCGCTCATTGCCGATGTGGGACCGCGCACGTGCGATTTGCTCGGGCTTGAGCGCATCGAGGACCTGCGCGATCTGGGGTTGGAATACCTTCGTTTGGACTATGGCTTTAGCGCCCAGCGGGTCGCGGAGCTGTCCGGTGTATTTCGCATTGTGGTCAATGCATCGACGGTGAGTTCTGATGAAATCGCATCGTGGCGTGAGGCCGGTGCCGATGTGACTCGTTTTGCCGCCTGCCACAATTATTACCCCAAGCCTTATACCGGTTTAGCTCTGGAGGACATTGCTCGGGTGAATCTTCGTCTTGCGGCGCTTGGATTCGAAATCATGGCTTTTGTGCCGGGTGATGCCAACGTTCGCGGGCCGGTATTCGAGGGACTGCCGACGGTCGAGGCGCAGCGCGGTCGCGCGTCAAAGGTTGCTCTCAATATGCTTGAGCTTGCACATGGCGCCGATTGCGACATTGTGTTGGTCGGCGACCCCGATCTTTCCGATGCGGGCTGGACGCAGTTTGCTCATGTTTCCGCCGGATACGTGGACTTGCAATGCGAGCTTGAGCCCGGTTATGCCTATGTACGTGGGCAGATTCATCACGACCGGCCCGATTCGAGCACCCTCATCTTTAGGTCTCAGGAGTCGCGTACGACGCTTAAGCCGGATTCCGTGCCGATGGATGCCGGTGCCGGCCTGTTTCGAAAGGCGGGGTCGATCGCTGTGAGCAATAGCGGCTATGGGCGCTACGAAGGCGAGCTTGAGATTGCGCGGGTCGATCTTCCCGGTGACGAGCGCATGAACGTTGCGGGTCATATCACGCCCGAGGCAATGGAGCTGCTGCCGTTCATCAAACGCGGATTCGGGGTACGGTTCGTTTAGTGTGTGACCCGTGGGCTACAATTGGCCCATCATGCGAAGGCGCCTCGTGTGGCGTGTGCCTGCGTTGGCCGATCTATATTCGGAGGATTCCCATGACCGTACTATTTGTTGAATATCCCAAGTGCTCGACCTGTAAGAAGGCCAAGGCATGGCTGGACGAACACGGGGTAGAGTATATCGACCGCGATATCGTTTTGGACAATCCCACGGCCGATGAGCTTGCGACCTGGATTGCTCGTTCGGGGCTGCCGGTGCGGCGCTTCTTTAATTCGTCGGGCATGAAATATCGAGAGCTGGGCCTGAAGGCGCGTCTAGATGCGGGCATGACGGATCGGGAGTGCTACGAGCTGCTGGCGACCGACGGCATGCTGGTCAAGCGTCCGCTGTTGGTGGGCGACGACTTTGCGATTCCCGGCTTTAGGGAATCGGCTTGGGTCGAGGCGTTGCTGTAGCGGCTGCGGAAAGTGCGACCCGTTTTGAGTGCTCAGGGTGGGACGTGTTTTCCATCGGCGGGCTCGCTCGGCTCAATCATCGAGCTGTGCCCATTCGTGCGGATCGTAGACCTTTACGTGCTTGTTGGGCTTGCCGCTCCAGTACTCCTCGTCCATAAAGGGCAGATATGCCTGAACGCCGGGGCAGATAAAGGGAATCCGCTGCTGTTGCAGTCGCTCGCGCTGTCGCTGCTCCAGGTGCGCCTCGGATATGACAGTCGGCATACCGGACAGCTCGACGAGGCTTGCCTGGATTCGCTTAAGGTCGGGGAGTCCCGCGTGCCATGACATCCGCATGATCAAAAAGGATGCACGGCGGTAGTTTGCCTGCATCACCGTGATGGCGGGGCGCAGAGTGGGATGGATTTTGTCCCGTTCGGGCCAAAGGTCAGCAGTGATCTCGAGGCCCAGGGTCTCCCATAGGTAATCAAGCTCTTCGTCCATGGCGCCTCGATATCCGTGTAATGATGACGGTTTGATTGTGCCATCAGCCGTGAGTGCTGCATTGTTGTAATCTACCAGCGGTAGATGTGGGATGTTTTACGGGCTTTGGCGCCGTACGTGTCGCTGGTGCTTCACAGGTCCTTCACGTGTCGGCCGTATTTGACTGAATTTCAAAAAAGTCAAAATTAGGGCTTGCGTCACGGCGGGACTTCCCGTATATTTCTTTCTTGCGCAAAGGCACAGCCGAGCGCAGCGATGCAGTCATTGGGATGTCGTCTAATGGCAGGACAGCGGATTCTGGTTCCGTCAATGGGGGTTCGACTCCCTCCATCCCAGCCATTGCATTTGCTACATATGGCCCGTTCGTCTAGCGGTTTAGGACGCCGCCCTCTCAAGGCGGAGATCACCAGTTCGAATCTGGTACGGGCTACCAAAATTGAACGCCCGGGCCTCGTAAGAGACCCGGGTTTTGTGTATTGACCGTATATACGGCGCCTGCCGTGTTTCGCTCAGATCGAGGAGTAGCCATGGATCTGCCCATCAGCTTGCAAGACATCACGTATGCCGAGAACTATCTGGCGCAGGGCGACCTGGCTACGGCGACGCCGCTGCTTGAGCGTCTGGTGGAGCTCGCCGAGGAGTATATCGACGCTGAGTGCAAGACGGAGGAGAAGCGCCAGTACTTTAGCTTCGACAGCAAGTTTGAGCGCCTGGCCTATCGCCGCGTGGAGAAGGATCCGCGCGAGCTGGTGCAGGTCGAGGTTCCCTTTGACCGCCTGTACTCCGACATGGCGTTTGCCTACATTCGCCAGCAGGATTATGTGAGTGCTCGGAATGCCCTGATGCAGGCCGTGCGTTGGGATCCCATGAACTGCAACTATCGCTTGGACTTGGCCGAGCTGTTCCGCGCGCTCGAGGACAAGCAGGAGTGGGCATCGCTCTCGTTCTCGGTGCTGGAGCGCGCGAGCGACGGTAAGTGCGCCGCACGCGCCTACACCAATTTGGGTCAGTACTTCTTGGAGCCCGAGACCGAGAACATTTCGGCTGCCGTGGGCTGCGCGCGTCTGGCGCTGCGCCTGGCGCCCAATGATGCGCATACGACGCGCCTGCTCAACAAGATCCATACCACCTATCCGGATGCCGCGGACGAGAGTGACGACCATGTGATGGGTGAGCTCGCCCTGCAGGGCGTGCCGACCTCGCCTTCGGCCGAGATCGCCATCTGCCTGATCATGTGCGCGACCGATGCTGCAAGCGACGGCGACAAGCAGGAGGCTACGCGTCTGACGGTCCGTGCCCGCGACCTGGTGGGCGAGGAGGCATGCGCGGCGATTATCAAGCTGGTGCGCGAGAGCGATGCCGAGCTTAATGCCGAGCGCAGGGCAAAGCGCGAGGCTGCGGGCTCAAACGCCGATGGCGCCAAGGAGGCCGGCGATGCCCAGTAAGCGCGAGCGCAAGCTCATTTCCAAGAATCGCTCGGCACATCACGAGTACTTTATCGATGAGACGTTTGAGTGCGGTATTGAGCTGAGCGGTACCGAGGTCAAGTCGATTCGCGAGCGCGCGTGCCAGATTACCGATACCTTCGCACTGATTCGTGGCGGTGAGTGCTGGCTCGTCGGTCTGCATATCCACCCTTATAGCCATGGTGGCGTGTGGAATCGCGATCCCGACCGTCGGCGCCGTCTGCTGCTGCACCGCAAGGAGATCGACTTTCTTGACGGCAAACTTCGCAACCGTGGCTATGCGCTGGTTCCGTTGGAGCTCTACTTTAATACCGACGGTCGCGTAAAACTGCTGCTGGGCCTGGGTCGCGGCAAGAAGCTCTACGACAAGCGCGAGGACATGGCCAAGCGTGATGTCCAACGCGAGATCGACCGCGCCCTCAAGGAACGCAACCGCTGACCGTCCTTCATAAGTTGCGGTGGAATACGGACTGGTTTGCCTGTTTGAGGGGCTATTCAGTCCCTATTTCACCGCAGCTGCGGGTGTCTCATCTTTCTTACTGTTCTGACACATATGTTTCAAAGGCGGCGTCCGTTATGGGCGCTGCCTTTTTTGTGGGTACATACATCCATGAGGTTCCAACCCGAGCTAGGGGAGTGATCGTTATGGACAAAACTGCGTTCTTTACCATGCCGAGCGGCCTGTACGTGGTGAGCGCCGCGGCAGACGGGCTGCGTGCCGGCTGCGTTATCAACACAGCGGTGCAGGTGACGTCCATGCCGCCGCGCATTTCGGTTGCAGTGAACAAGGACAACGTCACCTCGGGCGTCATCGCTTCGGCCAAAGCGTTCGCGCTGACCGTGATCGATCAGACCGCCGATATGCTCTACATCGGTAACTTTGGGTTCCGCACCAGCAGCGATTATGACAAGTTTGCCAAATACGAGACCCGCGAGACGGCTCTGGGCATGCCCTATGTGCCCGAGCACGCGGCGGCCCTGTTTAGCTGCCATTTGATCGACACTGTGGATGTTGGCACGCATCTGCTGTTTATCGGCGAGGTCGAGGATGCCGAGCGCTTGAGTGACGAGACGCCGCTCACCTACGATTACTACCATAAGGTCCTGAAGGGCAAGACGCCTCCGAAGGCGTCCTCGTATCAAGGCTAGAAATGTTTTAAAAATACTTGCATTATATTATTGAGAATCTATACTGATAAATGAAGTACATCACCAGTCGCGTTCGAGAGGAGAACATCATGGCTGAGGAGAAGAAGACGTATAAGTTCGTGTGCACCGTTTGCGGTTACGAGGTTGAGGTCGATACGCCCGAGCTGCCCGAAGATTACGTGTGCCCGGTTTGCGGCGTCGGTCCCGATCAGTTTGAGCTCGTCGAGGAGTAACTCGCAGACACACGGCTCGTATCAACGCATAGCTCTATCCAAGGGCCTCGGTCGAATTCTCGGCCGGGGCCCTTTTCCTCCGTCCCCAAGGGATCACGGTTGCTGTTGGCCGATCCTGTCTGTTGTGAGTCCGGTCGACCTTTTGTCTTAATCTGTAACGTCTAACGGCTCAAAACGGGTCTTCCTGTTACAGATCGAGACAAGCCAAAACCGTCCGGCAGAAGGTCTCAATCTGTAACATCTAACGGTGGAAATTGGGTCCACTTGTTACAGATTGAGACAAACGGAGCTGTCCCTCGGAATGATCTCGATCTGTAACATCTAGACATCAAAAGCGGGTCTTCCTGTTACAGATCGAGACGTTTGCCTGGGTAGGTGCCCCGTCCCATTACATCCCTGTCAACAACACGACATCGAGAATCGTCACGATGGCACCAATCCCTACGAGCAGCGCGTTGAGCGGGCGCGAATTGGCGTATTTGCCCATAACGCGGGGTGAACTGGTGAGCCGTATGAGCACAAAGACCGTAATCGGCAGCTGAAGCGACAGCAGTGCCTGACTCCAGATGAGACCTTCAAAAGGATTTGGGACGACCAGGCACGCCGTCACTGCGCCGACGAAACAGGCCGCCACCCCGATCGAGGAATGTCGGTCGTGGATGTCGTATTCCTCGTCGAACATGCCCGCAGTGATGGTTCCCGCCGCCATGCCCGCTGTCACGCTGCTCGATAGTCCCGCGAACAGCAGCGCTACCGCAAAGATGGTCGAGCTCGCCGGGCCCAAGATGGGGGAGAGCGTGGCCGCTGCGACGGCGAGGTCGTCTACGACCATGCCGTGCGCAAAGAAGGTCGTTGCGGCCAGGATGACCATGGCCGAGTTGATTGCCCAACCCACGCCCATCGAAAAGAGCGTGTCAAAGAGCTCGTAGCGCAGACGCTCTTCGATAACCTGCTCGCCTTGGCCTTCGAAGTGCATGGATTGGATGACCTCGGAGTGCAGAAAAAGGTTGTGTGGCATAACGACCGCACCCAGGACACTCACGATAATCGCGGCAGAGCCAGTGGGCATACTGGGCGTGATCCAGCTTGCGGCGGCTTGCGGCCAGTCGACCTTGACTAGTGCAAGCTCGGCCAAAAACGAGAGTCCTACCACGCCTACGAAGGCGATGATCCATCGCTCGGCGCGCTTGTAGGAGCTCGTCATGAGCATCGCCATCGATACTGCCGCCACGATGAGACAGCCCGCGCGCACGGGCAGTCCAAAGAGCATTTGAAGGGCAATCGCGCCACCCAGGACTTCGGCCATGGCGGTGGCGATGGTCGCGAGATAGGCGCTGACGAGTACCGTGCGTCCAACGAAGCAGGGGAGGTAGCGTGTCGTGACCTCGGCAAGACAGGCGCCCGTGGCGATACCCAGGTGTGCCGCATTGTGCTGCAGCACAATGAGCATAATCGTGGATAGCGTGACGATCCACAGCAGCGCGTAGCCAAACTGCGAGCCCGCGGCCATATTGGAGGCCCAGTTGCCCGGGTCGATAAAGCCGACGGTCACGAGCAGCCCGGGGCCGATATGCCGTGCGATGTCGAGTCCGCCGTGGCCACCGGTGTGCGGGGAGCCAAAGTGTTGTTTGAGATGGTTGAGCATGGTGCGCTCCTGCGTGCCGTTTGTTTGACGCCGCAAAGGATACCCGTTTTAGGCTCAAAAGTTAACCAAGACAAACAAAACTGCCGTATTTGAGTAGGATGGTGAAAGGGGACTGCCGAAGTGTCTCGATCTGTAACAACTAGGGATGGAAATTGGGCCTAGGTGTTACAGATCGAGATGAACCAAAACCGTCCTGCAGAAAATCTCAATCTGTAACATCTAGGTGCCAAAATCGGTTCCTCCTGTTACAGATTGAGATGTTTGAAGCGGTGAGCTTAGAAGCCGAACTTGGGGGCTGACGTACATGTTTGATAGCAAGGCGTTGATGGCCGGCGTGCGTTACGCGATTGTTTCGAAACGGGCGGGAAACACAGCGATACCCCGATGCTCCTAGTATGCCTATTCAACTGACTGTCTAATATCTAGGGGAGGATCGCGATGCAGGCAGATTCCGCTCAGCAGCAGGGCCTTTATCGCCCCGAATTCGACCACGATGCATGTGGCATCGGCGCGCTTGCCGATATCAACGGCGAGCGCCATCACCAGATTCTGGACGATGCACTGTCCATTCTGGTCAACTTGGAGCACCGCGGCGGTACGGGACTCGAGAAGAACACCGGCGACGGTGCTGGCATCCTGTTCCAGGTTCCGCATCACTTTTTTCGTAAAGAGGCCCAAAAGTGCGGCCAGATTCTGCCGGCAGAGGGCGACTATGGCGTGGCCATGCTGTTCTTCCCGCAGGACGACAAGGGCGTAGAGGATGCCCGCCGCGTGTTTGAGGAGGGCTGCGCCGAGGCCGGCGTGCCGCTGCTCTTTTGGCGCGAGGTGCCCGTCGACCCGCATGACCTGGGCGAGACGGCCCGCGCCTGCATGCCTACTATCCTGCAGGCCTTCCTGGGCCGTCCGGACGACACGCCCGCCGGCGATGCCTTTGAGCGCCGCCTGTACGTGTGCCGCCGCACTATCGAGAAAAAGGCCGACGCCGAGTTTGCCCTGCGCGACAAGATTTTCTATGTGTGCTCCATGAGCTCGCGCACTATCGTGTACAAGGGCATGCTGGTCGCCACGCAGATGCGCCGCTTCTTCATCGATCTCAACGACGCCGCCGTCAAGACGGCCGTGGCACTCGTCCACTCGCGCTACTCCACCAACACCACGCCCAGCTGGGAGCGTGCGCACCCCAACCGCTTTATCATCCACAACGGCGAGATCAACACCCTCAAGGGCAACGTCAACTGGATTCGCGCCCGCGAGCCCAACCTGTACAGCCCCGTGCTGCAGCATGATCTTGAGCGCGTGATGCCCATCATCAACCGCGAGGGCTCCGACTCCGCGATTCTGGACAACGTGCTTGAGTTTTTGGTCATGAACGGCCGTCCGCTCACGCGTGCCGCGTCCATGTTGCTGCCCGAGCCGTGGGACCACAACGACAGCCTGAGTGAGGAGCGCCGCGCCTACGACGCTTACCAGTCCATGCTCATGGAGCCGTGGGATGGCCCGGCGGCCATCGCCTTTACCGACGGCCGTACCCTGGGTGCCGCTCTCGACCGTAACGGCCTGCGTCCCGCCCGCTATTATGTGACGCGCGACGGTCGCTTTATGCTGGCAAGCGAGGTGGGCACCATCGAGGTGAGCCCCGAGAACATCCTGACAAGCGGCTGTCTGGGGCCGGGCCAGATGCTCGAGGTCGACTTTGCCCGCGGGCGCGTCATCTACAACGACGAGCTTCGCGCCCGTTATGCCAAGGAGAAGCCCTACCGTGATTGGATTGCCGAGGAGACGCTGACCGTCGACGCGCTCGACAAGCCCGCCGCGCCCGCGCCCGCCGAGGACGCCGAGGTGCCCGCCGCCGTGCGTATGGCCAAGCTCGGCTACCACTGGGATGACGTCGACGAGGTCGTGCGCCCCATGGCCCAGCAGGGCAAGGCCCCGCTCGCCTCGATGGGTATCGATGCGCCGTTGGCCTGCCTGTCCAAGAAGACGCGTTCGTTCTTTGACTACTTCTATCAGCTGTTCGCCCAGGTCACGAATCCTCCGATCGATGCCCTGCGCGAGCATATGGTAACTTCGACTACGCTCTACCTGGGCAACCACGGCAACCTGCTCGAGGATTCCCGCACGGCCTGCCAGCTGGTGCGCCTGGAGCGCCCGCTGCTGAGCGAGGAGGAGTTTGACCGCATTTGTGCCATCGACCGCGTGGGCTTTAAGACCCGCCGTTTCCGTGCCGTCTACCGCCGCGATGCCGGCGAGGGCGCGCTGCAGGCTGCGCTCAAGCAGCTTGCAGAGGACGTTGAGGCTGCGGTCCGCGACGGCGTGAACATCGTGGTGTTGAGCGATCGTGCCGCTGCGGGCGAGGTGCCCGTGCCGTCGCTGCTCGCCGTGGGCTGCGTGCACAACCACCTGATCCGCGCCGGCGTGCGTACCTTTGCCGACATCGTGGTGGAGTGCGGCGACGCCGTGTCCCCGCACGACTTTGCGGCACTGGTGGGCTACTCCGCGAGCGGCATTTATCCGTACAACGCACATGCGTGCATCCGCGACTTGGCGGCACGCGGCGACCTGGACGTGACGGCCGAGCAGGGCATCGCTAACTACAACAAGGCTGCGACCGCCGGCATCGTCTCCATCATGTCCAAGATGGGCATCTCCACGGTGCAGAGCTACCATTCGGCGCAGATCTTCGAGGCCGTGGGCTTTACGCCGGAGTTCGTCAACGCGTATTTCGCCGGCACGGTGAGCCGTGTGGGCGGTATGGGTGTCGAGGACGTTGAGCGCGAGCAAAACGAGCGCTACGACGCCGCGCTCGCTATCCTTAAGAGCCCGGCTCCCGATCAACTGCCCACGCTGGGCCTGACCAAGTGGCGCCCGCTCGGCGGCGAGGATCACCTCATCGATCCGCAGACTGTCTACTTGCTACAGACCGCCTGCCGCGAGGACAGCTACGACACCTTTAAGGAGTACAGCGCCCGCCTGCACCGCACCGGCCGTGCCGTGCGCCTGCGCGACTTGCTCGACTTTGATGCCAGCGGCCGCACTCCGGTGGCACTCGACGAGGTCGAGCCCGCGCTCAACATCGTCCGCCGCTTTAACACCGGCGCCATGTCGTACGGCTCCATCAGCAAAGAGGCACACGAGTGCATGGCCATCGCCATGAACCGCCTGCACGGCCGTTCCAACTCCGGCGAGGGCGGTGAGGATCCGCGTCGCGAGACCCCGCTGGCCAACGGCGACTCCAAGAACTCCGCCATCAAGCAGGTAGCAAGCGCGCGCTTTGGCGTGACGAGCCGCTACCTGTGCAGCGCCTTCGAGATTCAGATCAAGATGGCCCAGGGCGCCAAGCCCGGCGAGGGTGGCCACCTGCCCGGCAAGAAGGTCTACCCCTGGATCGCCGAGGTCCGTCAGTCCACGCCCGGCATCGGCCTGATTTCGCCTCCGCCTCACCACGATATTTACTCTATCGAGGACCTGGCAGAGCTGATCTTCGATCTTAAGAACGCCAACCCCGGCGCGCGCGTGTCGGTCAAGCTGGTCAGTGAGGCCGGCGTCGGCACCATCGCCACCGGTGTGGCCAAGGGTGCTGCCGACAAGATCTTGATCAGCGGCCACAATGGCGGCTCGGGTGCCGCTGCGCGCGACTCTATCTGGCATGCGGGTCTGCCGCTGGAGCTTGGCCTTGCCGAGGCTCAGCAGACGTTGCTGCAAAACGGCCTGCGCTCCCGCGTGGTGCTCGAGGCCGACGGCAAACTCATGGACGGCACCGACGTTGCCGTCGCCTGCTTGCTGGGCGCCGAGGAGTTTGGCTTTGCGACCATGCCGCTCATCTCCATGGGCTGCCTCATGCAGCGCGACTGCCAGCAGGACACCTGCCCGGCCGGCATCGCTACGCAAAACTGCCGCCTGCGTCGCGGCTTCCGCGGCAAGCCCGAGCACGTTGAGCACTTTATGCTCTTTGTTGCCGAACAGCTGCGTGAGGTCATGGCGAGCCTGGGCTTCCGCACCGTCGACGAGATGGTCGGCCATCCCGAGTGCTTGCGCCAGATCGAGGTCCCGGGCAACCGCAAGGCAAACCTGCTCGATCTGTCGCCCGTGCTGGCGAGCGCGACCTGCGAGTTCGGTGCCCATATTCCGGGCGCCGACGGTCGCCACTTCCTGCCGCAGATGGCCGCGGACAGCGAGCTCGACAAGACGCTCGACTCCACGTTGTTTGTGCCCTATACGGCCGATGCCCGTGCGCACCTGCGTCCGATTCGCTTCCGCGCCGATATCGCCAACGTCAACCGCTGCGTGGGCACCATCCTGGGCAACGCGGTGACCAAGGCGCATCCCGAGGGCCTGCCCGCCGGCTCCATCACCATCGATTGCGATGGTTCGGCCGGTCAGAGCTTTGGCGCCTTCCTGCCGCGCGGCATTACGCTCAACGTGTGCGGCGACGCCAACGACTACTTTGGCAAGGGCCTTTCGGGCGGCGAGGTGTCGGTGCGCCCCAACCCGCATGCGACCTATAAGTTCGACGAAAACATCATCGTGGGCAACGTTGCGTTCTTTGGCGCCACGAGCGGCCGTGGCTTCATCAACGGCCTGGCCGGCCAGCGCTTTGGCGTACGCAACTCCGGTGCCACCGTGGTGGTCGAGGGTTGCGGCAACCACGGTTGCGAGTACATGACGGGTGGCCTGGCGCTCATCCTGGGCGAGGTCGGGCAGAACTTCGCTGCCGGCATGACGGGTGGCGTGGCCTACGTCTTTGACCAGTACGGCACGCTCGATGCCCGCGTGAACCACGAGAGCGTTGAGCTCAAGGCCCCGACTGCCGGCGAGCTGGCGCAGATTCGCGAGCTCATCCAGGAGCACGTGGACGCGACGCAGAGCCCGCGCGGCATCAAGCTGCTCTACAGCTTTGAGACGATGAGCAAGCACTTTGCGAAGGTCATTCCGACCGAGTACGAGCGCGTGCTGGCGATTGTCGCCGCCGCCGAGGCCGTCGGCAAGACGCATGCGCAGGCCGAGGAGCTGGCGTTTGACATTGTGACCGGTCGCGCGAGTGCCGCGGATGTCGCTCGCTTCGATGTGGCGGGTGGTGTCGCTGGTGCTGTGCCCGCCGCCGCCAGCTCTGTTGCTTCGACCAAGAAGGAGGCGTAAGTGCCATGGGTAAGCCCGGTGCTTTTCTTGATATCGATCGCGTGACCCACGAGCTTCGCCCCGTGGAGGAGCGCAGTCATGATTTTGATCCCCTGTGTGTGGAGCTCGATGACGACGCACGTCGCGCCCAGGCGAGCCGCTGCATGATGTGCGGCGTGGCGTTTTGCCAGATGGGCGCGAGCTTTGGCAAGGCACGCCCGAGCGGCTGTCCGCTGCACAACCTGATTCCCGAGTGGAATGAGCTGGTGTACCGCGGCCGCTGGGACGAGGCTGCCGAGCGTCTGTCGCTCACCTCGCCCATGCCCGAGTTTACGAGCCGTGTGTGCCCGGCGCTGTGCGAGGCCGCGTGCAACCTGGGTTCGGTCGATGGCCAGCCCACGACGATCCATGACAACGAGCGTGCGATCAGCGACCATGAGTGGGCAAACGGTGGCCCGCGCCGCTTTGAGCCGGCGGGGGAGGGCGCACCCACGGTTGCCGTGGTGGGCTCCGGTCCTGCTGGTCTGGTGGCTGCATGGGAGCTTGCGCGTCGCGGCGCCCGCGTGACGGTATTTGAGCGCGACGACCGCCCGGGCGGTCTGCTCATGTACGGCATTCCCAACATGAAGCTCGAGAAGTCTGTGGTCGAGCGTCGCGTGGCGCTCATGCGCGAGCTGGGTATTGTGTTCGAGCTGGGCGCCGACGTGAGCGATCCCAAGGTTACCGCCAGGCTCGACGACTTTGACGCCGTCGTGGTGGCTGCCGGCGCCCGTGCTCCGCGTGGGCTTTCGGCTGCGAACATTGATGCCCCGGGCGTGGTGTATGCCGTGGACTACCTGACGGCTTCGACCGTCTCGGTGCTCGATGGCGGTGAGCCTGCTATTGACGCGCGCGGCCTGGACGTCGTGGTCATTGGCGGTGGCGATACCGGTAACGACTGCGTGGGTACCGCGGTGCGTCAGGGCGCGCGCAGCGTGCGCCAGTTTGAGTTCTTGCCGGCTGCACCCGATAAGCGCGCGGCGAGCAACCCCTGGCCGCAGTGGCCCAACGTTAAGAAGACCGACTACGGCCAGCAGGAGGCTATCGCTGCGATGGGTGGCGAGATGCGTGCCTGGGGTGTGGATACGCTCGAGGTGCTGCTGGACAAGAAGGGCGCGGCCGCGGGCCTGCGCGTGGTCGATCTGGACTGGTCGGCGGGAAAGCCCGAGCGCATCGCGGGCTCCGAGCACGAGGTGCCGGCGCAGCTGGTGCTCATCGCCTGCGGCTTTACGGGTCCGGAGCACGGCGTGTTCGATGCGGTGAGCGTGCCTGTTGCCACCGCTGGTCGTCCGCTGCCGGTGATGGCTGCCGAGGGCTCGCATCTCGCGGCTCGCACGGAGGGTGTTGCCGCGGATGCCGCGCCGGTGTATGTGGCGGGTGATGCCCGCAACGGCAGCTCGCTCGTGGTGAGTGCCATGGCCGATGCCCTGGCCTGCGCTGCCGAAGTCGCCGACGCGTTGGCGCTGTAAGGTAATCACGGAGTTATTCAACAATCGAATCGGCAAGGGC
>CATVTM010000043.1 GCA_958346935.1 uncultured Collinsella sp.
TGCGTCGTCGCAACCCGCTCGTCGAGCTCGTCTGCGTGGGCGCCAAGGTTCAAGGCGAGGGTGCGCCGGCCGAGCTTATTGAGGGCCTGCGCCGTGCCGCCGCCATCACGCCGGCGCCCGACTGCATCTTGCTGGTGCGCGGCGGCGGCTCCTTCGAGGACCTCATGACCTTCAACGACGAGGAGCTTGCCCGTGCAGTGGCTGCCTGTCCCGTGCCCGTGGTGACCGGTATCGGCCATGAGCCCGATACCTCGATTTGCGACATGGTGAGCGACCGCCGTGCCTCCACGCCCACGGCGGCGGCAGAATCGGTGGCGCCGGCTATGACGGAGTTGGCCGATGTGCTCGAGGCGCGCCATCAGCGTCTGGGCGCTGCGATGGCATCGATGATTGGGTCGAATCAGGTTGATTTGGAGATGCTCGATCAGCGCGGTCGCCGTGCCTGGGATACCTATACGGCTCGCTTGGGCGATGCGCTCGATGCGGCTGCGTGCCGCCCGTGCCTCAACGACCCCACATTTATGGTCGAGCGTCGCGAGTCGGAGCTTGCGCTGACTGCCGATCGCCTGTCGGGCGCCATAGTACGCTCGGTCGGGACATTCCGCTCCAACTTTGAGCGCCTGCCCGAGCGCCTGGTTGCAAGCACCTCGGGGCTCGATGGCAAACGCCATGCGCTCACGCTCGCGAGCTCTCGCCTGGAGCATCAGGGGCGCACGATGCTCAACAAGCCAGCGTCCGACCTGGGCCGTGCGGCAGCCTCGCTCGATGCCCTGTCGCCGCTCAAGGTGCTTGCCCGTGGTTATTCCATCGCGTACAGCGATGATGGGGTGGCCACGAGCGCCAAGACCTTTAAGCCCGGCGACGCCATCCGCGTGCGCATGGCAGACGGCAACGTGGCGGCAACGGTCAATACGGTCGAGTAGACCGAGTTTCATAGCGATAAACCTTTAGGAAAGGAAACAGATATGGCAGAGAAGACCCCGGTCGAGCAGCTTACGTACAAGCAGGCCTCGCAGGAGCTGGAGCTCATCATTCGCAGCTTGGAGTCGGGCGATATGGAGCTCGAGGAGTCGCTCGAGAGCTATACCCGCGGCGTCGAGCTCCTCAAGAGCCTGCGCACCCGCCTGTCCGATGCCGAGCAGAAGGTCTCGGTGCTTCTTAAGGACGTCGACGGCAACGACGTGCTCGCCGACGGCGAAGCCGCCAACACCGACGACAACCTCTCGTTCTAACCACCTTGCAGCCTACTTTGGGGTAGTCTTTTTGGGACGGGGCTTTTTGACTACCCTTGCGCGACGGCTTGCCGAGCGCTTGCGCTTGCGAAAAAGTAGTCAAAAAAGCCCCGTCCCAAAAAGACTACCTTGGTCTGTGAGAAAGGAACCAACCATGTGTGATTGCATCTTCTGCAAAATCGCCAACCACGAGATCCCCTCGACCGTTGTCTATGAGGACGACCAGGTCATCGCGTTCGACGACCTCAATCCCCAGGCGCCGGTCCACACGCTCGTGATCCCCAAAAAGCACTACAGCGACATCGCCGACAACGTACCGGCCGAGACCATGGGCGCCATGGCTCACGCCATCCAGGAGGTCGCTAAGGCCAAGGGCTTGGAGGACGGTTTCCGCGTCATCTCCAACAAGGGCGTCAACGCCGGCCAGACCGTCATGCACTTCCACATGCACGTTCTCGGTGGCAAGAACCTGGGCGAGAACCTCATCTGAGGGCGCGTAGGCCGTCGACTTGGCTGCCTTTGGAGTAATCTATGCAGCTTTCTCAACTCGAATACCTTCAAGCTGTAGCGAACTATGGCGGCGTGCGCAAAGCAGCTCGCGCCGTTCACGTGAGTCCGCAGGCTGTTTCGTCGGCAATAAAAAAGTTGGAATCTGAGTATCAGATTGTTTTGCTCGACCGATCGGCGGGGGAGGCTGTTTTGTCTCCGGCGGGCAGAGAATTTGCGCGTCGTGCACGCGTGATCCTGGCGCAAGTCGACGATCTCAAAAAGTACGCTCAATCGGGGAACGGCGGCGTTTCGCCCGACGGCCATTTCCGTCTTTACGCCCCCTGTCTTCACGGGCGGGGGCGCCTTTTTTCCGAAAACTGGTACGACTCGTTTGAAAGCTCGCACCCTCAGATTCATCTTGATGTGTGGCATCAGCCAACGGCAACATGCTTTGAATCACTTATACTTGGAATTTCGGACGCGGCTATCTCGTTCGAGGAACCACGGGACAGCGTCCTTTCTTCAAAATATATGGGTGAAAAGGAGCTCAGGGTTCTTTCATGTCCAGCTGGTCATCAATCTGTTGACGCTATGACCATTCGTGAGTTACTGGGCGGCAGGCTCGCTGTTCCCATTAATTTGTCACCCTGTCTCAATGCAATTAATCAATGTCCCGAAGCTCAGCTGGTTAATTTCCGCTTTCGCGATGTCGAATACGGAAACAGGGCGCAGGCTGAGTTTCTTCAAGCCGGGGGATTGATATTGAGTTTTTCTGGCTCTTCTCTCGCATCGGATGGATCGGAAGTGAGCGAGTGCTCCATTGAAGCCTCACATGACGTAGCCTTGCCCATCTACTTTTGCTATCGACAAAATGCCTGGACCGATCGACACCAGACGGTATTTCTTCACCTATTGCGTCATCTCGCTTCGTGAGGCCATTTGGCCTCGTGTCGTCAAGTGAATGTTGACGCCCTGCAACACATAGCTGACAGCTTTGCCCTCATGCTTTTCCAAGATTTCGATTTAGATTGCTGACTCTTGGAGGGCGGAGCATGAAAAACCGTACGGTTTTGCTTTATATGACGTTCGTTTTTCTGTCGAACTTCAGCACCATTTTGTATTTTCTGACGGTTTACCTTGAATTCGTCGGATTCTCGATGGTGGCGATTTCTAGCATGATGATTGCATATCAAGTGAGCAAGTTCATCCTTGAAGTTCCCACTGGCTATATTGCTGATAGGCTTGGACGAAAGACGAGCGGTCTCGTTGGCGTCGTGGGAATGCTTGGATACTACGCCGCCCTACTCCTTGTCCGTTCTCCTCTGCTTTTGATCGGCGCGTTTGCTCTCAAAGGTTTTGCCGCTGCATGTGTGAGCGGATCCATCGAAGCGATTTACATTGACAGCGTCTCTCGGGACCAGCTCGTAAGACTTAATGTCGTTGAGCGATTTGTTTTCTATGCCTCTTATGCCATCTCCGCTTGCGTGGGCGGTTTCATTTCGTCTGTCGGTGCATATCTCATTGGCCTTTCGGCAGATATCATCGCAATGGTGTTGACGTTGGTTGTTGTTGTCTGCATTCCTGAGATGCGAAGAGGGGGCACTGCGGGGACACCTGAGCGTGGAATGAGCCCGAAGATGATCGGTGCCGCTATTGCGTGTAACGGAATTCTTCGTTCAGCGTTCATCATGGACTGTTCTCAAGCATTTGCTTTTGTCGCCCTGGAAGACTTTTTCTCACTGTTGCTTTCGGGTCGCGGAATGAATGCCGTCGCTTCGGGTGTGATCATTGCGGTCCAGCTCCTTGCCTCGGCCTCCATGGGGCTTATTGTGCCCAGTGTGATTGCTCATGTCGACAAGGGCCGTTTTGCGCGTATTTGCGGCATCGTGCGCCTTTCCCTGACTGCCCTGTTTTTGATTCCCTTTACTCCGATCTATTTGCTGCCCGTGTTCTATGTGTTGCAGACGGTCGCCTACTCGTTATTTGCTCCAATTAAATACTCAATTTTTCAAAATGCCGCCGATTCTTCGATGCGCTGTTCATTGATTTCGGTTCAAAGCCAAATGGTGGCGGTGGGCGCTGTTCTTTTCTATCTGTTCAACGCCGTGTTGAGTAGCATTACGGGTATTCGAGTTGTATTGCTTGTTGCACTCGGGATTTCTTCTCTGGCGTATATTCCCGCGCTATTTCGTCTTACAAGTCAAAGACCATGAGCACTCATGCATCGATAACTTATATATCAACGCAATAAACCCGAGCGCGAGGGCGTTTGGGTTTATTATTGAAGCGTATGTAACCTGGCGGCGCCACACCGCCTGTTAGTAGGGAGACACATGAACGTTCTGGTCGTCAACGCAGGATCTTCGACCCTTAAGTATCAGGTCATCGATACCAAGTCCCACAAGGTGTCCGCGAAGGGCTCCTGCGAGCGCGTCTGCTTTACCGGCGGTACCTTCACGCATGCTGCCAACGGCTCCAAGAAGGTGACCGAGAACATCGAGTTCCCCGACCACAAGGTCGCCATCGAGGCTGTCCTGAAGGACCTCGAGGCCAACGGCGTCAAGATCGAGGGCATCGGCCACCGCATCGTTCAGGGCGGTTGGTACTTTGGCGATTCCTCCCTCGTCGACGAGGACGTTCTTGCCAAGATCCGCGAGGTTGCCCCGCTCGCTCCGCTGCACAACAACCCCGAGGCCAACGTTATCGAGTACTGCCTGGAGCAGTATCCCGACCTGCCTAACGTCACGGTCTACGACACCGCTTTCCACTTCAACATGCCCGAGGTCGCCAAGACTTACGCCCTGCCCAAGGACGTCTGCGACAAGCTGCACATCCGCAAGTACGGCGCCCACGGCACCAGCTATCGCTACATCTCCAAGAAGGTTGCCGAGATGACCAACGGCGAGGCCCGTAAGGTCGTCGTGTGCCACATCGGCTCCGGCGCTTCCTTGTGCGCCATCGAGGACGGCAAGTGCATGGACACCACCATGGGCCTCACCCCGCTCGACGGCGTCATGATGGGCACCCGCTGTGGTTCCATCGACCCGGCTACCGTGTGCTATCTGCAGCGCGAGGGTGGCTACACCTTCGACGAGGTCGACGAGATGATGAACAAGAAGTCCGGCCTCATGGCCGTGACCGGCGGCAAGACCAACGACTGCCGTAACGTCGAGGAGCTCGCCGCCGCCGGCGACCCCGAGGCTCAGCTCGCCTTCGATATGTTCGTCTACAAGATTGCCGCCAAGGCAGCCGAGATGGCAACCTCCATGTGCGGCATGGACACGCTCGTCTTTACCGCCGGTATCGGCGAGCACGCTCCGGCTGTCCGCGCCGGTGTGGCCGACCGTCTGGCCTTTATGGGCGTCAAGATGGACCATGCCCGCAACGCCCTGCGTGGTGACGGCGCTTGGTGCCTGTCCGCCAAGGATTCCAAGGTCAAGATCTTCGTCATCCCCACGGACGAGGAGTTTATGATCGCTTCCGACGTCGAGCGCATCGTTAACGGCAAGTAATTGATGCAAGGGGAGGGGACTGGATGGCCTTGTGCCGTTCAGCCCCCTTTTATGCACTTTGAGCGAAGAGTTTAATAGATATTTATTGAATTCTGATAACTTCTTATTAAGGATACGGCCGCCTTATGGGTTTGCCGACCGTACTGTAATCACGAAGGAGTCTCATGAACGTACTTGTTGTCAACGCCGGCAGCTCGAGCCTTAAATATCAGCTTTTGGACACCGATACCCGCGAGGTTTTCGCTAAGGGCAACTGCGAACGTATCGGTTCGGACATGGGCATCTTTGGCCACTCCGAGAACGGTGGCGTCAAGCAGACCGAGGAGATTCCTTTCCCCGACCACCGCTCGGCTATCGCGCGCGTGCTCGAGGAGCTCGAGAAGACCGACTTTACGATCGATGGCATTGGGCATCGTATTGTTCAGGGTGGCTGGTACTTTGACGATTCCGCGGTCGTCGACGATGAGGTCATGGCTAAGATTCTCGAGGTGGCACCGCTTGCCCCGCTGCACAACTACGGCGAGGCAGCGGCAATCGAGTATTGTCGCGAGAAGTATCCGGAGCTGCCCAACGTGGCCGTCTTCGACACCTCGTTCCACATGACTATGCCCGAGGTCGCCTACACCTACGCGCTGCCCAAGGACGTGTGCGACAAGTACCACGTGCGCAAGTACGGCGCGCACGGTACGAGCCACCGTTACGAGTGGATGATGGCCAAGGAGATCCTGGGTACGCGCTGCCACCGTCTGCTTTCGTGTCATCTGGGCAACGGCGCTTCGCTCGCCGCCATTGAGGACGGTGTATGCCGCGATACCACGATGGGCCTCACGCCGCTCGACGGCCTGATGATGGGCACCCGTTGTGGTTCCATTGACCCGGCTACCGTGTGCTACCTGCAGCGCGAGGGCGGCTACAGCTACCAGGAAGTCGATGACATGATGAACAACCAGTCTGGTCTGCTTGCCATCTCGGGCATCTCCAACGACGCCCGTGACATCCGTACGCGCGCCTCCGAGGGCGACGAGCGCTGCCTGCTCGCCTTCGATATGTTCGCCTACAAGGCCATGCAGCAGGCCGGCTCCATGATCGCTTCAATGGCGGGCGTGGACACCATTACCTTTACCGCCGGCATTGGCGAGAATGACTGGTCGATCCGCAAGGCCTTCTGCGACTGCTTCGAGTGGCTGGGCGTGCGCATCGACAACAACAAGAACCGCGAGGCCGTGGGTAACGGCCCGCAGGTCATCAGCGCCGCCGGCTCTTCCGTCACGGTCATGGTCATCCCCACCGACGAGGAATACATGATCGCCCACGACGTCGAGCGTCTGACCGGGAACAACTAACGCATTCATCTGCAATTGAGAGAAAGGCCTCCAGAGCAACAGCTCCGGAGGCCTTTTGCTTCCGGGCGGAAATCTCATCCCATTCCGAGCCCGAATTCCGGGACACACTTTCCGGTCGAGGCACGTAGCGGAAACCGCATCCCACAATCAAACAAAATTCCGTCCCGCAGTTTCCCAAACAGACCCCAAACGGAAATCGCATCCCAGAATCCGCCTCCAAACCGGGACAAACTTTCCGGTTGAACAGTCGCAGACCACACAAGCCATTTCAAATCCAAAGTGACCATATCCGCAACGCCCGTGCTCTCAACAACGGCACCCAACCATTCAGATTTACAGCCCCAGCTCGTAGCCAAGCCGCCGTCCACCCCAGATTCCCTGAATGCCACGTAGCGGTAGGAGGTCGCACAGGGTAACCCCTGAAAACAATCCGCAGACCAGAAACGCCCCCGTTCGTAGCTCCGAAGGAGCAGAACGGGGGCGTTTCATTGGTCGAGGACGTTTTCAGGGGTTACCCTGCGCGGCCTTCGGGCGAGTATGTCCGCTACTCAGCCATCTGAGCCTGGACGGCGGTGATGGCCACGACACCCACGATGTCGTCGGCAGAGCAGCCGCGCGAAAGGTCGTTGACCGGCTTGGCGATGCCCTGCAGGATAGGGCCGTAGGCGTCGGCACCGGCGAAGCGCTGGACCAGCTTGTAGCCGATGTTGCCAGCCTCGAGGTCGGGGAACACGAGCACGTTGGCCTTACCGGCGACGGAGGAGCCGGGAGCCTTGAGCTGGGCGACGGTGGGGACGATGGCGGCGTCGAGCTGCAGGTCACCGTCGATGGCGAGCTCGGGAGCCTTCTCCTTGCAGAACTTCACAGCCTCCTGGACCTTCTTGGCGACCTCGCCGCCGGCGGAGCCCATGGTGGAGTAGGAGAGCATGGCCACGTGCGGCTCGACGTTGCCCATGAAGGTGGACCAGGAGTGGGCAGAGGCGATGGCGATCTCGGAGAGCTCGTCAGAGGACGGGTTGATATTGAGGCCGCAGTCGGCGAAGATCAGCGTGCCGTCGGTGCCGAACTGCGGGGTGTCGGTGCACATCACAAAGAAGGCCGAGACCAGCTTGGTGCCCGGGGCGGTCTTGAGGATCTGCAGCGCGGGGCGCAGGGTGTCGGCGGTGGAGTGGCAGGCGCCGGAGACCAGGCCGTCGGCATCGCCCATCTTGACCATCATGGTGCCAAAGTAGGTGGCGTCCATCACCTGGGCGCGAGCCTGCTCGATGGTGACGCCCTTCTTGGCGCGGAGCTCGGCAAACTTCTGCGCGTACTCCTCGTGCTTCTCGGCGTTGCGCGGGTCGATGACGGTGGCGCCGGGAACGTTGATGTCATCGGGGTTGCCCAGGATGACGATGTTGGCCAGGCCCTCCTCGATGATCTTGTTCGCCGCGACGATGGTGCGCGGATCCTCGCCCTCGGGCAGGACGATGGTCTTAAGGTCGGCCTTGGCGGCAGACTTCATACGGTTTAGGAAATCGCTCATGTTACTCCTTACAAGCGTTTCGCTAAGCTCCAGGCGCCCGGCTGTTCACGAATAAACCCGCTGCTAGCGGGTCTACCTTTCAATTATGTTCGCCGCTGTGCTTGAGCTTTCCTTGTGTGGCAAGCTCATTATAGGACGCATTAGCGCTATAATCGCTCTGATAAATATGTCTCGAAGAATGTTCGAGAAAAGCCCAGCTAACGAGCCCGTGGCTTTTGACAAGGAGTATCGATGCAGATTACCTCAGGCCTGCCTGAAGGCTTTAACGCCGGCGCGTACGACATGATTGTCGTCGGTGCTGGATATGCCGGTGCCGTTTGCGCCCGCCGTCTTGCCGAGACTATCGGCTATCGTGTTGCCGTTTTGGAGCGCCGTAGCCACATTGCGGGCAATGCCTATGACTGCACTGACGAGGCCGGAATCCTGATCCACGAGTACGGTCCGCATATCTATCACACCTTTAACGAGCGCGTGCACAATTTCCTGTCGCGCTTTACCAAGTGGACGGATTATCAGCACAAGGTGCTCGCCAACATCAACGGTACCCTTATGCCCGTGCCCTTCAACCATGCGAGTCTCAAGCTCGCCTTTGGTGATGAGCGCGGCGAGGAGCTGTATCAGAAGCTCGTGGAGACCTTTGGCAAGGATGTCAAGGTGCCCATTATGGAGCTGCGTAAGAAGAACGACCCCGACTTGGCCGAGGTCGCCGATTACGTCTACGAGAACGTCTTTTTGCATTACACCATGAAGCAGTGGGGCCAGACGCCCGACCAGATCGATCCCTCGATCACCGGTCGCGTTCCCGTCTTTGTGGGCGACGATGACCGCTATTTCCCGCAGGCTCCCTTCCAGGGTATGCCGCAGGACGGCTACACGGCGCTGTTCGAGCATATGCTCGACCACGACCTGATCGACGTGTTCTGCGACGTGGACGCCCGCGATCTCTTTGAGATCGACGAGACCACCGTCAAGATCGGTGGCAAGGTCTACGGCGGCGAGATCGTCTATACCGGTCCGCTCGATGAGCTGTTCGACCTCGACCTGGGCGCTCTGCCGTACCGTACGCTCGACATGAAGTTCGAGACGCTCGATATGGATCAGTTCCAGCCCGTGGGTACCGTCAACTACACCACGAGCGAGGATTACACGCGCATCACCGAGTTCAAGAACATGACCGGTCAGGTTTTGCCCGGCAAGACCACCATCATGAAGGAATACTCCAAGGCTTATACGCCCGGATCGGGCGAGACGCCGTACTACGCCATTCTTGAGCCCGAGAACCGCGAGCTCTATGAGCGCTACCTTGAGCGCGTTCAGAACCTGACGAACTTCCACCCGGTGGGTCGCCTGGCCGAGTATCGTTACTACGATATGGACGCCGTGACCAATTCTGCCCTCGATCTTTCGGATGAGATTATCGCCTGCCATGCATAAAGTCATAACATTCGGTATTCCCTCGTATAACGCCGCCAAGGACATGGACCATTGCATCACCTCCATTCTGGAGGGGAGCAATTACGCTACCGATATTGAGATTATCGTGGTGGATGACGGTTCCAAGGACGAGACGGCCGCCAAGGCCGACGAGTGGGAGGCCCGTTATCCCGGTATCATCCGCGCGGTGCACCAGGAGAACGGCGGCCACGGTATCGCCGTTCTTTCGGGCCTGCGCGAGGCGCAGGGCACGTACTACAAGGTCGTCGATTCGGATGACTGGCTCGACGGCGCGGCCCTTTCGACCATGCTGTCGATTCTGCGCGGCTTTGAAGAGCGCGACCAGCGCGTTGACCTGTTTATCTCGAACTACGTGTACGAGAAGGTTTACGAGGGTACGCATACGGCCATTGGTTACAAGTTTGCCCTGCCTCGAAAAAAGATCTTTACCTGGGACCAGATCGGCCATTTCCGTTTGGACCAGAATCTGCTCATGCACAGCCTGTGCTATCGCACGGATGTGCTGCGCGAGTCCAACCTGCCCATGCCGCCGCACACGTTCTATGTGGACAACATCTACGCCTACGTGCCGCTGCCGCGTTGCAAGACCATGTACTACGCCGACATCGACCTCTACCGCTACTTTATCGGCCGCGAAGGTCAGAGCGTCAACGAGGCAACGATGGTCAAGCGTCTGGACCAGCAGTTCCGTGTTACGCGTATCATGATGGAGTCGTACCACCTGTACAGCGATGTTGAGTCGTCGCGCCTGCGTTCGTACATGATGGGCTATTTCACCATGATGATGGCGATCTGCTCGGTGCTCACCAAGCTTTCCGACGAGGATTGTGCCGATGAGCGTCTGAAGACGCTGTGGAATGATTTGAAGGCCTATGACGAGCGTATGTATCGTCGTGCACGTTACGGTGTGGTCGGCTTCTTCACTAACCTCCGCGGTCGTGCCGGAGACAAAACCACACTCGGCCTATACCGTCTTGCCTCAAAGATCTTCAAATTCAACTAGTACAGAAACGCTCGGGTAACGGGGACCCCTGGTCCTTAACTTGCTACTTCGGACAGTCCTGCGCAAGACGAAGGCGCCACTGGCGCCTCCTTTGCGTGCGGAACTCGTATCAAGTTAAGGACCAGGGGTCCTCTGCTATGTCTCGCTTTATGTCAGGCAGCTGAATTTGAAGATCTTAGACGCGCGATACACAGGGGCCTGGGCTGAAAAGATTTTGGTTGGTAGGTTGCCCGGTGGGGCTTGGTTATGTTTGTCGCGAGTTCCGCACGAGCCGAAGAGCACTTAATGTGCTCTTCGTGCGAGCCAGGACTGTAGAGCAGCAAACATAACCAAGCCCCACCGGGCAACCGGTCAGGTTAGGCTACTTCGCGGCGCCGGGGATGCCGTGGGAGGTTTTGGCGGTTTTGGCTCCGTTTACGATGGCGGTTTGCAAAGCCCTTACGGCGAGCATGCCCAGCAGGTCTAGGGGAACGGCGGCGTTTGCCTGGGCGCCCAGTTTGCCGCTGGCGAGGGTGTAGATGGTGTCGCCGTCGTTGGTGGTGTGCGTGGGACGGATGGCGTGTGCGTAGGCGTCTGCGGCCATCTGGGAGACCTTGGTGGCTTGTGCCTTAGTGAGTTCCACGTTGGTGACGATGCAGCTGATGGTGGTGTTGGTGCGGTCGAGCGGCATCTGCATGGATCCGGCGGCGGCAAAGGCTGCGAGTTCCATATCGACGATTTGGTCGCTATCGGCTGCGGCGCGCATGCCGGCGACCCACTCGCCGGTGAGGGGGTCGACAACGTTGCCGCAGGCGTTGACCGAGACCACGGCGCCCACCTTGATGGGGCCGAGCGCCACGGCGGCAGCGCCAAGGCCGGCCTTCATGCAGGTGGCGGGGCCCATGAGCTTACCCACGGTAGCGCCCGTGCCGGCGCCTACGTTGCCCTGTTCGAGCTTGGTGGGGGTGTGGTCGAGCGCCTCGCGCACGGCGGCGATGCCGGCCTCAATGTCGGGGCGAACGGTGGGGTCGCCAAAGGCAAGGTCGAAGATACAGCTGGAACACACGATGGGCACCTGCGTGGGGCCGACGGGAAGGCCGATGCCGCGGCTCTCGAGTTCGCGGGCCACGCCGCTTGCAGCCTCGAGGCCAAAGGCCGATCCGCCCGAAAGGCAGACGGCGTGGACCTTATCGACGGTGTTTTCGGGACGCAGCAGGTCGGTCTCACGCGAAGCGGGGGCGCCACCACGTACGTCAACGCCACCGGTGGCACCCTCGGGCGCCACGATTACGGTGCAGCCGGTGCCAGCCTCCTCGTCCGTATAGTTGCCAAAGCAAAAGCCATCGACATTGCAAACATCGATGGCTTCGAGCAGTGTGTCCATGTGTTCTCCTATCGGTTTTCCGCCGGGCCTTATGCCCGGTCGGGATCCGTACGGTACGGCAAAATTGTAGGCGCTGGGGGATACCCAGCGCCAGATGCAATTACGAGAGTTTTTGAATCGCGCGTGCGACGCGAGCGATGGGCAAGCCCACCACGTTGTAGAAGTCACCCGAAATATCGTGCACGAGCATGCGCCCGCCCGTGCCCTGAATACCGTAGGCGCCGGCCTTATCCATGGGCTCGCCCGAGGCGACGTAGCGCTCAATCTGCTCATCAGTAAGCTCGTAGAACGTCACGTCCGTCACATCGACAAACGACACGCTCTCGGCGGCATGCGGGGCGGTTGTGTCGCCGGCCTTAACGATGCAGACGCCGGTTGCAACCTGGTGCGTGCGGCCCGAAAGCTCACGGAGCATGGTGTGCGCCTCGTCCTCGGTTGCCGGCTTGCCTAAAATCTTGCCATCGAAGGTAACGATCGTGTCGGCCGCGACGGTCAGCTCGGTGGGCTCGGCATGCTCGGCGGCGACAGCAGCGGCCTTGGCTCGTGCCAGGCGCTCCACAAGCGTAAGTGGCGCCTCGCCATCAAACGGCGTCTCATCGATATCGGCAGGAATGATGCGAATGTCATAGCCCGCCTCGCGCATCAGCTCGATGCGGCGCGGCGATTGCGAAGCCAAAATCATAGCTGGATGCCCTCTGCGACCTTCTCGACAGCCTTGTCGCCGGCGAGTGTGCGAAGCAGCTCGAGCGCAAAGGGGAGCGACTGGGCCATGCCGCTGGCGGTGATGATGTTGCCGTCCTGCGTGACCTTCTCGCCGGTATAGGCTCCCTCGGGGAAGCTCTTCTCAAAGCCGGGGAAGCACGTGGCGTGGCGCCCCTCGAGCAGGTCGAGCTCGCCCAAGATAAACGGGGCGGCGCAGATGGCGGCAACGTGCTTGGTCGCGGCGAACTCGCAGACCACATCGCAGACGCGCTGATCGGCGCGCAGATTGGTGGCGCCGGGCAGACCGCCGGGCAGCACAACGCAGTCGTACTCGTCAAAGTTGATCTCATCAAAGAGCGCATCGCAGGTCACGGGGATCTGCAGCGAGCTGACGACCTCACGCGTGGGCATGATAGAGACGAGCGTGGCACGCACGCCGCCGCGACGCATGACATCGACCATGGTCAAGCATTCAATAGTTTCAAAGCCATCGGCGGCGAGAACGGCAACGCTGGGCATGAGGATTCCTTTCGTAAGGCGGCATACAATTAGCCGTCTTATACCCCGAAGACCTCCGCTTGCCACGCTCGATTTCTCAATGATTTATCTGAGCAATGATTGAGTGACTAGTTGCGCCTAAGGTGGACGACGGTCTCGCAGTGGAAGGTTTGCGGGAACAGGTCGACTGGCGTGATCTTGACGGGGGAGAAGGTGCCTTCTTCGACAAAGCGTTTGAGATCGCGCGCCAGGGTGGCCGGGTCGCAGCTCACGTAGGCGACATCGCGCGCACTCGTGCTGGCGATAAGGTCGATCGCCTCGGGGGCGAGGCCTGCGCGCGGCGGGTCGACCACCAAGACGTCGGCATCCTGGTCGGGGAACTCGCGCACCGCGTCTCCGCCAATGACGTCGACGTTATCGAGCTTGTTGATCTCCAGGTTACGGCGCAGGTCGCGCACGGCCGGGCCGTAGGCCTCGACGGCGGCGACGAAGTCGCAGCGGCGGGCGAGCGGCAGGGTAAAGGTTCCGGCGCCGCAGTACAGGTCCACGGCAAGCTCGTCTTCTTGCGGGTCGAGCGCTTCCATGACAAGCTCGATCAAAATCTCGGCACCCTTGGTGTTGACCTGGAAAAAAGACGGGGCAGACAAGCGCATCTGACCCTCGGCGATATTCTCGGTCCATGAGCCCTCTCCGGCGAGCATTTCGACCTTGGAGACACGGCGGGCCTTCTTTTCGCCCTTGCTCATCACGCGCACGATGCTCGTGGGATGAGCGGCGTCCGCCAGCACGCGGGAGACCTGCGAGCGCGGAAAAGAGCCTGTAGGCGTCCAGAGTGCGACCTCGAGTGCCTTGGTACGGCGCGATGCACGAATGCCCACGCGTTCGAGTCCCAAGTCATGGCTGCCGCTTAGATAGTTGAGTGCGCCGACGACCGATTTGAGCGCCTTCGGGAAGCGCTTATCGAACAGCGGGCACGCATCGACGGTCACGATTTTGCTGGGGTCGACACCGTGCATGCCAAGGCGCACGCGACCGTTGACGACGGTCGGTTCGAGCTCGATTTTATTGCGGTAGCCCCAGTCGTCCTTGGTGTGGCAGATGGGCTGTACCAACTCATCGACCTGCTCAGGAGCGAACTTGCCGATGCGCTCGAGCGTGGAGCGCAGGTTTTGCTCCTTGGCGGCGAGCTGTGCCGTGCGTGAGAGATTGCCCCACGAACAACCGCCGCAGATGCCAACGAAGGGGCAGGGAGGCTGGATGCGATCGGGGCTCGGCTCCAGAATCTCGGTGGTGCGGGCGCGCATAAACGACTTGCCGTCCTGCACAATCTCGGCCTCGACGGTGTCGCCCGCCACGGCGCCCTGCACAAAAACGGCCTTGCCGTTGTCGGCGTGCGCCAACCCGTCGGCGCCGTACGTCATCGATTCTATGGTGAGCTTCATATTCCTGCCTGTCGTTCGCGTTGTTGTCCGCACCATGGTAGCAGGGAAAAGCGCCCCGCATCCGAGGCTTTCCTCAAATGCGGGGCGCTTCTACAAACGTCTATTTGGTCTTGCCGGTAATGAGCGTCTTAAGGCCTAGGCCGATCAGACCCAGTCCCATGCGCACGCGACCGGGGCGATGGCGCTCAATGGCCTTGGTCTTGCCAACGGGCTTCTCACGACGTGCACTCGTCTCGGGCACGGGCTTAGCGGCCTGCGGCTCGGGCTGAGGTACAGGTGCGGGCTCGGGCTCAATGACGGTCGCCTGGACCTTTTGGACCTTGGGTGCTACCGGCTGCGGCTCGGGCTCGGGGGCGGGTTTCGCCTCAATGACGGGCTCGGGCGCGGCCTCGGCGTTGCGATAGGCACGCTCCAGCAGGGCTTCCTGCGAGTTGAAGGGTTTCTCACCTCCTGTACGCTCCACGGGAACCCAGGTGCCGTCACTTGTCAGGCTGCGGGCTTTCACGTTGTCGTGCAGCTGCATGCCCATGTACTCGTGCACCAGGGCGCGGCAGGTGGGGTCGAGCACGGGGAAGGCGATCTCCACGCGGTGCTCGGTGTTGCGCGTCATCATGTCGGCCGAGCTCAGGTAGATCATGTCCGAGTCCACGCCAAAGGCGTAAACGCGCGCATGCTCCAAAAAGCGTCCGACGATAGAACGGACATGCACGTTTTCGGTCTTGCCAGGAACGCCCGGCTTGAGGCACGAGATGCCGCGGATGATCATGTCCACGCGGACTCCTGCGCACGATGCCTCGGCGATCTTGTCGATGACCTCGCGGTCGGTGAGCGAGTTGAGTTTAAAGAACACGCGGGCGGGCTCGCCAGCGAGAGCGCGCTGAATCTCGCGATCCAGACCGCGCATGATGAGCGGCTTGAGGCCTACGGGCGCCACACCTAGGAAGCGGTAATCGCCGCGCAGATTGCCCAGCGACAGGTTGCGGAAGAACAGGTTGGCGTCCTCGCCGATGCCGGGGTGGGCGGTCATGAGCATAAAGTCGCTGTAGAGTTTGGCCGTCTTCTCGTTAAAGTTGCCGGTGCCCAGCAGCGTCAGACGCGTTAGCGCCATGCCTTCGCGATAGGTGAGCTGGCAGATCTTGGAGTGGCACTTAAAGCCCTCGGAGCCGTAGATGACGGTGCAGCCGGCCTCTTCCAGGCGCTCGGCCCACTCGATGTTGTTCTGCTCGTCAAAGCGCGCGCGGAGCTCCATGAGCACCGTGACTTCTTTGCCGTTCTCGGCGGCATCGATCAGTGACTCGCACAGGCGGCTCTGCTTGGCCACGCGGTAGAGCGTGATGCGCAGCGAGATGCACTCGGGGTCATAGGCGGCCTCGTGCACCAGGTCCAAGAACGGATTCATGGCCTCGTAAGGGTAAAAGAGCAGCTTGTCGTGCTGCAGCACCTGCTCGCGGATGGAGCGGGTCATATCGATGGTGGGGTTGGGCTGCGGCTTAAACGGCGTAAAGAGCAGCTCGTTGCGTAGATGCTCGGGAATCTTGCCCTCAATGCCGAAGACGTAGCCCAGGTCGAGCGGGATATCGCAGGTAAAGACCGAGCGGCGAGAAAGCTCGAGCGCCTTGCGGATGGTCTTGAGCGTCGCCTTCTCGAGCGACCCCGAGACCGCGAGCACTACCGGCTGCAGACGCAGGCGCTTCTTGAGGATGCGCTTCATGTGCTGGCGGTAGTCCTCTTCCTCCTCGACGCCCTCGCCGTCCGGATCGATGTCGGCGTTGCGGGTGACGCGGATGAGCGCGCGGTCGAGCGGCTTATAGGAGCCAAAGCAGCTGTCCAGGCAGGCGAGGATGACGTCCTCGAGCAGAATGTGGGAGTAGGTGCCGGTGGGCGAGGGGATCTCGACCACGCGGTTCATCGAGGCGGGGATCTCGATAAGGCCCAGCAGGCTCTCCTCGTCGGTGACGCCGTCCAGGCCGCAAGCCAGATAGAGTGCACCGTTGCGCAGGTTGGGGAAGGGATGGCGCGGGTCAATGACCAACGGCGAGATGACCGGCGACACGTAGGCCTGGAAGTAGCGGGTTACAAAGGTGCGCTCCTCGGGCGTAAGCGAATCGACACGCGCGCGGTGAACGCCCAGGGTGTCGAGCTTGCCCTCGATGCTCTTAAAGATGGACTCCCATCGGGTAAGGAGCCCGGGCATTTCGGCCATGACAGCATCGACCTGTTCGGAGGCGGTCATATTGCTCTTGTTGTCGACAGGCTGTTTTTTGAGCTCTGCCAGATCGGACAGGCCGCCCACGCGCACCATGAGAAACTCGTCGAGGTTAGACTCGAAAATCGACACGAACTTTAGACGCTCGAACAGCGGAACGGTCTCGTCGAAGGCTTCGTCAAGCACACGGTTGTCAAAGCGCAGCCAGCTGAGCTCTCGGTTCTGCGTGTACGAGAAGTCGCGCGGCGGTTTGCGCAGCTTTGCGGCGGCTTGCTTTTTTTCGATTTTGCTCGGCATATGCATCTGTCCGTTCAGTCCCCGCAGGGGACGGTTGCCTAACACTATTCACTATTGTCTCAATTTAGTCGACCTATGGCACGGACGTATCGCGTGAACGGTATCTTTACCTACTTCTTACGCTGACAAGCCATAGAGCTGACGCCCGTCGCGTTGTGAAAAACGGTCTATATCCTCACTCAACTGGTGAGTATGTGTGAATAAGAATGATAGGTAGCTGAATATCATCGAATACAGACAGAAACACGAACAAGCGTCATTTATATACATAAAACCGTTTTAGATATGCAATTCTTAATCGAAAGATTGGAGTTGTAATTGCGAATGATTTTTGAGAAAAAAGAGCGTTTACCTTAGAAAAGTTACTTTAGAACGCCGAAGTACATCATGGGGGAATCACATGCGATATACCGTTCATCGCACTTTGTTGACCGTTCGGGGGCGAGGTGGAATTGCGGGTGATTTTTGGATATAACTAGAGCTGTCAGCAAGCAGCGTCCCATATGGAGGGGCGCTGATACATTCGGCCAGTAAGGCCCGAAAGAAAGGTAGGAGGCCATGACGAAAGGTCTGCACGTGCCTTCCGAGA
>CATVTM010000044.1 GCA_958346935.1 uncultured Collinsella sp.
GGCGAGACCCTGCGCTGCTGGATTGAGCATTAGGGTTCCGCCGTTCTAACGAACGGCGGACCGGTCGATGCTGCGAGCCCGCCGTTTGGCCAATCTGCCGTTCAATTTCAAAGGCGCGACCAGAAGGTCAGCGCCTTTTCATTTCACGGCACCTTGGCTCAAACGGCGAGCTCTCGCTGTCTTTTGTTCAACCTGCGGGATCTTCAAATTGCTAGAGCGTTGCCAAGTACTTTCTTGCGTTTTCGACGTTCATTGCTGCGACGGGTGCATGCGAACAGAGCTTGACATCGTTGGTGACCAGTAAATCTGCTTGGGCGCGTATCGCTGCCGCAATGATTAAATCGTCTTCGTAATCGCTATGGAGCTCACGCTGCCTGCTCGCCATCCATATGTCACTCAGGTCGCAGGGTACCGGCGTGGCAAGTTGCGACAACACGTCGAGGCAATCCCATGCAAGCGAAGTCGCTGCCATAGCGGCATCCTGGGAAAGCGAACCGTGCTCTCGCCGATACCATGCCTTATGTTCGCTTGAAATCAAATAGAACAGGTCTTTGGACGATGTCGCCGCATACAGCAAATCCACCTGCGCCGTGCATGCATCGCGTAAAAACTCAATCGCCACCGAACGACCACGTCGTGAGGGAATGAAATAATCGAGCCACACGTTGGTGTCAACCAAGATGCGCTTTGGAGCCTCACTCATAGAGCCAGCTCATCTCCTCGCCATAGCGATCCGCATAGGCATTCCGTTTGAGCTCTTCGTCGTCCGATGGCTGAGCCTTGACCATATCGATTCCCGACTCACAGCAAGCGGCAGCGAACAGCTTCGACCCCTGATCCATGAGCTCGAGCTTACGTTTGGCGGCCTTTTCGCGCTCGCGCTGTTCCACCCGGGCACGACTGGGCAGCAGGATATCCTCGAGCGCACCGGGGCGATCGGCCAGCGACGCTGCAAGCTGCCAGAGCGCTCGCACCGCTTGGCTCGGCGTCATACCGGCCTTGGAGAGAGCGGCGTCCCCACTTCTTTTAAGATCGGCATCGAGACGTACGTTGATCTGAGCGGCGGTTGTGGTCATGACCCCTCCTTAGTACTTCAAAACTATCATAAAATACTATGGTAAATACGTAAAGCATGTAAAGCACTTATAAGCATTAGCCGTACTCTGTACACAAAAAGCCGCCGAGGCATACTGCACCTCGGCGGCCACGTATCACCGATCTTGTTCGGTTTCACCCTTTGCATCTGCCCAGATAAAACCTGCCAAAATTAACATCCCTTTTTGGCAGGTTTTAGAGCTCTACACTTTCGGCGCCGTTGATGGTTAGGTTTCGCTCGTAGAAGGCGGTGAGGGCGCGGATGGCGTACATCACGTCGCGCACGCCGCCGGTCTCGTAGCTCGAGTGCATAGCCAGCTGCGGCAGGCCCACGTCCACGGCATGCATGCTCGCCTGCATGTTCGACAGGTTGCCCAGGGTAGAACCACCGGCCATGTCGCTCTTGTTGGCGAAAGCCTGCGTGGGCACGTCGGCGTCATCGCAGATAGCCTGGAACACCGCGCGGCTAAAGGCATCGGTGCAGTAGTGCTGGTTGGCTGCCTCCTTGATGACGATGCCGCCGTTGAGCACCACCTGGTTGCGGGCATCACACTTCTCGGCATGGTTGGGGTGCACGGCATGCGCGTTGTCGCAGCTCACGAGCATCGATGCAGCAAGTGCACGATGGTACGACTCGTCGTCAAAGCCCAGCGACCCGTTGATGCGGCGCAGCGCGTCGGCCAAGAACGTCGACATGGCGCCCTGCTTGGTCTCGGAGCCAACCTCCTCGTTATCGAAGCAGCAGAAGACCGAAACGTCGTGCGCGTTCTCGGCACCCAAAAATGCCTGAAGCGAGGTGTAGGCGCAGGCCAGGTCGTCGAGCTTGGGCGTCGAGATAAACTCGTCGGCCCAGCCCCAAATGCGCGCATCCTGACGATTGACCAGGAACAGATCGCGGCCCAGAATCTGCTCGGGCTCAACGTCCAGCTCGTCGGCAATCAGGGCGTCAAAATCTCCCTGCTTAAGATCACCGGCGCTGATGAGCGGGCACAGGTCGACGGCGCGATTGGGAGCAAAGCCCTCGTTGACGCCACGGTTCATGTGGATGGCGAGGCTCGGGATGATGGCGACTTCGCGCTCGGTGGCAAGCAAGCGACTCTCAATACGGTCGCCCTCGCGTACCAGCACGCGGCCCGCGAGCGCCAGTGGGCGATCGAACCAAGTGTAGTCGATCATACCGCCGTAGGCCTCGGTGTTCAGGCGCAGCGTCTCGCCCGCGCCGTCGAGCTCGGGCACGGCCTTGACCTTAAACGTCGGCGAATCGCTGTGCGACGCCGTGAGCTGAAAATGATAGTCGCCGGCAACGCCGTCCTCGCCCCAGGTTGCGGCGAGCTCCTCGCCAACCTTGAAGGCGATGACGCTCGAGGTGTTGCGCTGCGTGTAATAGCGACCGCCCGGTTCGATGTCCCACGCCGCATTCTCGGGCAGGTAGGTAAAGCCCGCCTCGTCGAGCTCGGCCATAATAGTCGCCGCCGTATGGAACATGCTGGGGCATGCCTCGATAAAGTCGATAAGGTCGTTGGCAGCCTCGATATCGTCGGCCGTCACGTGCACGCGCTCGGGCGTTTCCTGATCCGTCATACTCTCCCCTTTCACTGGGTTGATGGTCCCCTCCAGCATACCCCGCCACGCCAGCGCCGCACTCTTCATTCCGTGCTTAATTCCGCGCCGCTCACCAAGTTGAGCCATCATGCCCGCGCGCCTTTTGCGACAATTACGCTAACAGGACGAGAGGAGCCGTCATGAAGCCACGTAACGTTGCTATCGCCTGCGGTGTCGCGGGAATCGCCGTCGGCCTTGCCGCTGCCACCGGTATCGTTTATCACAAGCAAATCAAGTCTGTCGCGTCGCTCAAACGCTTGACCGACCATGCGGATGGATACGACCTGTACGCGATCGATATCGCCTACGACTACGACCTTGACCGCATCATCGCCGCTGGCGTGCGCGACGACCAGGCCTACACCGATGCCGTGGTGGCGCAGGTGCTCCCCGGCGTGCCGGCACATGTCCAGGCGCCCCAGTTTGCCTGCAGCGCTTTTGTCGCCGTAGATGCCAAAGGCCGCGTGCGCACCGGTCGCAATTACGACTTTAAGGACGACACCTCGGCGCTGCTGGTGCGCAATCACCCGCGCGACGGCTATGCCTCCATCGGCTTTGCGGCCCTCAATAATCTGGGCGCCAACACTCCACTTGACTCCGTCGCCGGACGCGCCGCGGCGTTGATGGGCCCGTTTGCCCAGCTCGACGGTGTCAACGAATGCGGCGTGTCCATTGCCGTGCTCACCCTGGATTCCAAGCCCTGTGACCAGGACACACAGCGCCCCGTCATCAACACTTCGCTCGCCATTCGCCTGGTGCTCGACCGCGCGGCCACCACGCAGGAGGCCGTCGACCTGCTTTCTGCCTACGACATGCACGCCATGGCCGGACGCGACTATCACTTCTTTATCAACGACGCCGCCGGTGACGCGCGGGTGGTGGAGTGGGATCCGCGCGATCCCGACCGTGCATGCAAGGCGACGCCCGTACGCCAGGTCACGAACTTCTACGCCTGCTATGGTGACGAGGTGCTGCCCAACCAAAAGAACGGCGAGCTGGGCCATGGTAAAGAGCGCGCCGTTGCAATCGCCGGTGTCCTTGACGCCCATGCCGGCGCCCAAGATGAGGCAGTCACTTGGAAGGCCCTACGCGCTGCAGCGCAAGAGCCCAATCCGGAAGACATCACCAGCAACACGCAGTGGTCGGTCGTCTTCGACAACACCGAGCCCGCTGCCGCCATCACGCTGCGCCGCCACTGGGGCGACTTCGACGCCTTCGCACTGTAAGGAGCCAGGCCCATCGACCTTACGCTCGCCTGACGTTGCTTACATTTCTATACGCTTGAGCTAACACGTTTTGCCCCCGTATCAACAGTGTGCGGGGGTAAACTTATGCGCATGTTATAACTTGCCCGGAAGGATTCATCATGCTTAGGATCGGTCTTCTTACCAGTGGCGGCGACTGCCAGGCGCTCAACGCCACCATGCGCGGCATCGTCAAAACGCTCATGACCAATAGCGAAGAACCTATCGAGATCTACGGTTTTGAGGACGGCTACCAGGGCCTTATCTACAGCAGGTTCCGCGTCATGTCGCCCGCCGATTTTAGTGGCATCCTCACCCGCGGCGGCACCATCCTGGGCACGAGCCGTACGCCGTTCAAGCGTCTGGACATTCCCGAGGCCGATGGCGTCGAGAAGGTACCCGCGATGGTCCACACCTATCACAAGCTGCAGCTCGACTGCCTGTTTATGCTGGGCGGCAACGGTTCCACCAAGACCGCTAACCGTCTGCGCGAAGAGGGCCTCAATGTTATCGCCCTGCCCAAGACCATCGATAACGACACTTGGGGCACCGAGCTGACGTTTGGTTTTACAAGCGCCATCGACGTCGCCACCAAATGCATCGACGACATCCACACCACCGCTTCGAGCCATGGGCGCGTGTTCGTCATCGAAATCATGGGACACAAGGTCGGATGGATCCCGCTGTACGCCGGCGTCGCGGGCGGCGCGGACGTCATCCTGATCCCCGAGATCCCCTACGACATGGATAACGTCATCAAGACCATCGAGCATCGCATGGAGACCGGCAGCCGCTTTACCATCGTGGCCGTCGCCGAGGGCGCCATCTCCAAGGAGGACGCGGCGCTGCCCAAGAAGGAGTACAAGAAAAAACTCGCCGGACGTACGAGCCCGTCGATCGTCTACGACATCGCCAAGGAGATCGAGGCCAAGACCGGTCGCGAGACCCGCGTCGCCATCCCCGGTCACACGCAGCGCGGCGGTCAGCCCGACGCCCAGGACCGCATCTTTGCGACCCAGTGCGGCGTCGAGGCGGCACTCGGCTGCCTGCGCGGCGAGTTTGGCTACATGATTGCCCTACGCGACGGCAAGATGTGCCACATGCCGCTCGAGGAGGTCGCTGGCAAGCTCAAGTACGTCGACCCCCAGAGCGATCTAGTGCGCGAGGCCAAGGCGCTGGGCATCAGCTTCGGCGACGAATAGCCTCGGCTGGGACTGCTCTCATCGGAGACCCCCAGGGCCTACCTCCCAAATCGTCCTCGGACATGTCAGGATCCCGCCGTGCGCTTCGCGCGGCGGGGTCCTTCCGTCCTGCGGAAAGATTTGGGAGATAGGCCCTGGGGCCTCCTGCGGTAACTGGGGAGGTCGAGGCTATTCGTCTTCTTGCTGCGGGTGCCTGGGGTGGGGTGCGGCGTGCATTTTTGGGAATATTCAGCATTCGGGGGCGCTTGCATACTGGATTTTGGGCGAAAGGCAGGCGCAATGGGCCGCATCCTGTAGAAAAACGAGCGGCTCTTGAGGCGTTGGGGTTCAGAATCAGGACTTTAAGCGCTGTATTATGCGCCCGCTCCCGCACCCGCGGACTCCGGGACGCTGAAAACTCCGGAATTTGCACGCCGCCCCCTGGGGTACCTGTGGGCAAAAAGCAACCGACCCGCCGAAATATGCAATCGGCGGGGCGATTTATGAAAAAAGGCGGTTGTGGTTGCGCATGTCGCTCAGCGTTCTTACCGGCAGATGCAGCGCCGCGCGTAGCTCTTAATATCTTCGGTAAAACCCTCAAGGTCATCGAGCGTAATCACGTTATCGGAAAGCAAGTTGGCTATCTCATAACGCATGGTGCTGCGGCGAATATCGTTTACCAGTACTCCTGAGGACAGCTTGTCCCTATTGATGCGCTCCTCTAACGCCCAAAATCTACTGGACGCTTCGCTGTCGCCGTTTAGCATCTCGATGTACTGGCCGATGAGCATTTCCATATAGCTTTCTTGCCATTTTGGGAGCAGCTCCTTGAACAGCCTCCAGTCTTTTTCGGCCACCTCGCCCATATTTCCTCCGTTCGCCAAACAGGCTTAGCAATTTGATATTGATTCTATTCGGTTTTTCGCTCGCAGCCGTGAATGAGGGGGTCCTCGGTATTCGAGCTTGAGCTTGGATGAGCCGTGTGCCACAAAATGGGTCTATCTACTACGTTTACTGCCACACACTCGACCGTGGCGAAGATCGTAAAATAAAAACAGCAGGTAGAAGGCTTGCTGATTTTCAAAATAAGCGGGTATGGTCGACCCCGTCGAGTTCATCGTAGTAGATGGGCCCTTTTCGTGCGCGCGGTGAGTTAAATGCCAATTCCTGTGCCGGAATTGCCCGGTCCATTCGTAAGCTGCGGCGAAATGGGGCTGCTGGACGCTCCGAGGTTCTCAAACGGTCCGTATTTCACCGCAACTTTGAAGGGGTGAGCGGCGTTGGCTGGGTGATGCCGACGGCCAGAACGGCTTAAGCTTGCTTGCTGTGTTTCCATTGTTTTCGGCACCAGCGCATGAGTGCTTTTACAACTGGGATGGTGATGAGAATGACCCATGCAGGATGAGGCTGTCCCAAGCAGAGCCACATATAGAGGAACCAAGCAATGGCGGCTGCCGGGTAGATGGCGTCGATAAGCTTGGATAGATGACGTCGGTCGATAAAGTCACCAAGCGCGTAGTAGACGGGAATCAAAAAGACGAGGAAGAGCCCCATAGCCCACGTGCCGTAGATAATCCCGAGCGCCAGATATGCGAGGGCGATAAGTGCGGGAAAGGGGAACTTGTTCCACGCACGACCGAACTTGGTGTGGAAATGCTTGCCATGATGGTCGAGTTTGTCGTGCGCCTCCTTCCAGCTCGCAAACGTCTCGCCGTCGATGGTGATGGTGCCGTCGGCATTGGTATACACGCTGTGCCCATCGTCCTCAAGCGTATCGACATGTATGCCACCCGGCCCAACATGGACCTCTTCGCCCTTGCGCTCGTTAGCCACATGGATACCATTCCAGCCAACATGGACCTCTTCGCCTTTGTTGGGATCAATAACGTGGATACCATGCGCGAGAGAAATATCGACAAGTGGCTTATCACCGCAATTCGTATGCTCAGTAGAAGTCTCGGTTTCTTCGGTCTCGTCCAAATTGTCTGCGCTAGAGTCACTGTCTGCCGAGTCATCGATATCACAAACCGCTTCCCCATATAGCAGCTCATCCAGTGACACACCATACAGCGCGGCGAGTGCAATAAGGTTATCGGTATCGGGCGAGGATTCGCTGCGCTCCCATTTACTGACAGCCTGGCGGCTTACGCCCAGCTGGGCGGCAAGTGCCTCCTGAGAAAGCCCAGCAGCTTTGCGGCGATCGACGAGGCGCTGTGCCATCGCAAGATCCATGGTGGTTCCTTTCGTGTGGTGACCGTTGAAGAATGACCCGAGTATGTCGAGAACAGCCGGTAGCGACCACCATTTCTAGCTTGAATCTGCCCCAACCCTACCGCAACTACCGGTAGCAGCCCTCACGACCAGCAATTTCATGACAAATGTCAGTGCAAGTTACAGCCAAGAACTCCATCATTTCAAGTCCTCCACCCCAAGCACCCGCAGCAAGAAGACGAATAGCCTCGGCTAGGACTGCCCCCATCGGAGGCCCCAGGGCTTACCTCCCAAATCGTCCTCGGACATGTCGGGACCCCGCTGCGCGCTTCGCGCGGCGGGGTCCTTCCGTCCTGCGGAAAGATTTGGGAGATAGGCCCTGGGGCCTCCTGCGGTAACTGGGGAGGTCGAGGCTATTCGTCTTCTTGCTGCGGGTGCCTGGGGTGGGGTGCGGCGTGCATTTTTGGGAATATTCAGCATTCGGGGGCGCTTGCATACTGGATTTTGGGCGAAAGGCGGGCGTCAAGGGGCGCATTCCGTAGAAAACGAGCGGTTCTCGAGGCACCGGGGGCTCAGGATCGGAGTCTTCGGCGCGGTTTTGCGCGCCGATACCCGCTCCCGTGGACTCCGGGATGCTGAATATTCCGGAATTTGCACGGTGCCGACTGGGGTACCTGCAGGCAAAAGGCGACCGCCCCGCCAAAGTATTCATTCGGCGGGGCGGTTTATGCAAAACAGCGACTGTAGGTGCGCTAGCAGCTCGCTAGAACCTGAATCCCGGAACAGGTCACTCGGCGCTCTTGAGGGCGCCGACCATGTCGATCTTATTGAGGGTGCGATTGGTAGCGAGGTTGACGATAAACGTAAAGGCAAAGGCCAGCAGAACGGACAGCACGTAGCTCAGCGGCTCGACTTCGACGTCAAAGTACAGCGACGGCATCTGCAAGATGTACGTAAAGCTCTCGGCCAGCGCACCGCCCAGCGGTACGCCCAGCGCGGCTCCGATCGCCGTAAGAATCAACGTCTCCTTGTTAACGTAATGGTGCACCTCGCCACGGCGGAAACCCAGCACCTTGATGGTCGCCAGCTCGCGTTCGCGCTCGGAGATATTCGTATTAGATAGTGTAAACACCACCACAAACGATAGACACGCTGCCATAAAGGTCACAAGTACCACGACCGAATTGATAATCGTAAAGTTTGCCTCATAGTTTTCCCAATGCTCGGCGGTACTCGACAGCGTAATCCAACCATCGCTCTTAAGACGGTTGGTAAACGCAATCTGATCGGCCGACGAACCCTTAAGCAGCGCAAAGATGCCGTTGAGGCGCGCGCTTCGACCGAACGCGCGCTCATAGGTGCCCTGCGTCATGTAAAGCGTGTTGCCCAGATAGTTGAGCGAAATGTCGCTGACTTTGACCTTGGCAACATTGAGCGACGAATCCTGGACGTGAGCCGTGTCGCCCGGCTTGATCCCCAGCACCAGCTGAGAGCTCTTGCTCAAATACACATCCCCGTCACGCAGGGCGAGCGGTTCTTTGGACTCATCCTCCAGGCGCACGTAATCGCCCAAGTCACCCGTGCGGTCGTCGGGAATCACGATGAGCTGCACGGTCTCGCTCTTACCGCCAAATGTAAAGGTGACGTTGTCGGTCATAATCGGCAGCGTCGAAGTCACGGTCACGTTGGAATCCTTGGCTGCACTGCGCTCATCCAACGCCGTGCACGTCTGCGAAAAATCATCGGGGTTGGCGACCGCCAGCAAATCGTAGCGTGTGATGTGGCCGTACTGCTTGGGCGACAGCGCGACCGACGTATCGCGGATACCCATACCGCAGATCACGAGCGCCGTGCAGCCGGCGATACCGAAGATGGTCATAAAGGCGCGCTTTTTATAGCGGAATAGGTTGCGTGCAGCGACCTTGTTCAAAAAGCCCATGCGGTGCCAGATAAAGCCGATGCGCTCGAGCAGAATGCGCGAGCCGGCGCGCGGAGCCTTGGGGCGCATGAGCGAGGCAGGGGTCTCGGCCATCTCGTGGCGGCAGGCGATAATCGTGGCTCCCACCACGCCCACGGCAAACAGCGCCACCGAAACGATCGAGGACACGATGTCGTACGAAAGTAGCATCTGGGGCAGCGAGTACATGTCGTCGAACACCGTAAACAAGAACAGCGGCAGGCCCACAAAGCCGATGATATTGCCGAGCACGCCACCGATCAGACACGCCCACAGCGAGTAGTCCACATATTTGGACAGGATACGCCCGCGTGAATAGCCGAGCGCCTTGTACAGGCCAATAAGCGTGCGCTCCTCCTCGACCATGCGGGTGGCGGTGGTGAGGCTGATAAGCACGGCGACGATAAAGAAGATGAACGGGAACACCGTGGCGATGGCCTCGATCGAAGAACTATCGCTCTCGACGCTCGAGTAACTTGCGATATTGCCGCGGTCCTGGATGTACCAGGTGCATTCGCCCAGGTCAGAGAGCTCGGCGCGGGCATCGGCAAACTGCTGGTCGGCGGCGGCGCGGCGCTGGTCCAGGTCGGCTTGCGCCTGCGCACGCTCGTCGCTGCCCTCGGCCATGCGATTGATGTTGTCCTGCTCGATCCCAAAGACCATATTCGCCTGACGCTCAGCCGCGTCCAAGCTCGCCGGTGTGTCGACCGTCAGCTCCTGGGCGCGCGCCTTCTCACGCTCCTCGCGGATCTTCTCGATATTGCCCTTGACCTCATTGATCTTTGCCGAGTAGGCATCCGAATAGGAGTTGAGGCTCTTGGCTCCCTCGACGACCACGTGGACAGCGGAGTAGGAAGAAGATGTCGCGGCGTCCTCGCTCACATAGAACTTATAGTCCGCAGTCGAAGCAGCGCGAAAGGCGTTGACCGTCGAGTCGGAGCTCACATCAGTGGGATCGAGGACCTCAGCCGTAATGGTGTAGTCGCCCGCGGCAAATTGATCCTTGGCACTTTGGTTCGACGAGCTCGCATCGTTGGCGGCAAAGCTCACCGTATCGCCGATTTTCTTGCCCGAAGCCTTCAAAAAACGTGAGGTCACTGCCACTTCGCCCGAAGTCTCGGGCAGCTCGCCGCGTACTAGCACCGGTTGGTCAATATTCTCTTTGGAGAGGCTCTGTACGACGACACGCTCGCGCGTCGTACCCACGGCGGTATAGGCGGTCTCGGTGTAGATACCCTCGGCCGTCTCGACGCCGTCGACCTCTTGGATGGCCGCGAGATCGTCGCGCGTAAGGCCATAGGTCGACTGCACGTTAATGTCATAGACATTCTGCTGGTCAAAATAGGCGTCGACCGAATCGCGCAGGTCCTCGCAGCCCGCCTTAAGGCCGCACATCACGCTCACGCCGAGCGCGGTGATGACCACGATGGACAAAAAGCGCTTAAGACTGCCTCGGATTGTGCGGTAGATGCCGCGGCGAAAAACCGTCGGCACCATATCGTTTGAGCTTTGAGCGGTACGGTAGGTCGTAAAATCCTGCTCGCGCTCCGTATTCTGCGCGTCGTGGCGTAGGCTGTTTTGGCGATCTTGGTCCATGGGCGCTACCACTCGATCGTCTCGATAGGCACGGGATTTTGCTGGACCGTCTCGCTCTCCACGCGGCCGCTCCTAAAGCGGATCAGACGATCGGCCATGGGCGCCAGCGCGGAGTTGTGGGTGATGATGATGACCGTAATGCCCTGCTTGCGGCAAGTGTCCTGCAGCAGCTGCAAGATCTGCTTGCCGGTTTTATAGTCAAGTGCGCCCGTGGGCTCGTCGCACAAAAGCAGCTTGGGGTTCTTTGCCAGCGCGCGGGCAATGGACACGCGCTGCTGCTCGCCGCCCGAAAGCTGCGCGGGGAAGTTGGCGAGGCGCTCACCCAAGCCAACCTGGCAAAGCGTTTGCTCGGCATCGAGCGAATCGGGGCAGATTTGCGCCGCAAGCTCAACATTTTCGAGCGCCGTCAGGTTGGGGACCAGATTGTAGAACTGGAAGACAAAGCCGACATCGGCGCGGCGGTATTCCACGAGCTGAGCCTCGTTGGCGGAGCTCACGTCGCGCCCGTCCACCGTCACGGTGCCGGAGGTCGCCGTATCCATGCCGCCCAGAATGTTGAGCGCCGTGGTCTTGCCGGCACCCGAAGCACCCAGAATGATGGCGAGCTCGCCGCGCTCGACCGTAAAGCTCGCGCCGTCGAGTGCGTGAATGCGGGCGTCGCCCTCGCCGTATGCCTTGATGACGTCTTTGAATTCGATATAAGCCATCGATCGGTTCCCATCTGGTCGGATAACTCTTTAGTATTACCCATTTCGCACCGACTAAAAAGGGACGGGTTTATTTTGGCAGGTTCTATATGGGGAAACGGCAGCTATAGATGAGGCGCCGGGGAGGCAGAGAAATCATCGATGGGGTCAGGCCGACCGCCAAACACAACGCACGCATCTCAATCTGTCAGCCAAATCATTCGAACAACTGTTCGTTTCTATGATATGATTCCGCTATCTAAGCAGGCCAATACGCAGAAAGGCGGCCAACATGGCGTTCGACTTTAAGAAGGAATGCAAGGAGCTCTACAGACCTGCAAGCAAGCCGAGTATCATAACTGTCCCGCCTATGAGCTACGTTGCCGTTCGCGGAAAGGGCGACCCAAATACCGAAGGTGGCGAGTATCAAAATGCCCTGCCGCTGCTTTACGGCATCGCCTATACCGTCAAGATGTCAAAGAAAGGCTCAAGGAGTATCGAGGGCTATTTCGACTTTGTGGTACCGCCGCTCGAGGGTTTCTGGTGGCAAGAGTCCCCGAGCGGCGACATCGATTATGTACACAAGGACAATTTCAACTTCATCTCGTGCATCCGCCTGCCCGATTTCGTCACCCGAGATGACTTTGACTGGGCAGTCGCGGAAGCCACGACCAAAAAGAAACTGGACTTTTCCGCCGTCGAACTGCTTAAAGTTGACGAGGGTCTCTGCGTTCAATGCATGCACACCGGGCCCTACGACAACGAACCGGCAACCGTAGACGCTATGCATGAATACACGACCGAGCTGGGCTATGTCCCCGACTTCTCAAACACCCGTTTACATCACGAAATCTATCTCTCCGATCCACGCAAATGCGCACCGGAGAAACTTAAGACCGTGGTTCGTCATCCTATCAAGCGCGCTGAATAGCGTGGGGCGTCATTTCACGCGCTAGGTTTTAAGCCAGCCAACCAGCCGCCTCCTAGGCCGTCCGGTAATTATCTTGACGCGGCCCGTCGCATCTTATAAGTTTGTTTTGCTAAAGCTGGAAAGCCTCTCAACGATGCGCAACTCCAGCTCTTTTTCTATCAAGAGAGCAAGTGTCAGAAAGCAAAATGTCAGAAAGTAGCGCTTTGAGCAGAATCAAACGCCTGGTCAACACCTATAGCGGTCTCGTGCTTATGGGTGCCGTCGGAATCCCTATCGGCATCATCGTTGGCGTCATCTGTGCCCTTTTTGGTCGTGTGCTCCTGGCAATTGGCGCCTTCCGGGACTCGCACGTCGCGTTGCTGCTCCCCTTTCTCGCTCTTGTGGGCCTTGCCATCGTGTTTGCCTACCGCACCTGGGGCAAGGGCACCGACCGCGGCATGAGTCTGGTGTTCGACGTAGGCCACGGACGCGAGGACGCCATCTCCCCGCGTCTGGTGCCGCTCATTATGCTGAGCACGTGGGCCACGCATCTCTTTGGCGGCAGCGCGGGACGCGAAGGCGTAGCCGTGCAGATCGGCGCAACCGTCTCGCATTGGATCGGCCGACGTCTACCTTTCCGAGAACCCGGCAACACGTTTTTGCTTATCGGCATGGCCGCCGGCTTTGCCGGACTCTTCCGAACGCCCCTCGCCGCCACGGTCTTTGCTATCGAGGTGTTGGTCGCCGGACGCATGGAATACCGCGCGTTGTTTCCCGCGCTTACGGCTTCGCTTGCCGCAAGCATGACCTCCGGCGCCCTGGGGCTCGAGAAGTTTGAGGTCGCCATTACCGCCTCGTATGCGCTCGACCTCCCCGGTCTTGGACGGCTGGCGTTGTTGGGTATCGCGTTTGGTATGGTAGGTGGCGCTTTTGCCTGGTGCCTTGCCCATGCCAAGACCCTTGCAGCGCGGCTGCTCCCCAGCCCTTACATACGCGTTGCCGTTATGGGCCTTGCACTGTCGGCGATTCTGTTCGTGCTGTGGCAGGGGCGATACTGCGGCCTTGGCACCAACCTGATATCGGCGGCGCTCAACGGTGACGGCAAGGTCGCCATCATGCCTTGGGACTGGGCGCTCAAATTCACACTCACCATCGCCACACTTGCCGCAGGATATCAAGGTGGTGAGGTGACGCCGCTGTTCTCCATCGGAGCCAGCCTGGGTGTCGTGCTCGCCGGGATTCTCGGCATGCCCGTCGAGCTCTGCGCCGCGCTGGGATACGCCGCCGTCTTTGGCAGCGCCACCAACACGCTACTCGCGCCGATCCTCATTGGCTGCGAGGTCTTTGGCTTTGGCAATCTGCCCGCCTTCTTTATCGTCTGCGTCGTGGCCTACCTGTTCAACATGGACAAATCGATCTACGCCCTGCAAGAGCGAGCGTAGAAGATCACTCTGCCGATAGTGTCATCCGGAAACGGCATCCCATTCTGAGGCAATATTCTGGGTTGAAGCTTCCACTCGAGAGCGCGTTCGGAAAGCACATCCCATTCTAAGACAGAATTCCGGGACGCAGTTTTCGCCCATACCCTCTCCCGTCGACGTTTCCCCAGATAAAACCTGCCAAAACAAACCTGTCCCTTTTGGCAGGTTTTAGAGGCGGACGGTGAAGGTGATCTGATGATCGTGGCCGGATACGCTGGCGGATCCGCCATGGGCTTCGGCGATGGCGCGCACGACGGACAGCCCCACGCCCGAGCCACCTGTCTTGGAGCTGCGCGACACGTCCGCACGATAGAAGCGGTCGAACAGCCGGTCCAGGTCGCCCTCGGGCAGCTCATCAACAGTATTCGATACGACAAGCTCGGCCGAGCCTTTGCCCGCACCGCGCGAAACAGCACGCAGGCTCAGCTCGATCACGCTGTCTTCGCTTGCGTAGCGTGTGGCGTTGTCCAGCAGCAGCTCAACAACCTGCGCCACTGCCGCGGCATCGGCATGGGCCCGCACACCGCTCGCGATCGACGTCGACAGCCGCTTACCTCGCGAAACCGCCACCGACTTAAACGGCGCCGCAGCCTTGTCCACGGCCTCCGAAAGATCGATCACCGCCATGGCAAAGCCGGCCGAGCCCTCGTCCATACGCGCCAGGAACACCAGACGCTCCGTCAGCGCCGTCAGCCGCGCGACCTGCTCGTGAATGCTCTGCGTCCACTCGCTCTCGCCACTCTCGATCTCTTGCACCTCGTTGGCGGCATCAATTACAGCCAGCGGCGTCTTGATCTCGTGGCTCGCATCGGTAATAAAGCGCTTCTGCTTGCTATAACTCTCGACCATCGGCCGAATTACAGCACCCGAGGCCACCGTCACAATCGCCAATACCGCCAGCCAGCCAATGCAGCTGATGGCCACGCTCGCACTTAAAAACGAATGGAAACTTGCAAGCTCGCGCGAACAGTCCACGAACACATAGGTGGTCTTTTCGCCCTGAACCGTAACCGTATAGCGGTAGTTACCAGAAAAGCCCGATGTCAAACCCTTGGAATACAGTCCTGCAGCGATGCGTGCAGCACGCTTGGCGCCCACCGCGGCAATGCGGGCGGTATTGACATCGGTCACCTGCCCGCCGGCAATCGACACCGTAAAGTAGCGCGTGTCGAAGGGAGACTCCGCCGTCATGCCTTCAAAATGCCCATCGCGAACGGCCGCCCGGTTACCGGTAGCAACCTTGCCGGCAACCGCATCCTGACCGGGACCGGTCTTAGGCTCGTCCTCCCCATCAATGCTGTCCTTGCCTGCTAAGATATAGTCCAGGCGAACGTCGGCCATCTTGCAGACATGCGAATAATTGACGATGTTGATGCCGGCAATGATGAGCGTGAGCACCACGGTCACGGCGCCCATGGCAACGAGGATGAACTTGCGACGCAGGCGGCGGCCCAATGCGTCAACAGCATTTGCCCGCCCCGTACTACTCGTGGCGGCGTGAAACCGCTCCGTCATGCGCTTGCACCACGCGCGTATGCTCACGCCTGTTCGCCTTCCTCAACAACCTCAAGCGAATAGCCCTGATTGCGCGATGCGCGAATGGCCACGTTGGCACCCAGCGCCGTCAGCTTTTTGCGCAGGTACGAGATATAGACCCACACCACGTTGGCGCCTTCGGGCGCGTCCTCACCCCAAACCTCGAGCATCAGACGCTCGGTGGGCATGCGCGTGCCGGCATTGCGCATAAAGAGCTCCATAAGCTGAAACTCACGATTGGCCAGATGTTCCTCGCCCAAAGGCCCAACGAGTGTGCACGATGCCGTGTCGAGGCGCACGTTGCCCACGCTGAGCGTCGTGGCGTCAATTGCCGTCGCGGCGCGCGTCATGGCACGAATGCGAGCGAGCAGCTCCTTGGCGGCAAACGGCTTGGTCAGGTAATCGTTGGCGCCGGCATCCAGGCCCTCGACCTTATCGGACACCTCGCTTTTGGCCGTAAGCATGATGATGGGCAGTCGCTTACCGGCGGCGCGTGTGCGCTTGAGCACCTCGATGCCATCCATGCCGGGCATCATGATGTCCAGAATCGCGGCGTCATAGTCGTTGGCGAGTAGATATTCGAGCGCCGTCAGACCGTCGAGCGCGGTGTCAACCTCGTAGTCGCTATGTTGAAGAATCGCGGTAAGGGCGCGGGAGAGGCCGGGTTCGTCCTCGGCAAGCATCAGCTTCATAGTTGCTCCTTTGGCGCATGACTATACAGGTTTCGATACTGCCGATAATAGCGCACCGCCAGCCGCCTTAGCGCAGCCTTAGCCGCTCAACCTGCGCATTTTCAAATACGCAGGATATGGCTTAGCCAAACTTAAGGCGCAGATGCCGAGCACTTGGACGCATGCCGACCGCGAAAGAACGGCGACTCGTTCTTTCAAGGCGTCTTGGCTATGCAAAGTGCCCGAGCGCTATTCCTCGTACGCGCCCTCAAGCCGCAGTAGCCACTCCTTACGGTCGAGGCCGCCGGCATATCCGTTGAGCGAACCATCGGCGGCAACTACGCGATGACATGGCACGATAATCGAAATGGGATTACGCGCAACCGCAGCCCCCACCGCGCGAGGAGATACAACGGGGGCCTCGTTTCCCGGCACATGATGTCGAGCCGCAACACGCTGGGCGATCTCGCCATACGTAGCGACCTCGCCACGCGGGATAGAAAGCAGCTCAAACCAAACCTCGCGCTGAAACGCCGTACCAATCAAATGCAACGGCGGCGTAAACCGAGGCTCCTGCCCCGCAAAATAAGCATTCAGCCAAGCCCATGAACGCTCAAGCACCGAAGAGGCCACACCATTTGCCGGACTCACCGACGACATGCCACCGGTACCGGAAACCGCGTCGGCGCCTTCAACATGTTCGGAGTCTTCCCGGAGAAGCGTGGAACCAAAGTGCTCCTGCCCCTCAAACCAAAGCCCCGTCAGACCGCGGCCATCAGCGGCAAGCAAGATTTCGCCCAAAGGCGAGGCAAATGTCGTCGTGACCACCAGCGGCTCCTTTCAAAACTCCGCAACATAATACCGCGAATTGTGCAGACAACCCCAATCGACCCCAAAGTCACCCAAGGCGGCAGGCGCGACAGCGCCGCAGCTGCCGCACGACCTCAAAGCCCCCGCAGGCAGCAGGCGCAACGCGCCGCAGCTGCCGGCCGTGCTCCGCAGTCCCCCAAGGCGGCAGGCGCGAAGCGCCGAGGCCGCCGCCGGAACCAGGGCCCGCAACAGCCACGTGCCCCCCACATCAGCCCAGCTGCCCCAACCAACAACGGCCCCATCGCAGACCGCTCGCAGCAGCGTCACCACAGGCGGGGGCCGGGCTTAGTTGTTTGATAAAAAAACAAAGACAAGATCGGGGGCGGGGGAGGGCGGCGGAAG
>CATVTM010000045.1 GCA_958346935.1 uncultured Collinsella sp.
GGGAGACGGCGAGTTAGCCGGCAGGTCGGCATGTCAATCCTGGTCTAACAGAGCCAAATTTAATCCGGTTAACGGTCATTTTCGCAGCTTAGAAACTTTAACGAGGTCGCCCCAAATCACACTTGCCAGACAACCGCGCTTACGAATGCAGGCACGCACACGCCCAACGCCACCCTCCGCTACACTCAACATAGAGTTATACATATGATTCTATGTAAGGAGTTTCATATGCCTGTCGTAAAGCCTATTTCTGATCAGACGCGCGCGCTAACTACCATTCAGGAACGCGAAGATCACATTCAACGTACCATCGCTCATGGTTACGACGACCTCACCAACGGTCGTGTGCGCCCCTGGAAACAAGCAAAAGCTGAGGCAGATCGGATGCGAGCCATCAGGTAAGGCCACCTCTCCCCCATGTAACAACCCTGTAAATCATAGCGGCGCACTCGGGTTTTGCTGTGATGCGGTCGCGTCTGGCGCTGCACTGTGCTAAAGTATCCCGAACGTTCAAACGACTATGAGGGGGACCTAGAAGATGGCACGTGTGCACAACTTCTCAGCAGGCCCGGCCGCACTGCCCACCAGCGTACTCGCCGAGATCGCCGACGAGATGATGGACTACCGCGGTTGCGGCATGTCCGTGCTCGAGATGAGCCATCGATCTAGTATGTACCAGCAGATCATCGACGACGCCGAGGCAACCCTGCGCCGCCTGCTGAGCATCCCCGATAACTACCGCGTCCTGTTTTTGCAGGGCGGCGCCACGCTGCAGTTCGCGGGCATCCCGATGAACCTCATGCGCCGCGGCCGCGCCGGCTACGTCGTGACCGGCAACTTTGCCAACAAGGCATACAAGGAGGCCGCCAAGTACGGCGAGGCCGTGCTGCTCGCGAGCTCCGAGGACACCAACTTCGACCGCATTCCCAACATGGCCGACATCAACGCGCGCATTGCCGCCGAGGCCGCGGACGACGGGCTCGACTACGTCTACATCTGCCAGAACAACACCATCTTTGGCACCATGTACCACGAGCTGCCCGCTTGCGGCGACGTGCCGCTGGTCGCCGATGTCTCGAGCTGCTTTCTGTCGCAGCCGCTCGACGTTGAGCGCTACGGGCTCATCTACGCCGGCGCGCAGAAAAACGCCGGCGCCGCAGGCGTGACTGTGGTCATCGTGCGCGACGACCTGATCGCCGACGGCCCGGCCTTTGCGCAGACGCCGCAGTACATGGATCTTAAGACCGAGGCCGCCAAGGGCTCCATGCTCAACACGCCCAACACCTTTGGCATCTACGTGTGCGGCAAGGTATTCCGCTGGGTCGAGGAGACCGGCGGACTTGCTGCCATGGCCGAGCGCAACTGGGCCAAGGCCAACCTGCTCTACAACCTGCTCGAGAACAGCGAGCTGTTCCACGGCACCACGCAGGAGGGCAGCCGCTCCATCGCCAACGTCACGTTCCGTACCGGCGATGCCGACCTCGACGCCGCCTTTGTCGCAGGCGCGGCCGAGCACCAGATTCAAAACGTCAAGGGCCATCGCCTAGTGGGCGGCATGCGCGCCAGTGTCTACAACGCCGTAACCATGGAAGACGTGCGGGCACTGGCCTCGTACATGAAGGACTTCGAAGCGCAGCATAGTTTGAGCCCGCGATCTAACTAGCCCGCAGCACGCGGGCCGACCAGCCACCTCAGACCACCCTGTTTAGATTAAAACCTGCTAAGGAGTTTTTCCATGCGTAAGATAAAGACCATCGACGACATCACTAAAGACGGCAAAGTCGAGTTTGGCGAGGGCTACGAGTTTGTAAGCACCGCCGAGGAGGCCGACGCGATCCTGATGCGCTCGACCGACCTGCACGGCTACGAGCTGCCCGAGGGCATCCGCGCCATCGCCCGCTGCGGTGCCGGCGTCAACAACATCCCCGTCGAGGAGTACGCCAAGAAAGGCGTCGTCGTCTTTAACTCCCCCGGTGCCAACAGCAACGCCGTCAAGGAGCTTGTCCTGGGCATGCTGGTGCTTTCGAGCCGCGGCGTAGTGCAGTCGATGAACTGGGTGCGTGACAACGCCGACGACCCCGAAATCCAGGTCGATGCCGAGAAGGCCAAGAAGGCCTTTGTGGGCCGCGAGCTCAAGGGCAAGCGCATTGGCGTCATCGGCCTGGGCAACGTGGGCTCCAAGGTCGCCAACGCCTGTGTCGATCTGGGCATGGACGTCTACGGCTACGACCCGTTCATTTCCGTCGAGCACGCGTGGGTGCTGAGCCGCGAGGTGCAGCGCGTGGGCACGCTCGAGGACCTCTGCCGCGGCTGCGACTACCTCACCGTACACGTGCCCAGCAAGGCCGACACCATCGGCATGATCAGCACCGAGCAGATTAACCTGCTGGCACCCGACGCCGTGCTCATCAACTACGCACGCGAAACCATCATTGACGAGGACGCCGTCGACGCTGCCCTGCGCGAGGGCAAGCTGAGCTGGTTTAGCTGCGACTTTGCCACGCCCAAGACCGTCAAGATGCCCAATACGTTTATCACCACGCACTCGGGCGCCGGCACCGGTGAGGCCGAGGCCAACTGCGCCGATATGGCCATCAGCGAGCTCAAGGATTACCTGGAAAACGGCAACATCGCACACAGCGTCAACTACCCCGCCTGCAGCATGGGCAAGGCGCGCGCCGCAAGCCGCATCGCCTGCCTGCACGCCAACGTGCCCAACATGATCGGCCAGATCACGGCAATCCTGGCCAAGGACAATGCCAACGTGCAGCGTATGACCAACGAGTCTGCCGGCGAGAACGCCTACACCATGTTCGACACCGACGAGCACCTGGACAGCAGCACCATCGAGGCGCTCAAGCAGATTCCATCGATGTATCGCGTGCGCGTGATCAAATAGCGCCGGCGCCAAGCCTGCCAGGCAGTCCATGAAGCCCAATCGGCCCCCGTTTTCACGAAACGGGGGCCGAATTTTGTGCTTCCGACGGCTTGAAAAGTGCTACCCAGAACAAGTTTTTTCGGATAATCGACAGTAAGACCCAAATCACCAAGCGCACCCGCTTTGATAAGCAGCTTTATCAGGGGCTTTAGTAGGTAAAAATCGATCTCTATATACCACATCCAAGTTGACTGTCGATTTTCCGAAACAACTTGTTTTGGATAGCATTTTTATAGCCCTTCCAAAGCGAAACTGAAGCCATTTTCGCGACCAAAACTCTAGTTCACGCGACCGTTTTCCACCCGCGCGACTACATTTCCGCCCAATTGATAAAAATCTCCTCACGAAGCCGCCGTTCGAGCTCCTGCTGCCGCGGTGTCTTGTCTTTCAGCGGCACATCGAGATAGGACATGATGAGCTCCATCACCACGCGGAAGGCATCGGAGTCGGCCAGCTGGCCATAGGTCATCAGAACGACGGGATATCCCATGGCTTGCAGCGCCGTCGTTCGATCGGAGTCCGAGATCTTGGATTCTATGGATCCGTGAATGGCCTTACCTTGGCATTCAACCAGACACTCTCGACTACCGTCCTTATTTGCCAGCAGGATATCGGCATAGCGCCTATCAAGCCCCGAAATCAGGCGGGCGCTGCGTGTCATGCGAATCTCGACGTTATTGGTAAGGCGCAGCCCTTCGCCGCCGCGCAATCTCGTAAGGCCAAACAGCATCGAAGCCTGGACCTCGAGCGGCGATGCTACCACCCCCGTAATGCATTTTGCGGCACGTGTGAACGATTTAGCACCGCGAAGCCCCCGGATCTTATCGACGTACTCTGAAAGGTCAGAGAGCTCGATCAAGGGAGGTCGTTTCCACAAGTCCGTTGAATTCCCCGAGGCATCCTTTACGTTTTCCCAGCCCAGCCGCGCGTCGCCCCACCGGTCCCCGTATGCCTGCTCAAGTGCCGTCTTTACCTGAGGCGCGATCTTGCACACGGCAAAGGTACCGCACATCTCATACATGCACATGATCAGGCGCTCGTTTGAGACCGAAGAAGCCAGGGTCAGCAGGGTAAAGAGCGGTGACGCGACATCGAGGCCAAACTCTGTCTGCCGCACGGAGTCAAACGGCCTCTCCCCGTTCCAAACATGCCTGACAATGCGATCGCCCTTACGTCCGCAGCTGCCCTGTGCCAACACGTGTAACGGGGTGCCCAGGAAATGCTTGACGAGCGGGTGCTCGCAAAGACGCTCCCTGCGCTGGTCGTCCGCAGAATCGGGCAGGTCCGGCATTATCGCCAAGACCTGTGGGGGTATCCGGTGATACCGAAAGGCAGATATGTCGCACAGTATGTCGTCCATGAAGTGTACGTACCCACTGCATCGTTTGTGAACCCGCTCAGACGGCGAGTGCGATGGCTCGGCCTGCGAACGGTAAATGCTGCTGCGCGCGCGTCGCGAATCTCTCAGGAGGCTTACAATCGGTTTGGAAAGCAGACTGATTGTGAGGTTGCATATGGTTGATGAGGACTTTGCCTGGCGGCTTGCGCAGGAGCTTGTGCGGATCGACAGCTCAGACCCGGGCGCGTATGAGAATGAAATTGAGCGGTATATCAAAGCGCTGGTTGAGGAACGGCTGGCACGGTTGAACTACCCGACACTCGATGCCATACGGATTGAGGAACTCGAGGTACTGCCCGGGCGCCGCAACCTTATGATCACCGTGCCCGGTTTGAGCGACGAGCCACGGCTCGTCTACATCTGCCACATGGATACCGTTACCTTGGGCAATGGCTGGGACGCGGACATCGCACCGCTTGGGGCGGTTGTGCGCAACGACAAACTCTATGGCCGCGGTGCCTGCGACATGAAGGGCGGCCTGGCTTGCGCCATTACCGCGCTTGCCCACACACTCGAGCGCGTGGCGGCGGATGGCGCGCTGCCACGCCGCGGCTTTTCGCTCATCTGCTCGGTCGACGAGGAAGACTTCATGCGCGGCTCAGAAGCCGCGATCGATGCTGGCTGGGTCGGCTCGCGCGAATGGGTGCTGGACACCGAACCCACCGACGGACAGATCCAGGTGGCGCACAAGGGGCGTACGTGGTTCGAGATTGAAATGGCCGGCGTCACGGCGCATGCAAGCCAGCCTTGGAAGGGCGCAGACGCCGTCGCCGCCATGGCCGAGGTCGTGTGTTCGCTCCGTCGCGCGTTTGCGGCGCTGCCCGCGCACGATGAGCTGGGACCATCGACCATCACGTTTGGCCAAATCGAGGGCGGATATCGCCCCTATGTCGTGCCCGACCGCGCCAAAGTCTGGGCCGACATGCGTCTGACCCCGCCGACCGATACGGCCGCCGCGACGCGCATGGTAGAGCAGGCCATCGCCGTCGCCGAAGCCGCCGTTCCCGGTTGCCATGGCAGCTACACCGTGACGGGCGACCGCCCCGCCATCGAGCGCGACCCGAGCTCTCCCCTTCTAGCAGCGCTCAAGCGTGCCGCCGATGGCGTGACGGACGCGGACACGACCGTCGGCTTCTTTACCGGCTACACCGATACCGCCGTCATTGCCGGCAAGACAGGCAACCGCAATTGTATGAGCTACGGCCCCGGCTCGTTGGCGCTCGCACACAAGCCCGACGAGTATGTGCCCCATGCCGATATCGTTCGCTGCCAAAACGTGCTCATCGCGCTCGCCGATAACGTGCTCTGGGACGCGAATGGACAAGTTGGGGCATAATAAGCCGCGAACAAACCGACTCGCGCGTTAGGACCGCCCATGAAAGCACTTCCGTTTCCCTGCATCCGCCCGGCTCAGGACCGTGTGCTCGAGGCGCTGCCTGCGATGGGCGGTATCCTGAGCGGCAACGACGCCCTGCGCGGCGCCATTGCTGACGGCCTAATGCTCAAGGATCCAGGCGCGGCGTATTACGTGTACGAATGCTCGGGCGAGCCGGGTCGCGCGACGGGTGTCGTGGCGATTTGCCCGGTTAACGTACTGACGGGTAGCGACGAGGCTGCCACCGAGAGCGTCGACGCACTCGCCGCCGCGCGCGCGATCGCCGAGCTCAAGGTGCAGCCGCGCCCCGTGTCGCTCGCCTACGAGGCCTCGCCCGTCATGGATATCATCCTGGGCGCCGCCAAAGAGGGCGCGTCGCTCTACGCCGTCACCGACCCCGCGGGCATTACGCACCGCGCGTGGGAGGTCAAGCGCGAGGACGCCGTCGGGGCCATCCGCGCTATGCTCGACCAAGCACCGGAGCCGGCACTGACCGACGACCCCGCCTACGCCGCCGCTCTGACCGGGGCGTCGCAGCTGCTGGCCGATGAGGCCCGTGCCGCCGGAACGTACACCGGCAAGGAGCCGTTCAACTTTACCGTTGCCGTGCTCTTCCCCGCCGCGCAGGTCAGCGGCGTCGCGCCGCAAGTTCCGACAGGTCTGCTCACGCACCAGGTCGCGCGGTTCTAGCAAGACCAGACTGCCCAGCACAAAAATCGGCAGCTCAACAAACAGGGGGCGGAGATGCAGCAGGTACATGCATCTCCGCCCCTTTTGCGTCGAGAAGTATGCCGGCGACCCGTGCCGTCGCGCTCGCGTTATCCGCGCTGCGGACCCGCAGTAGCCACGAGCGGTTCAAGCCCCAGCTCGCGCGCGTAATCCTCCTGCGTAAAGACTTCGACCAGCTCAAACGTGTCGGATTCGTCGTCAAACGCAAAGTGTAGCACCGAGCAGTTGCCCGGAACGCGATCGCGTTCATCGGCCGCCGCGCCCTTGGTATGGTCCATGAACTCCTTGATGGCCGATCCGTGGCTCACCGCAAGGACGCACTCGTGGTCCGGGCGTCGCATGAGTTCGGTCAGCGTCGCCACCATGCGCTCGCGCACCTGGATCTGGCCCTCGCCGCCAAATTGACGATAGAAATCGCGCCACGGGCGCTCGGGCATGAGCATCACGCGCTCGGCCTCAAAGTCGCCAAAGAACCACTCGCGCAGACCGTCCAGGCGCTCGTACGTCATGGCCGGCCACAGGTTGGCGATGGTCTGTTCGGTGCGGTGCAACGTAGAGGTGTAGGCGTGGTCGGGCTCAATGCCGCGCGCACGCAAGAACATGCCGGCACGCGCCGCCTGATCGCAGCCCAGCTGTGTGAGCGGCGAGTCGCTCCAACCCTGAATGATGCGCTTAAGGTTGAATATCGTCTGTCCATGACGGACCAGATACAGATCTTTATTCATAGGGGTCCTTTCGTTCGTTACCAACCCAAGAGCGAAAACGCCCCGTCGCAATAGTCAAAATGAAGCACGGCACCGTTGTCGGGCAGCTCTCCCCCGCCAGTCACATACTCAAGAAACTCCTGGCAGGCTGAGCCGTGGGAAACCGCCAGCACGCAGTCGTGCTGCGGCCTGGCCATGATGCGGGACAGCACCGCGACCATGCGCGCCCGTAGCTCGCCTTCCGACTCGCCACCAAAGGCCACCGGATAATCGCCCCAGGGCTGCGGCGGCATCTCGCGATTTGATGTGCCCTCCAGCGAGCCAAAATGCCACTCACGCAGGTCATCGACCAGCTCAATGGAACGGCCCTCGCCAACGATAAGCTCGGCCGTATGCCGCGCCCGGCCCAAAGGCGAGGAATACACATGATCAAAGGTCACGCCACGCGCCGCAAACGCCGTACGCGCCGTCAGCGCCTGCTCGCGCCCGCGCGCCGTAAGCGGCGAATCGTGCCAGCCCTGCAAAATGCTCTGCACATTGAGCTCAGTCTGCCCATGACGCACCAAATACAGATCTGCCACACACCCTCCCCTCGTACCACCACAAAGGGGACAGGAGCCTTTGTGGTGATTTTGCCGCCGGATTGCACCGCAACGACGCACAACTACAGCAGCACGTCGGCAAGCGGACGCTTGGGTACGTGGTGCACCCGCGCCTCGTCGCGCCAATAATTGATGGAGCCGTCGGGGTTGGAATCGATCGCATCGATCACCTGTGTCTCGGCCGGAATGCCAAACGCCATGATCAGCTTGAGCTCATACTTGTCGTTATCGAGCCCCATGGCATCGATCGCATGGGGCGTAAAGGCCTTGAACATGCAGGCTGCCACCTCGGGCGTAGCGCTGCGGGCGGCGAGCATCATCGTCTGCGCGGCAATGCCTGTGTCGACCTCGGTAATGGGAGCGGCAGGCTTGCCCGGAACGGCGCGCTCAGCCAGAATCGCGATGTAGCCGGTCGGGCGCTCGCCCTCGGCAGGACCCGGCCAATCCTTAAGTGCGCCGGCCCATGCGAGCTCGTCAAATACACGCGCGCAGCCCTCTGCACCGCTTACCGCATGAAAACGCAGACGCTGAGCATTGGCACCACACGGGGTCAGGTGCGCCAGCTCCGCCAGCTCGAGCAAAAACTCACGCGGCACGCGCATGGACTCGTCAAAGCGACGGCACGTGCGGGCGCGGCGAACCAACGCATCAAACGCGTCCAAGCCGAGCTTTTCGCAACCTTGCTTTGCCATCGACTCAGCGCTTACCGGCGCCTCGGGAACTGCTTCGTTCATAGGGACCCCCAATACAAGCCAATTGTCCTTAGGAAAATCTAACCTAAAACGCAGGCAATTACATACAGCGGCGTAATGTTCTACAGCTGTTGATTAATCCTCACTGAGGCGGGAACAAAAGTAACAATTCGGGAATGTGGGGCGGCAATTCGTCCTTCCCGCCCCATGCATCGGCGCCCTTGGGCGATACTTGTTGCAGCACTTTTGGCGTACGCCGCACGGAGAGCAATGGACGCGACGTGCACCACACGGAAAGGAGACGTTATGGGCATCTTTAAGAACGATGACCAAAAATCGAGCCAGTTTGGATTTGACGAGAAAAGCATGGCGGGCAAAGCCGTCAAGGCCGTGCGCTGGATCTACGCCATCACGGGCGTCGTGGCACTCATTGCTGGTATCGCGCTGCTTTTTGCACCCGCCAAGTCCCTCGTCTTTTTGACGACCGTCCTGGGCTTCTACTTTGTGATTACGGCAGCCATCAGGCTGTTCACTGCCATTTTTGAGCCGCTGCTGCCCACCGGCTGGCGCGTCACGAGCATCATCTCCAACCTACTCATTATCCTGGGCGGCGTCATAATCCTGCGCAACCAGGCCTTCTCGACCGCGACGCTCACCACGATGGTGGTTATCGTGGCCGGCTTTGGCTGGATTGTCGAAGGTGTCATGTCCATTCTGGAGTCCGAGCTTTCGTCCAACCGCGCCCTCGCCATCCTGAGCGGCGCACTCTCCATCATCGCCGGCATGTTCGTGTTTATCTATCCGCTGTGGTCGGCCAAGATGCTCGTCATCTTTAGCGGCGCCGCGCTGCTGGTGTTTGGCGTAACGCTGATTGTTCGCGCTATTCAATTTGGCAAACTGGTGCACTAGATGCCGCGAACGCTCTTTATTGATGCAGACGCCTGCCCGGTCACGCGCGAATCGATTGACTGCGCGCGGCGGGCGGGCGTCGCCGTCGTTATCGCCGGCAACAGCACGCAAAACCTGGAACGGCACATTCGCCGCGACGACCCGCGCGATGCCGAGCACGCGCGACGCGGCTTTTGGGTCACGACGCTCGACGTGAGTGTGGGCGCCGACAGCGCCGACTTTGCCATTGTCGAGCGCTTGCAGGCGGGCGACGTGGTCGTGACGCAGGACATTGGCTTGGCGAGCATGGTGCTCGGCCGCGATGCCGCCGCCATCGGTGTGCGCGGGCGCGTCTACGATAAGGCGACCATCGACATGCAACTGTTTATTCGCCACGAGGAAAAGAAAGTGCGCCGCGCCGGGGGACGCACTCGCGGACCGGCGGCATTTACCAGCGAAGACCGCATCCGCTTTAAACGCAACCTCACCGAGCTACTGCGCTAACCAAGGTAGATTTTTGGGACATGCCTGGAAATCTACCTTTTTGTTTTTAGCGGTGTGAGCGCTCGGAATCCATGGCTCAACAAAAAAACGGGCTTCAAAATGCCATGCGTCGCCGCATTGCGCAGGCGCCAAGCATGGCTATTTTGAAGCCCGTTTTGTCAGGCCTACTTAGAACCCAAAGGCGGAAAGGATAAGGCCCCAGCCCGCGCCGATGATATACATCATGATCAGAAACACAGCGTTTTCGCGGGCGCTGCGGTTGGTGCGGAACAGCACCAGGTAGCCCACGCCAGCGGAGATAAGCGTGCCGGCGAGCATCGGCGCCAGCTGCAGCGCGCCTTCCAGGTACAGCTGCGTGATGACGACGCTGGCCGAGCAGTTGGGGATCAGGCCGACGAGTGCCGAGCCCAGGACCGCAAGCGTCTCGTTACCGCGCAGGAACTGCTCAATCGCCGATTCGCCGAACGTCTCGAGCACGGCAACCAGAATCAACGTCACTAGAAAAATGAATACCGAAACCTGCACGGTGTGAGAGATCGCGCTGCGGATAATCGACACGACGGGCGCACCTTCGTGTGAGTGGGAGTGACCGTGGCCATGATGGTGTTCATGATCGCCCTCATGACCGTGATCGTGGCCATGTCCGTGTCCGTGTTCGTGCTCGTCCTCGTCTTCATCGCAACCGCAATGGTCGCGCTCGCATAACTCGTGGATGTGGTCGGCGCTCACGCCCGCCTCGGCCACCTCGTCGATGATGTCACCGCCAGTGTGGTCGTCGTGCGCGCAGTTCACGTGGACCGGGTTGGCCGCGGTTCCCAGCACGGTACGGCGAATCGCCGCATGCGCGCGAGAGTTACGACGCAGGCCGCGAATGGCGGCGTCCACGATAAAGCCCGTGACCAGCGCGATCAGTGCCTTCGAAGCCAAAAGCATCGCCATGGTCTGCACGGGCACCTGCTCGGCAAGCAACAGCGGCAGCATCTCATCGGAGGTCGAAAGGAACACCGCCACCAACGTGCCCAAGGTCACGACACGACCGGCGTACAGCGTGGCCGCCATTGCCGAAAAGCCGCACTGCGGCACCATGCCCAACAACGAGCCAACCACGGGGCCCGCAGCGCCAGCGCGCTTGATGGCGCCGTTAACGCTGTCACCCGCGACGTGCTCCAGGGTCTCGAGGGCCAGATACGTCACCAACAAAAATGGCACCAGCGACAGCGTGTCCTTGCCGGCGTCGAGCAAAATATCAATCAGCAAATCCATGACGGATGGAACCTTTCGTGTCTTTCGGCAGCATTGTAAAAGTCCTAGCGGTCAACTAGGGTATTGTAGTTGTCCCGGGCGCAGTGCCAATAGTTGCCCATGGTAAACTATCATCTCGCCACAACTCAGTAACCCCGAGCCGCGCGACGCGGCCCGTCCAAGGAGCAGCCTATGAACGTTTCGCAAGCACTCGAATACGAACGCCAGCCGTTTATTCCCATGTTTATCTATGGCGACCACGGTGCCATGGAGTCCGAACGCCAGAAGGGCGAAGAGGCCCTCAAGGTGCTCGAGACCGAGTATTTTACTGCCGAGGACGACCCCGGCTTCGACTTTGCCACCGTGCGCGACCTGGCCGACCGCAACCGCGACCTTTGCGACCAGATTGGCGAGGCACGCCTGCGCAATGTGACGCCCGCGACGCTCTCGCGCGGCCTGTCCGACGCCGACACCTGCGCCGCTATCGGCAAAATGCAAAAGCGCACCGCCGCGTCCGTTATGCGCGAGATCCGCGGTGACCGCGACGCGCTCGGCGTGGCCTACGCCCGCAAGCCCATCCAGGGCACCGTGCTCGGTATCGACATCGAGACCACCGGCCGTGCACCCGAACGCGGTTATATCATCAACGTCGGCTGGGAGATCATGGAACTCACCAGCGACGCCGTCCCGCACGACGCCGAGGCGCACTACTGTGGCCTGCCCGATATCTACCGCGGCGAAGATGTGCCGCTGTCGAATATCCACCACATTACTTGGGACGACATCGACGGCAAAACGCCCTTCCGCGAGAACAAGGAGCTGCAAAAGCAGCTGCTCAAGCTTATGAAGAAGTACCCGTACATGGCGCATAACGCCGCCTTTGAGGACAGCTGGTTCAAGATTCACCTGGACGGTTACGCCGAGGCACGCCGCGCGGGTAAGATCATCGTCATCGACTCGCGCCAGATCTGCCGCAGCCTGGATGCCGACGTCCGCTCGCTCCCCCGCGAGTCCGCGCCAGCCGCGCTCGAGAACTGGGCACGCCGTCGCGGCACCCTCGCGCCCGACGCCAACGAGCAGCACCTGGGCCTCGACGACACCGACCTCATGCTCCGCACGGTACAGGCCGAGTTCAACCTCAAGAACCTGTTCGCGAAATAGCAACACCTGCGACAAACGCTGCTTACTCACGAGCGGCCTCGCAGCGGGAAACACCGCAGCGGGGCCGCCCTACGTTCCACAGATAGATCTGCCATCACAAATTCTGAACCCTCATTTTGAACGATTTCGGCCAATTCCCGACACGTAATTCGTTGTCGGATGATGATGCATCGATATCAAATGTGCAGCAATTGAGTTTTTATATGCTATAGCTAAGCTGCGAGAACATTGATTTTAGGCGTGCCAACCCATAATTGCGTCAAGCTTTTGGACAGCATTTGGTTAGGCCCCTAAAACGACTTTCCCACTCAGCGCCATCAACACGGCATTAGCTGACACGATATATACCATGAGTATCGTATTGTCACATACCACTGCAAAAGCGGTCTACCAGGCCGCGCATTCGGCGTCTGCGAAAGACACCAAGCCCTGTAACCCTGCCGCGATTTACGGATCATATCCCACCGGAACGCTCCTTGACGCAGCCGCAGAATGGCTCACCAAACACAATGTTTCCCTCGACGCAAATGATTCCATCGAGGTGATGGTGTTTGATCGCAGGAATGCGCGCTACGCAATGAACTGTCAATGCCACGTTACGTCAAAACGATTCTCGAACTCACGCTTTATAGAGCTCAAAGATGGCATCTTCATTGTTGGCGTTGAGCTTTGCGCGCTTCAGGCCGCCACCTATCTCCCTTTTCGCGAACTGGTGGAGTACTACTTTGAATTGTGCGGCGTTTACTCCCTTGGAACCGGCTCTTCCACCTCTTATAACGAGCGTTTCGCGCTCACCTCGACCAAGAGGTTGAAACAGTTCTTTAATTCCATTACCAGATGCGACGGTCTGGCCTTTGCCCGAAAGGCGATCCAATGTGTGCGCGACGGATGCCGGTCTCCTATGGAAACGGCCTTTGTCATGATGCTAACGCTGCCTAAAAGCGAAGGAGGGCTTGGTATTAAGGGAATTGAGACCGATTACGAGGTGCAGGTCACCGCTGCCGCAAAGAATCTCACGAGACGCAAAAAGTTCTTTATGGATGCATATCTAAAGAAATCTCGCACAGACATTGAATACAACGGGTTTTATCATGACGTGGAAGAAGACCGCGCCATCGATGAGGAGCGCAAGAATGCGCTTGCGTCCATGGGATACGGAATCATCACCGTCAGTCGTTATTCCTTTATGCATGCCAGCGCTTTCGTTAGGGTCATGGAGGCGATCCAACGGAAAGAGGGCATACGCCCCTCGCGTCTGCCAAAAGACTTTCAAATCATGCAAGAGGACCTGAGACAGTTTGTGCTCAGAAGGTTTATAGAAGAGAAAAAGCGAATTCAGAAGCAGCTTCGCCAGGATTCCGAAGATCGTCAACGAATCGACCTCGAAAAAGCAACACTCGAAGGTATCACGCTGGATGACCCGACAATAAATGAAGTTCCGGCAATCGATGACATGCAGACTGTCGAATCCGACAGCCCATCATTTGCCCAAATAAGCAGCCTCGCGCCCGAGGGCAGAATCTTCGGGGCCGGAAGCTAGACCGGCTAACAAGGTGGGTACCCTAGCGATGTGCAAAATTGCGAGTATTCAGCAGGGTCGGCCCTCCAGCACCCACAAGTTAATCCAAATGAGAAACAAAAACGCTATCGAACGGGAACGTTAGGCAACATTTGAGGAAGACCTTGTCTGTTTGCCGCCCTTGGATAACTCTTGAGCGGCTTTATTTGGCCTGGAATAGATTAACGGACCCCCTATAGTTGCAGAATACTCCAATTTTTGCACGGCGCGGGGGCACCCACCCCGGCATCGGCTATCAAAACCGCTCAGTCCGGAATCTCGTCCACTATTCCCCATCATTTTGTGCGACGAATTACCTGAACGTCATTGACATATGAACATGCGCTCATATAATCGGAAGTAAGTTATATGAGCGCATGTTCATATGAAAGGATATTGCAATGAGCAGCCACGCTGATGAAACAAAGACTGGCATCGAGGCCACCGAGCCGATCGTCCCCACCACCTGCTCGCCCGAGGACCTTCCCGACGAGGAGCTGTTGTACGACCTTGCCGACCTGTTCAAGGTCTTCAGCGACACCACGCGCATCAAGATTCTCTATGCCCTCATGGGCCGCGAGCTCTGCGTGGCCGACATCGCCGAAGCGACCGCAACCTCGCAGTCTGCGGTGTCGCACCAGCTGCGCACGCTTAAGCAGTCGCACCTGGTCAAGTTCCGCCGCGACGGCCGCAACATTCTCTACTCGCTCGCCGACGATCACGTCTACACCATGCTTAACCAGGGCATGAGCCATATCTGCGAATAGCAATCAACCACGGTATCAGCGCGGTCGGCACCCAGACCGCTAACACAGGGAAAGGAACCCACCATGAAAAAGCAGTTCAAGCTCGACGAGATCGATTGCGCAAACTGCGCGCGTGAACTTCAGGACGAGCTGGCTAAGCTCGATGGCGTCAAGTCCGTTTCGGTCAACTTTATGACCCAGAAGCTGACGCTCGAGGCAGACGACGCCGAGTTCGACGAGGTCCTGGACCGCGTCGTTGAGTTCACCGCCGACGCCGAGCCGGACTGCGAGATCATTCTCTAACCCGCGCATACGTTGACCTGTAAGGCCGTGCTTGCCGCGGCCTTTGCTCGCGAAATTATATGAGCAAGTGTTCATACACTCAAATGGGAGGTTTGAATCATGGCAGCCGCCGATCCCAAAAAGAAAAAGAAGAAGCGCAAGAAGAAAGAGTCCCTTGAGCACAAGCGCAACCGCATCCTGGTAGCACTGGGCATTTTTGCCGTTGTTTATGCCCTCGACGAGCTCGGCGCCTTCACTATCGCATTTGGGGAGCCCGGCAACATCTACGCCAGCTTCGCGCTGTTCCTCGTGCCGTTTTTGATTGCCGGCTACGACGTACTGCAAAAGGCATTCAATAACATCCGCCGCGGCAAGGCCTTCGACGAGAGTTTCCTTATGGCAGTCGCGACCATCGGCGCGTTTGCCATGGTGCTCTTCCCCGATACCGACCCGCACATGGCCGAAGGCGCCGCCGTCATGCTGTTCTACCAGGTCGGCGAGCTGTTCCAGGCATACGCCGTGGGCAAGAGCCGCAAGTCGATCAGTGCCATGATGGACATCGCGCCCGACTACGCTAACGTCGAGCAGCCCGACGGCACGCTCGAGCAAGTCTTCCCCGATGACATCGCCGTCGGCACCGTCATCGTCGTCAAGCCTGGCGAGCGCGTGCCCATCGACGGCATCATCGTCGAAGGCGAGACACAGCTCGATACCGCCGCCCTTACCGGCGAGTCGGTCCCCCGCCCGGCCAAAACCGGAGACGATATCATCAGCGGTTGCATCAACATGACGGGCCTCATCCACGTGCGCACTACCAAGCCCTTTGGCGAGTCCACCGTCGCGCGTGTCCTGGAGCTCGTGGAGAATGCCAGCGAAAAGAAGGCGCGAACCGAGAACTTCATCACGCGCTTTGCCCGCGTCTACACCCCCGCCGTCACTGGCGCTGCCGCGATACTCGCGCTTGGCGGCGGCCTGGTCACCGGCGCCTGGTCCGACTGGATCCTGCGCGGCCTGACCTTCCTGGTCGTCAGCTGCCCGTGCGCCCTCGTGATCAGCGTACCGTTGAGTTTCTTTGGCGGCATCGGCGGCGCGTCCAAGCTGGGCGTTCTCATCAAGGGCTCCAACTACCTCGAGACGCTCGCCGACGTGGACACCATCGTCTTCGACAAAACGGGCACCCTCACCAACGGCACGTTCTCAGTCGTCGCGGTGCACCCCGAGGCTGGCTATACCGAGCAGTCGCTGCTCGAAGTCGCAGCCCTTGCTGAGTCGTTCTCCGATCACCCCATCGCGCAGTCCGTGCGCGACGCCTACCAGGGCGAGGTCGACCCCAAGCGCGTGAGCGACTCCGCCAACGACGCGGGCCACGGCGTGACGGCAACCATCGACGGCAAGCACGTCGTCGTTGGCAACGCCAAGATGCTCGCCGCGGCCGGCGTTGAAGCACCGGACTGTGAGGTTGTCGGCACGATCCTCCACGTGCTCGTTGACGGCGTGTACGCCGGCCACATCGTGATTGCAGACACCGTTAAGGCCGATGCGGAGCAAACGATTCGCGACCTGCATGCCGCCGGTATCAACCGCACCGTCATGCTCACGGGCGACCGCGAGGAAGTGGCTGCTGCGGTGGCCAAGCAGCTCTGCCTCGACGAGTTCCACGCGCAGCTACTGCCGGGCGACAAGGTCGAGCGCGTTGAAGCGCTGCTCGCGGCCGAAAGTGGCAAGGGAAAGCTCGCCTTTGTCGGCGACGGCATCAACGACGCGCCTGTGCTTACGCGCGCCGATGTGGGCATTGCCATGGGCGCCATGGGCTCGGACGCCGCAATCGAGGCCGCCGACGTGGTGCTCATGGACGACAAACCGTCCAACATCTCCCGCGCTATTCGCGTGGCGCGCAAGACCATGACGATTGTTTGGCAGAACATCATCTTTGCGCTGGGGATTAAACTGCTGATCCTTGTGCTGGCAGCGCTGGGCATCGCCAACATGTGGCTTGCCGTCTTTGGCGACGTGGGCGTGGCGATCATCGCCATCCTGAACGCCATGCGCGCGATGGGTGTCAAGAACCTGTAGCGCCTGTGGTCCCTCCGGCCGGGGCCGGGGGGTGGGTTTTTAAAACAGGAGACCCAAATAACTCCCCCCCGCGGGCCGGAGGGGGGGGGTCAGC
>CATVTM010000046.1 GCA_958346935.1 uncultured Collinsella sp.
AAGACGAAGGCCACATTAAGTGGCCTTCTTTGCGTGCGGAACTCGCGATAAACCTAAGCCGGTGTCCCCGCTCTCCCGGGGCCTGTGGCTACTTGATTGTTGTGTACGGCTCGCTTTTCGGAACGGGGCTGACGGACACGTTCCGAAATCTACCACCGTCGCTGTACAGGGTGTCTATAAAGAGCCGTGGCCAAAAAACGGCAAATATGAGTACTGATACTCTTTTAGTAGCAGTAATTTTGACCACATTTAAGGTGATTTGACGTGTCGATCGAGCAGATAAGCTGCCGTATCTCCTCAAGTGTTCATTAAAGGAAGACCTTGATGCGAATAAATCTCATTAAGATCTTCTTTTATTAACGAAAATAATGTAGCTACAACGGTAACAGTACTCATATTTGCCGTTTTTTGGCCACAGTCCTTCGGAGGGTCCTCGAAAATAGTCCCGAGCCGGCACTTGGGGACGTTCCTATAATGCCGGCACTTAGGAGCGTCCCCAAGTGCCGACACCGCGTCTGCCTGCGGCGGCCGCGCCCCGCTGCGTCGCTCCGCACCCTTGCGGGTTCGAATCCCTCCGCTTGGCGGCGTTGGCTCGATTTGCTTGACGTGAGGGGCTCTTGGCTGGTGTGGGACGGAGGGATTCCGCGTCCGCCTGGTCGGCGGCCGCGCCCCGCTGCGTCGCTTCGCTCCTTGCGTGCTGCGCTGGAAAAAAGCTTCGCGTTTCCTCAGCTCCGCACCCTTGCGGGTTCGAATTCCTCCGCTTGCCCACAAGAAAGCGCCCTGGGCCGTTATGGGCTCAGGGCGCTCAGTTTTAATGGCTGGGACGGAGGGATTCGAACCCCCAACAGCCGGCACCAAAAACCGGAGTTCTACCGTTGAACTACGTCCCAATGTGTGGTGTTGCCCAAAAGCAACTCGTTTAGTTTACCTAATCTGCGAGGGCATCGCAAACGCCATCGAGCAGGCGTACGGCGAGTGTCTGCGCGTCGCTGGCCGTGAAGGTGCCGTTGTAGCGCGTCATGCCCGTGAGCTCAATGCGAATGCGAGCCGGCTTCTGCTGCGCGGCGACATTGGCAGTGCGGATGCGCTGGGCCAGGTTGTGGCACTCGGCGAGGGCAATCGTGGCGCGCGGTGCGGCGTCGGCGGGCAGCTCGTCGCTTGCGATCTCGAGCACCAGATCTACGTCGGTTGGGACCTCGGAGTCGCAGAGCATCATGCCGCTGTTGTCGGTCGTTGCCGTGGCGATATTCCACATGCGCGACGCAACGCTGCGTGCGATGGGGTCCTCGCCGATAACGGCGATCTGGAAGCGCTCGAGCACGTTGGCGGCGCGAGCAAAACCGATACGGGACTCGGCTTCGGTGACCGAGGGCTTGCCCTCCCACACATGGTGCAGGCGGTTGATGTAGGCGTAGGTGTCCTGGAAGGCCATGCCGTCGGCAAACAGGCCGACATTTTCCTGGAACTGCTGCAGGGCGGCCTCGGTATGCGGGCCAAAGTAGCCGTCGTCTTCGCCACAGGCAAAGCCCAAAACGTTGAGAGCGCGCTGCAGGGCCTGCACATCGGCGCCATGGAAATTGGGCATGCGCAGATAGAGGGTGCGGTCGCCCAGCTTATACGAAGCGTCTACAAGGGCGCTCCAACAGGGGATATCGACGGCATGACCGGCAGCAAGGCCGCTGTCGAGTCTGAAGGTGCTGACGGCCTGCTCAGTGGTGGCTCCAAAGTACTTGTCGGTGACTTCGGCGGCATCAATCGTGTAGCCGAGCTGCAGGAGACGAGACTGCACGTCCTCGACGGCTGCTCCTTGCATGCCCGTTGTAATAGGTTCCATGAACGAACCCCTTTCGGCGTACCATTCGTACTATTTGAGCGTCTGTCGGATAGACAACGCAAAGGGATGCATAAACATGCACTCAACAGTGTAGCAAGTTGTGCCTAAAAACGCTGCTGACAGGTTTTATAACCCCCGTTAGTTAAGGCGCTCCACAAAGAAATCTGCCATGGAGAGGAACAGCTCGCGTGCGTGCGGATCAAGCTCAACGTTCTCGATGGCCGCTTTGGCCTTAGCGGTCAGGTCGAGCGCGTAAGTGTGGGCGTAATCGATGGAGCCGGTCTCTTGGAAGATCTCCACGGCGCGTGCGAGCTGCGCGGGATCATCGGTGCCCGAGGAAAGAATCGCCTCGACCTCGTCGTGGTAGCGCTCATCAGAGAGGGCATGAACGGCGACAAGCGTGCGCTTGCCCTCGGTGATGTCGGTGCGGAAGTCCTTGTTGGCGGCTTCCTTAGTGCCGACAAGGTTGAGCAGGTCGTCCTGAATCTGAAAGGCAAGGCCCGTGTGCAGGCCAAAGGCGCGCAGCGCTTCGATTTGCTCATCGCTGCCGCCGCCGATAATGGCTCCGGCGGCAAGCGGCGTGGCTCCGCTGTAAAACGCGGTCTTGTGCGTCGCCATGTCCAGGTAGTCATCAACCGAGATATCAAAGCGCCCGTCACGGACCCAACCCAGGTCGAGCGCTTGACCCTCGATGGTGCGGACAATCATCTCGGTAAGCTCGTGGAGCACGCGCAGCTTCACGTCGGACTCCAGCGTGGGGTCGTCGAGAACCGTCTTGGTGACCATGGTGAGCGCCAGGTCGCCACAATTGATGGCAAGGCCCGTGCCCTCGGTAAGGTGCATGCAGGGCTTGCCTCGACGAAGCTGTCCGTTGTCGGCGATGTCGTCGTGGATCAGCGCGCCCGACTGAAAGTGCTCGATGGCTGCCGCGGCGCTGCGGGCGCTCTCAAAGCTGCCGCCCACTGCGGTTGCGGCGAGCATACAGATAAGCGGGCGGTGGCGCTTGCCGGCGTTGGCCGTAAAAGCCGAGAGCGGCGCGTACAGGTAGCGCTCGATATCGGCAGAGGTCGCCTGTCCGTCAAAGAACGTGGCCAGATAGTCGTTAATCTGGTCAAAGTGCTGGGCTAAAAAGCTGGTAAACGGACTGGACACGGGTTCTCGCATTCTTTCTTAGGTTACATCGTTGCGGTGTGCAGATACCATATTGCCACATTGGAGTTGCCGGCGCGTCTGTTTTGGCGATTTGGAGAAACGGGACGCGTGCGCGTGCCGGCTGCTTATATAAGCCTAAAGTGCTCGAGCGCCTTGACGACGCCATCTTTGTCGACCGAGTCGGTGATGTAGTCGGCGCGCTTTTTGAGATAGTCTGGCGCATTGCCCATGGCGATACCGACATCGACGGCGTTCATCAGCGAGACGTCATTGCTGGCGTCGCCGATGCCGTATACGGTTCCATGGTGGGGATCGAGGGCGTCGAGTACAGACTGGATGCCCCCGCGTTTCGTGCATTCGCGGGGCGAGATTTCGGTTACCTCGAGTTCGAGCTCGTTAAAGCACAACAACGGCTCAAGTGCCTTATCTTGAGCGATGTGGTTGGCGAGCGATGTAGACATCAAGATCTTGTAGGCACTGTAATGTTGCAGCTGCGTGACTGCGTCGCCCAGGGTGCGCGCGTATCCGGGAGCATCGGGGGCATCGGCACTCATGCGCACGACGCCGTTGAGGCCCTCAAAGCGGATGACCTCGCCCGATTGCTCAAGGTAGGGGGCAAGACGCTGCAGCATACTGGGCGTCATCGACAGATCGCGAACTGCGTGTCCGTTGATCTCGGCGTAACCGCCCGCAAGACAGACGATGCCGGTCCAGGGCAGCTCAAGAAGTTTGGGGTGGATGCAACTGAGGGTACGTCCCGTGCAGATAAAGGCCATGTTGCCGTTGGCGACAAACTCGCGGATTGCCTGCGAAACCGCCTCGTTGGGATAGGGGGAGAGGTCCCGCTCGTCTTCGGGAAGGTCTTGGGCGAGCCTGGGGTCTTGCCAGGCGAGCGTTCCGTCGATATCGAAGAAGCAGATATCGCCGCGCTTATGGGCTGCGCTGGCGGCAGGGGAGGCCGAGGTGGTGGGCACAAATCCCGGCTCGAGGCCCATGATCTGGTCAAAATGCTCTTTAACGCGGGGAACGGAGATGCCGATGATCACCTGGGCGGTCTTGCCCGTAATGATGAGGCCCTTGGCGCCCACCGCGACAAACGACGCGTTATCTGCAACGATAGAAGGGTCTGCGACTTCGACACGCAGGCGCGTGGCGCAGTTGGTTGCGCCCACGATATTGCCAACGCCACCTAAAAGCTGAATTACCCGCTCAGCGAGGACGTGATCTTGATCGGATTGACTATTGACCTCGTCATTGGGAGATTGCTCTTTGGCAAAGCCGCTTTCCGTCAAACGATCGATTGCCGCGCGATTGGCGACATGATCCTCGCGGCCCGGCGTCTTAAGGTCATAGACCAAGATGAGTGCTCGAAAACTAACAAAAAAGATGAGGCTAAAGGCAAGGCCGATACCGAGCGCCAAAAGATAGGCACCGGCATGCGTGCGCATGAGCGGAATAAAGTTGAAGGCTGCCATCTCCATGAGGCCGCCCGAGAAGATGCCGACGATGCCAAAGAGATTCATGGTTGTGGCAAGGCAAGACGATAAGACGGCGTAGAGCAAAAAGAGCCCGGGGTGGGTGAACATAAAGAGAAACTCGAGTGGCTCGGTAACGCCGCAAACCACCGAGGCGATAATGGCGGGAACAAGGATGACCCTGAGGCCGGCGCGGCGCTCGGGTTTTGCGGTGGAGTAGAACGCAGCTGCGATGGCAGGAAGGCCAAAGAGCTTGACCCAGCCGGTGGCGGTAAAACCGGCCCACGGCGCAAGCTCATTAAGGGGGCGCGTGCTATGGGAGAGGATGGGGAGCAAACTGCTCCACGTGGCGTAGATGCCGTCGTTAATGACCAGGTTGTCGTAGTAGATCGGCATGTAGAGCAGGTGGTGCAGGCCAAAGGGCTCGAGTGCTCGTTCTAAAAAGACAAAGATGCCCACGCCAAAGGGACCGACGCCTGCAAGCGCGTGACGCAGCGTATCGGTTACATCGTATACGTAGGGCACGATGGCGGCCGAGATAGCGGCAAGGGCAAACACGGCAAAAAAGCTGATGAGGTAGACCAGCGAGGAGCCCGAGAAGGTGCCGAGCCAATCGGGAACCTTTGCATCGTAGAAGCGGTCATGGATGGCGACGACGGTTGCCGATACCGCCAGCGGGCCGATAATGCCGGTGTCGAGCGTCTTGATGCCGTCGATGACGGTGATACCGCTGGCGGGGGTCAAAGATGATGGGTACTTAAGCCCAAGGTTGTCTCCGCTCAGCTTAATGATCTCGCTCAAAAAGAAGCAATAAGCAAAATAGGCCACAAGCGCCTCGAGGCAGCAGCGTGCCGGTTGCTTTTGGGCAAGACCGATAGGCAACGCTACGGCAAAAAGGAGCGGGAGACGTTTAAAGACCGTCCACGAGCCGCGCTGGATGATGGTCCAAAAAACGTACCAAGGGGTTCCGTATACGGCGAGATTGCCGACGATGTCCGCAGTCGTTGCGAGAGCGGAGACGCCGACCATGAGGCCTGATATAGAAAACAGCATGGCGGGCGCGAACATTGCCCCGCCAAAGCGTTGGATTTTTTGCAGCATGTTCTGCCTTCCGAATATCGAGGCGCGTTGCGCGTGGGGAAACGTTTAAACAATGGTTTCATTGTAGAGGACCAGACGATTGTCGTACCGGCAGTTTTGAGCGAAACCGATTTGGGCATGACAGAAACCGTCAACGGTTAAATCCTGTCGCTTTACCGATATTCGGTTTAAACAACTTTAAGAAATGCTATCGTGCCTAGCCGGAAATGAACAATGTAGAGGTGAAACAATGCCAAAAGCGATATACGAAGGAATCTACCGAGAAATACGCTCGCGCATCATTAATGGGACCTATGCGTTTCAGGAGATGCTGCCAACCGAAGCCGAGCTGACCGCGGAGTTCGGATGCACTCGCAATACCGTCCGTCGCGCCTTGGGTATGCTGTCCGACGGGATGTTTGTGCAGCCCATACACGGCAAGGGCGTGCGCGTAATTTGGCTTAAGGGCGAAACCGACATGTTGGGCGCACTCGAAGAGGTTGAGTCGTTTGGCGAGTTTGCAAAGCGCAACAATGCCGTTGCATCGACGGACGTTAAGTCTTTTGAACATCTGGTCTGCACCGAGCAACTCTCTCGTCACCTGGGCTTTAAGGTGGGCGAGGAGTTGATTCGCGTGGTGCGCGTCCGTAGCCTTAACGGTAGCGCCCGCCAGGTGGACCACGGCTATTTTCTGGAGTCGATCGCCAAAGGCCTGACGCCCGAGATCGCCGCAAAGTCAATTTACGACTATCTGGAGCACAAACGCGGCGTCAAGGTGATGGCGAGTCGCCGTACGGTGAGCGTCGAGCTTGCTAACGATGAGGACTGCAGCTATCTTGACCTTGGCAAATACAACTGTGTCGCCGTCATGGAGAGCCAGTCGTATACCTCGGACGGCATCTTGTTCGAGGTCACGCATGCCCGCACGCATCCCGAGATCTTCCACTACCGCGTCAACTCCAAGCGATAACCGGCTAGCTCGCAGCCTGACGAGACTCATGCCCTCAAAGAGAGAACGCCCGGTCAAACCGACGATGCATCGGCTTGACCGGGCGTTTTCTCTGCATTCGATAACAAATAATTGTTTATACAAAACTTGTCAAGTATCAAGTTGAAATTACCGTTCACCGAAGTTTTTCTACCGCTCTAGTAATACTTGTTCAAACAACTATCCAAATAGCGTATCGTACAAATCAGCAAAAGGGGCAAAGTCCCCGAGCCAATCTCCGAAGGCGGCGGCAAAGGGTGCCGCCACGGTGTGAAAGGGTGGATTGTAATGAAGAACGAAATGAGCAGAAGGCAGTTCCTGGGCTTTGCTGGTTCCGCAGCTGCGGTTCTTGGTCTGGGTCTCGTGGGCTGCGGTGGTTCTGCCGGCTCTGGCTCCTCTGCTTCTGGTGACGCTGCCGAGGTCTACTTCCTCCAGTTCAAGCCCGAGGTCGACAAGGAGTGGAAGGAGATCGCCAAGGCGTACAAGAAGGAGAAGGGCGTCGAGGTCAAGATCGTGACCGCCGCCTCCAACACCTACGAGGAGAAGCTCAAGTCCGAGATGTCCAAGAGCTCCGCTCCGACGCTGTTCCAGGTCAACGGCCCCACCGGTCTTAAGAACTGGAAGGATTACTGCGCCGATCTGTCCGACACCAAGCTCCGCGGCGAGCTCATCGACGACTCCCTGGCTCTGCAGTCCGACGGCAAGGATCTGGGTATCGACTGGGTTCAGGAGAGCTACGGCATCATCTACAACAAGGAGCTCCTCGAGAAGGCTGGCTACAAGGCCGAGGACATCAACTCCTTCGACAAGCTGAAGGCTTGCGCCGATGACATCCAGGCCCGCAAGGACGAGCTCGGCGTTGACGGTGCCTTCACTTCCGCCGGCATGGATGACTCCTCCAGCTGGCGCTACACCACCCACCTCGCCAACCTCCCGCTCTACTACGAGTTCGAGAAGGAGCACAACCAGGAGGACGACGAGATCAAGGGCGAGTATCTCGACAACTTTAAGCAGATCTTCGACCTGTACATCACCGACTCCACCTGCGATCCTTCGCAGCTCGCCTCCAAGACCGGTGACGACGCCACCAACGAGTTCGCAACCGGCAAGGCCGTCTTCTACCAGAACGGCTCTTGGGCCTACGCCGACCTCACCAAGGCCGGTATGACCGACGACCAGCTCGGCATGCTGCCGATCTACATCGGCGTCGACGGCGAGGAGAACCAGGGCCTGTGCTCCGGCGGCGAGAACTACTGGTGCGTCAGCTCCCAGGCTTCCGAGGATGCTCAGAAGGCCACCGAGGACTTCATGTATTGGTGCGTCACTTCTGACACCGCCACCAGCATCATCGCTGACAAGATGGGTCTGACCGCCCCGTTCAAGAGCGCCAAGGAGACCACCAACGTCTTCTCGCAGCAGGCCGTTGCTATGGCCAAGGACGGCAAGAAGACCGTCGCTTGGGACTTCGTTTACATCCCCTCCGAGGAGTGGAAGAAGAACCTCAAGCAGGCTCTCATCGCTTATGCTGCCGACAACACCAAGTGGGACGGCGTCAAGAACGCCTTTGTCGATGGCTGGAAGACCGAGAAGGCTGCTTCCGAGTAAGCAGTTGCTGCCCAAGCTATCTGATTAGCGACAGGGGGCGGGCAGACGTAGGTTTGCCCGCCCCCTGCATATTGAAAGGACCCTTCTATGGGCAAAGCACTCAAGCGCTGGTGGCCGCTCTTTATGCTACCCACGTGCCTGGCGTTTATGATCGGGTTCGTGATCCCCTTTATCCAGGGCTTCTATCTCTCGTTCTGCCAGTTTATTACCATTAACAACGCGCATTTTGTCGGTGTCGAGAACTATGTGCGTGCCTTGACGGATCCGCAGTTCTCCACGTCGTTCTTCTTTACCGTGGCGTTTGCCTTCCTGTCGACGGTGCTCATCAACGTGATCGCGCTGGCCATTGCACAGGCGCTCACCCGCAAGGCGCTCAAGGGCACCAACATCTTCCGTACGATCTTCTTTATGCCTAACCTGATCGGCGGCATTGTACTGGGTTACATTTGGCAGATTCTGATCAACTGCCTGCTCTCCAACGTGGGTGCCCAGCTTATCGCCCTCAACTCCGCCGCTGGCTTCTGGGGCCTTATCATCCTGACCCTGTGGCAACAGGTCGGCTACATGATGATCATCTACATCGCCGGTCTGCAGTCCATTCCGTCTGATTACATCGAGGCCGCCAAGGTCGACGGCGCTACGGCGTGGCAGACGTTTTGGAAGGTTAAGATCCCCAACCTGATGCCGACCATCACCATCTGCCTGTTCCTGTCCATCACCAACGGCTTTAAGCTGTTCGACCAGAACCTCGCCCTTACCGGTGGCGCCCCGGCGCACTCCACCGAGATGCTCGCCCTGAACATCTACAACACGTTCTATTCGCGTGCTGGCATCGCATGGCAGGGCATCGGTCAGGCCAAGGCAGTTATCTTCTGCATCCTGGTTGTCGCTATTTCTATGATCCAGCTTAAGGCCACGAGGTCCAAGGAGGTGCAGCAGTAATGAAACGCGATAAGGCTATCAACCGCGCGCTCTCGATCTTCTTTACGATCCTGTCGCTCGCATGGATCTACCCCGTGTTCATGATTGCGCTCAATTCCTTTAAGAAAGCGACCGCAATCAGCACCACCACGGCGTTCGATCTGCTCACGCCCGAGACGTTCAACGGCCTCGCAAACTACGTGCACGCTCTGAACGAGCAGGGCTTTGCCTCGGCATTTATGTACTCGCTCATCATCACGGTCACGTCGGTCGTGCTGATCTTGGTGTGCTGCTCCATGTGCGCTTGGTACGTGGTGCGCGTCAACAGCAAGATCTCGAACTTCTTCTATTACCTGTTCGTCTTCTCGATGGTCGTGCCCTTCCAGATGCTCATGTTCACGCTGTCCAACCTCGCGGACCGCATCGGCTTTAACACGCCGTTTAACATCTGCTTCATCTACCTTGGTTTTGGCGCGGGCCTCGCGGTCTTTATGTTCGCCGGCTTTGTAAAGAACATCCCGCTCGAGATCGAAGAGGCGGCCATGATCGACGGCTGCAACCCGGTCCAGGTGTTCTTTAAGATCGTCCTTCCCATCATGAAGCCCACCTATCTTTCGGTCGGTATCCTTGAGACCATGTGGGTCTGGAACGACTATCTGCTGCCCTACCTTACGCTCGACTCCACCAAGTACAAGACCATTCCTATCTTGATCCAGTACTTCCGTGGCGGCTATGGCCACGTCGAGCTCGGCCCCATGATGGCATGCATCATGATGGTCGTCATCCCCATCGTCATCATGTACATCTTCTGCCAGAAGTACATCATTGACGGCGTTGTGGCAGGTGCCGTCAAGGGCTGATGCCGTAACTGTTTTGCAAGTTTTGGCGGCGCCCCTCAGCGCGGCGCCGCGTATCGAAAGGTAAAGACATGGCCGAGATCGTTCTCAAACATGTTCAGAAGGTGTATCCCAACAACGAGTCAAAAAAGAAGGGCTTCTTTGGCAAAAAGAAGAAGACCGAGGAGAAGAAGCACAACCTTAAGGTTACCGAGGACGGTGTGCTTGCTGTAGAGGACTTCAACCTCACCGTTCACGACCAGGAGTTCATCGTCCTCGTTGGCCCCTCTGGCTGCGGTAAGTCCACGACGATGCGCATGATCGCCGGCCTGGAGGACATCACCTCGGGCGATGTGCTCATCGATGGCAAGCGCGTCAACGACGTCGCTCCCAAGGACCGCGACATCGCCATGGTGTTCCAGAGCTATGCTCTGTATCCCAATATGACGGTGTACGAGAACATGGCGTTTACGCTCGAGCTCAAGAAGGTCCCCAAGGACGAGATCGACCGTAAGGTTCGCTCCGCTGCTGAGATCCTGGGTATTACCGAGTACCTCGACCGTAAGCCCAAGGCGCTCTCTGGCGGCCAGCGCCAGCGCGTCGCCATCGGCCGCGCCATCGTGCGTGACCCCAAGGTCTTCCTGATGGACGAGCCGCTGTCCAACTTGGATGCCAAGCTTCGTAACCAGATGCGTGCCGAGCTCATTAAGCTGCGTCACGAGATCAAGGGCACCTTCATCTACGTTACCCACGACCAGACCGAGGCTATGACCCTCGGCGACCGCATCGTGGTCATGAAGGACGGCGTTGTCCAGCAGATCGCCACGCCGCAGGAGGTCTTCAACCATCCCGCGAACATCTTCGTCGCCGGCTTCATCGGCGTGCCGCAGATGAACTTCTTCGATGCTCAGCTGGTGCGCTCGGGGAACGGCTTTACCGTCAAGACCGAGGATATGAACGTGGCGCTTGCCCCCGAGACTTGCGCTCAGCTTGCCCTCAACTGGGACGGCGGCGACGTGAAGGAGATTACGGCCGGCGTGCGCCCCGAGCAGATTCTGCTTGCCGACAAGGGCGAGGAGGGTGCGCTTCAGGGCACCGTCGAGGTGACCGAGCTCATGGGTTCGACCGAGCATGTCCACGTGACTGCTCCCGATGGCCAGTTCGTCCTGATCATTCCCGTTGTCGACCTTGAGGCCAAGGGTGCGCTCAAGGCGGGCGACCCCATCTGGTTCAAGTTCGAGAAGAACGCGACTCATCTCTTCGATAAGGTGTCTGGCAAGAACCTTATCTAGGCCCGGTGCATCCAGGCCCTCCCTTTGGGCGACTGCGGCTTTGCCATCCTTTTGCCGTGGTCACATATAAGGCTCCCCTCCCGTCCACTGGGCGAGAGGGGAGCCTTTCTTTGTGTTGGGCCTTCCGTCTGTCAGTTTGTCTTGATCTGTAACAGGGTAGGGCCGATTTCGGACGTTAGATGTTACAGATCGAGACGGTTCCGCTGTGCCAACCATTTCATCTAAATCTGTAACACCAAAGGCGAATTACACCTGCTAGATGTTACAGATTGAGATAAACCCAAGGGGAGGGGCCGGTATGTCTCAATCTGTAACGGCTGGGACCGTTTTTGTTGAGTAATTGCTACGGATCGAGATTGTTTGGCCGAGTCGGATCACAGGGTAACGTGCGGGCACAAAAACGGAGCCGTGTTGCCACGACTCCGTTTCTCAAGAGGATGGGTAAGGGGAATGAGCTAGCTCAGGTGCCAAATCTCGTCGTTGTACTGGGAGATCGTACGGTCGGACGAGAAGGTGCCGGCGTTGGCGATATTGACGAGCGCCTTGCGCATCCAGGCGTCCTGGTCCTCGTAGTCGGCCAGCACGCGCTCCTTGGTCTGGATGTACTCCTCAATGTCGAGCAGGGCCATAAACCAGTCCTTGCCCTTGATGTCGTCGTGCAGACGCTGCAGGCGCTCGGCGTTGCCGGTCGCCATAAAGGCGGGGTTGGTGATGAAGTCCACCAGTAGCTTGATGCCGGGCTTGTGGTAGAGCGCGCCGGCGTCATAGGTGCCGTCGGCGTAGAGTTGCTCGACCTGCTTGGACGAGGCACCAAAGGTGTAGATGTTCTCGTCGCCGACGAGCTCGGCGATCTCCACGTTGGCACCGTCGAGCGTGCACAGGGTCAGGGCGCCGTTGAGCATGAACTTCATGTTGGAGGTGCCGCTCGCCTCCTTGGAGGCCAGGCTGATCTGCTCGGAGATGTCAGCAGCGGGGATCACGCGCTCGGCAGCGGTGACGTTGTAGTTCTCGATCATGACAACCTGCAGGTAGGGAGCCACGTCGGGGTCGTTTGCAATCCACTGCGACAGCGTCAGGATCAGATGGATGATGTCCTGCGCGATGGTGTAGGCAGGGGCCGCCTTGCCGCCAAAGATGATGGTGACGGGGTGCTTAGGTCTGTTGCCGTTCTTGATGTCGAGATACTTCCAGATGATGTAGAGCGCGAGCATCTGCTGGCGCTTGTACTCGTGGATACGCTTGACCTGAACATCGATGATGGCGTTGGACGGAATGGTCACGCCCTGCTCGAGCGCCATGAACTGGCGCATGATGGTCTTGGCCTCGACCTTGGTGGCGGCCAGGCGCTCAAGAACGTCCTTGTCGTCGGCGAACTTGGCGAGTTTGCTCAGATCGCCGGTGCTGCGCCAGTCGGTGCCTATACACTCGTCGAGCAGGCTGGCGAGCGCGGGGTTGGCCCCATGGATCCAGCGGCGGAAGGTGATGCCGTTGGTCTTGTTGGAGAACTTCTCGGGATAGATCTCGTAGAACGGATGAAGCTCGGTGTCCTCCAGGATCTTGGTGTGGAGGGCGGCTACGCCGTTGATGGAGAAGCCAAAGTGGATGTCCATGTGGGCCATGTGGACGGTGTCGTATTCGTCGATGATGGCGACGCGCGGGTCATCGTGCTCGGCCTTCGCGATCTCATCGAGCTTGACGATAATGTCGGCGATGGCAGGGGAGACCTTCTGCAGGCTGGCGAGCGGCCACTTCTCGAGCGCCTCGGCAAGAATCGTGTGGTTAGTGTAGGCGACCATGGAGCGTACGATGGTCACGGCCTCGTCAAACTCGATGCCATGCTCGGTGGTGAGCAAGCGAACGAGCTCGGGGATGACCATGGTGGGGTGCGTGTCGTTAATTTGGACCACGGCGTAGTCGGCCAGATCGTGCAGGTTGCTACCGCGCTCGATGGCCTCGTCGATCAGGAGCTGGGCGGCGTTGCTCACCATGAAGTATTCCTGGTAGATGCGAAGCAGGCGGCCCTGCTCGTCGGAATCGTCGGGGTAGAGAAACAAGGTGAGGTTCTTGGCGATCTCGGTCTTGTCGAAGTCGATGGAGCTGCCGGGGACCAGGCTGTCGTCGACGCTCGCCAGGTCGAACAGGCGCAGGCGGTTCTTGGTGGGCTGGCCGTAACCGGGCACGTCGATGTTGACGAGCTTGGAGGTAACGGCAAAATCGCCGAACTCGACGGTGTAGGAGCGGTCATCGTCGACTAGGATGTCCTGCTCACCGAGCCACTCGTCGGGGACGGCCTTCTGCTGGTTGTCGACAAAGCGCTGACGGAACAGACCGTAGTGATAATTGAGGCCCACGCCATCGCCGGTCAAGCCCAGCGTGGCGATGGAATCCAGGAAGCACGCGGCCAGGCGGCCCAGGCCGCCGTTGCCGAGCGACGGCTCGACCTCGAACTCCTCGATCTTGTTGAGGTCGTGGCCTGCGGCGGTGAGCTGGTCCTTAACCTCGTCGTAGATGCCGAGGTCGATCATGTTGTTGATGAGCAGCTTGCCGATCAAAAATTCGGCGGAAATGTAATAGAGCTTTTTCTTGCCGTTGTTGAGCGGGCGGGCGGCGGAGCGCTCCTGCACGAGTTTGACCAGCAGCTTGTAAATGCGACGGTCGTCGAGCTGCTCGAGCGAGGTGCCAAAAGACTGCTCGGCGAGTTCCATGAGGTTAATTCGGGGCATGTTTTCTCCTGTGATGGGTTGTTTCATGTCTGCAATTCATAAGAAGCCCGCGCGAGGGGATTGGGGTGGCCTCGCGCGGGAAAAGCAAGCGCGTCCGCACGGTGGGGAGGGGTCGGGCGCGGTAGCTCCTATTGAGGAAGCTCGATTTCGGCTTCCGACGGGATGCGGAAGTAGGTCTCGGTCCAGTCGGTGAGTTTGTGCTCGAGCTCGCGGGTGATGGCGCCGTCGAGCATGCGCCAGGTCCAGTTGCCGCCCAGCGTGGCAGGGGTGTTGATGCGCGCCTCGTTGCCCAAGTTGAGCAGGTCCTGCATGGTGTAGATGCACGTGTCGCTCACGCTGGCGGCGATGGTGCGATTGAGTGCATCTGCCATGGGTTCGCCGGCCTGCTGATGGGTGTACAGGGCTGCCTGCTCGCGCTGACGCGGGGTGGCCGTTCCCTCAAACCAACCGCGCGCCGTCTCGTTGTCGTGGGTGCCCACATAGGCGACGGTGTTGGCGATGTAGTTATGCGGCAGGTAGTACGAGTTGGTGCCCTCAAAGGCAAACTGCAGGATCTTCATGCCGGGGAAGCCCGAGTTGTCGCGCATGTCGATGACGCCGGGGGTGAGGAAGCCCAGGTCCTCGGCGATGATGGGCAGCGTGCCGAGCTTTTCCTCGAGCGTCTTGAAGAACTTGAGGCCGGGACCCTGCGTCCACGAACCGTAGGACGAATCGGGCGAGGAGAACGGCACCTCCCAATAGGCCTCGAAGCCGCGGAAGTGATCCAGGCGGATGACGTCGTACATGTCGAGGGCGGCGCGAATGCGGCCCTCCCACCAGGAGAAGCCGTCGGACTCCATGGCGTCCCAGTCGTAGATGGGGTTGCCCCAGTACTGGCCGGTGGCCGAGAACTGGTCGGGCGGCGTGCCGGCGACGCTCACGGGATTGCCGGCGGCGTCGATCTTAAAGAGCTCAGGTGTCGCCCACATCTCGACGGAGTCACGCGAGACATAGATGGGCAGGTCGCCGATGATGAGAATGTCGCGCTCGTTGGCATAGGCCTTGAGGCGGCTCCACTGGCGATCGAAGAAGTACTGCGTCATCTGGTGGTAGAGCATACGCGCCGGATGGTCGGCGCAGACCTTGGCGGAAGCCTCGCCGCGGGTGCGGAGCTCCGCGGGCCACTCCCAAAACGCCTTGAGACCGCACTCCTCTTTGACGGTCATGAACTCACAGTAGGGGATGAGCCAGTCCTCGTTGGCCTGGATAAAGTCATCGAAATCGGCCGGCTTGTCGGCAGCAAAGCGCTCAGCGGCGCGGTCGAGAATCTGACGGCGGCCGTCAAAGATAGCACCGTAGTCGACATTGCTGGGGTCGGATCCCAGATACACGCCATCGATATCGCGCTGCTCCAGATACCCTGCCTCGATAAGCTCGGCAAAGTCGATAAAGTTGGGGTTGCCTGCGCGGGCCGAGAACGACTGATAGGGCGAATCGCCATAGCTGGTCGTCGTAAGGGGCAGAATCTGCCAGTAATGTTGTTTGCACGAGGCGAGAAAATCGACGAAGTCGTAGGCATTCCAGCCAAAGCCGCCGATTCCGTATGGTCCGGGCAGAGATGAGACGGGCATGAGGACGCCGCTTGCACGCTCCATGAATGCGCTCACCAACCTTCTTGTTGTGGGGTCGGCCTGCCGATGGGTGTGCAGTCCGCCTCCGATGTTCTGATTCGGTACGCCTATTGTAAAACATGTTGTTTAAACATGTACAGGCAAGATAAAAAAGTTGGTCGATTTTCGGCGAATGGTTACATGCCATGAAAAAGCCCCGACCTCACAACGTGAGATCGGGGCAAGAGCGGTATGTAGGTTTTTGCTACTCGGCGTCGGCGAAGCCGTTGGGGTTGTGGCTCTGCCAGTTCCAGCTATCGCGGCACATGTCCGCGATGTCGTACTGGGCCTTCCAGCCCATCATGCGCTCGGCCTTGGAGGCATCGCACCAGTTGGCAGCGATGTCGCCGGCGCGGCGCTCGCGGATCACGTAGGGCAGCTCCTTGCCACAAGCCTTGGAGAAGGCGGCGACGACCTCGAGTACCGAGGTGCCGGTGCCGGTGCCCAGGTTAAAGATCTCGACGCCGGTCTTGCCGTTCATCCAATTAAGGGCGGCAACGTGACCAGAGGCCAGATCGCACACGTGGATGTAGTCGCGCACGCCGGTGCCGTCGGGGGTGGGGTAGTCGTTGCCAAAGACCTGAACGGCCTCGAGCTTGCCCACGGCAACCTGGGCGACATAGGGCACCAGGTTGTTGGGGATGCCCTTGGGGTCCTCGCCGATCAGGCCCGACGGATGAGCGCCAATGGGGTTGAAGTAACGGAGCAGCACGACGTCCCACTCGGGGTCGGCGGTGTGGACGTCCATAAGGATCTGCTCGATCATCCACTTGGTCCAACCATAGGGGTTGGTCGCGGGCTTCTTAGGATCCTCCTCGGTGACGGGCGGGTTGTCCGGGTCGCCGTAGACGGTCGAGGAGCTCGAGA
>CATVTM010000047.1 GCA_958346935.1 uncultured Collinsella sp.
TTGGGCGCGGGGGGGTTTTTTTCTTGGCCGGGGCCCCCCCGTAAATAAAACCCCCGGGCGGCCCCGGACAACGACTCCAGGGCTATCTATTACCCCGTGTTTTGCAGTCCTGCCGAAACTCCAGTCACAGTCGAAAGGATCAGGCTCATGTACTCGGCCTTCTTCTCCTCGGCCATCTCGTCCTGGTTCATACGAACCTCGCGAAGGGCGCGAACCTGGGCGATGGACAGAGCGTCGACGTAGGGGTTACGGACGCGGACGGCGCAGCCGAGCACGCGGCGGCGCTGCAGCGGCCACTCGTCACCGACGATGGCGAGGACCCACTTACGGGTGAGCTGCATCTCGGTAAAGACCTTCTCGGACAGATCCTCACGGTCACCCAGGTGCAGGTACATCTTGGCGATGCGCTGGTCGGTCTTGGCAATCGACATCTCGATGTTGTCGATGAACGTGCGGAAGAACGGCCACTCCTGGTAGGCGGCCTTGAGCTGATCAAGATCGCCAAACTGCTCGCAGGCAGTGCCCAGGCCGTACCAAGCGGCCAGGTTAATGCGGGCCTGGCTCCAGCTGAAGATCCACGGAATGGTACGCAGGTCGTCGAGCGACTTGGCACCCAGGCCGCGCTTGGCGGGACGCGAGCCGATCGGCAGCAGGCCGACCTCGGTCAGCGGCGTCACGGTCGAGAACCACGGCGTAAAGTCCTCGGTATTCAGCAGGTCCAGATAGCGCTCGTGGCTTGCGGCGTTGAGCTTCTCGGCCATATCCCAGAACTTCTGCGTGGTCTCGGTGTTGATCTTCTCGACACTCGGGGCAGACTGAAGCAGCGTTGCGGCGGCAACGGACTCAACATGACGCTGAGCCAGCGTGCGGTTGCCGTAACGGGCAAAGATGACCTCACCCTGCTCGGTGAGCTTAAAGAAGCAGTTGACCGAACCCTTGGGCTGCGCCAGCACGGCCTTATTGGCCGGGCCGCCGCCACGGCCCACGGCACCGCCGCGACCGTGCATGAGCACCAGGTCGATATCGTTCTTCTCGGCCCACTTGGCAATGCGCTCCTGCGCAGAGTGCAGCGCGAGCATAGCCGTGGTAGGACCGGCATCCTTGGAGGAGTCGGAATAGCCCAGCATGACCTCCATGCGGCGGTTGGTCTGGGCAAGGCGCTTTTGCACCACGGGCAGCGTAAGCATCTGGTCGAGCACGTCGACGCAGCCCTCGAGATCCTCGAGCTGCTCAAACAGCGGGATCACGTCGAGCTCGGGGACATCCTCCTCATGTGCAAAGGACAGGTGGGCAAGCTCAAAGACGTCGGCCACATGCTGGGCGCTCTTGGTGAACGAGATGATGTAGCGGTGCGCCATCTTCTTGCCGTAACGCTTTTGGATGGAGCCGATAGCACGGAAGGTATCGATGACCTCGCGCGTCATGGGCTGCAGGTCGCCATGGATACCGTTCTCGTGGATATCCTTGAGGGCGCGGGCGTGCACCACGGAGTGCTGACGGAACTCCATCTCGACCATGTGGAAGCCGAAGGACTCGACCTGCCAGATGATGGTCTGGACCGGGCCGTAGGCGGCACGGACGGCACCGCAGGCAGCCAGCGAGCGCTGGACGACGCGCAGATCCTCCAGGAACTCATCGGCACTGTGGTACATAGTGTCGGTAATACGGCGCACGGTGGCGTTCAGACGGTCGGCCATGACGAGCATGACGGCGCGATGCGGCTCGTGCTCGGAAATCAGTTCAGCACGTGCGGTGTACTGGGTGCTCATCTCGACCTGATGGTTCCACAGGTTGATGAGCTCGGCAGACGGCTTGCTGTAAGTGGCCTCGAGCGTGAGGTTACGGCCGATGCGGCGGCACTTGTCCTCGAGCTTGAGCACCATGTGGGTGAAGTACTTGGCGGCGACCTCACGGCTCACCTTGGCGGTGACGTTGGGGTTACCGTCGCGGTCGGAACCGATCCAGCTGCCGGGATGGAAGAACGCCGGGCACAGCGGCGGCACGGTACCGGCCTTGTCGCCCAGCACCCAGTCGTCAAAGCGACGATAGATGACGGGGATGACGTCGAACAGCGTGTTATCGAAGATGTCGATGATGGTATCGGCTTCCTCGACCGGCGTGGGCTTCTTGAGCGCGATGGGGCTCGTACGCACCAGGGCGTCGATCTCCTGCAGCATATGGCGCTCGTTCTCCACCAGGTCGGAGCCGCCCAGACGCGGACGCTCCTCCAGCAGGTTGGAGATACGGCGAATCTTGCCCTCGACGGCCTTGCGACGGGCCTCGGTGGGATGTGCGGTAAAGACAGGATGGAACTCGAGCTTGCCGAGCAGCTCGTTGGCGCCCTCGACACCCATCTCGTTTACCAACTGGTGATAGGCGACGGTGAGCTCGTTGGCGGGATCGACCTCGGTATCGGTCGATGCGCCGGCCTCGCGCTCGCGCAGCTGGGCCACGCGGTAGTTCTCCTCCGACAGGTTTGCCAGATGGAAGAAGCTCGTAAAGGCGCGGACGATAACCTGCTGCTTATCGAGCGGCAGGCTGTCGATAATATCGACGACCTCACGGAACGCCACAGCAGTGGACTCATCGGCGGTAGGTACGCCCTGCTCATCGACGGCCTCGTCGGCAGCGCGCGTACCGGGGTTGCCGGCATTGGCCACAATTTCGGCCGACAGGATTTTGTCGAACAGGTCCGCGATCTCGGGATCATACTCGCTAAGCACACGACGCTCCAGGCGCAGGAACAGCGCCAGATTGTCGCGCAGCTCCTCGGGGATCTCGATCTCGGCGAGACGCTCCCTGGACTCGGCATTCGAGCCGATTCGGTTAACGAGGCGGTTGACCACGGCAGCGACGCGCGCCGCGGCTTCGGGTACAGACTGGTTGCTTAGGTTCTCAGCCACGTTTCCTCCCATTCCTCCTTCTATGCACGTAACATGCGGTATTCATTATAGGCACTTGAGAAATACTTTCGACACTGATTGCGCTTTACCACACAAAAGTATTTTCTGCATTGCAAGGGTTTTTGCCCCAAATGGTCGTATTTCTCGGTGGACGGCATACACAAACGGGGGCATTCCGCATAAATGCGAAACACCCCCGTAACAATCGCTCGCGATGGACGGGACACCCAAGCGGGTCCGCAGCTCAAAAAGATGCGCTACAGGCGCTCGCGAACCGCCTCGACGACGTTGGCCAGATCGGCAAGGACCTCTTCATGGCTCTCCATGTCGCGCACCTTGACCTTGCCGGCGGCAAGCTCGTCGCCGCCCAAGACCAGGATGAGCTTGGCGCCCACCTTATCGGCCTGCTTAAACTGGGCCTTGAGCGAACGGCCCTGATAGTCGGCCTCGGTCACGATGCCTGCGGCGCGAAGCTCCTGCGTAATGGCAAAGACGTTCTGGCGCAGCTCCTTGCCGGCGTTGGCGACATAGACGCACGGGGCCTCCTCGGCACCCAGGTCGCTGCCAAAGGCCTGCAGGGCCAGCAGGGCGCGCTCAAAACCGACAGCGAAGCCGACGCCTGCCGTGGGCTTGCCGCCCTCGAGCTCGACCAGGCCGTCATAGCGGCCGCCGCCACCGATGGAGCCGACACCGGCGCCAGGGGCCTCGACCTCAAAGACGGTGCGGGTGTAGTAGTCCAGACCACGCACCAGGGTGGGGTCCTCGACATACTCGATACCGGCGGCATCCAGATAGCGCTTGACCTGCTCGTAGTGCTCGCGGCACTCGTCGCACAGGTTGTCACCCATCAGCGGCGCGTTGGCCATGATCTCGCGGCAGTGGTCGTTCTTGCAGTCGAAGGCGCGCAGCGGGTTGAGCTCGGCGCGCTCGCGGCACTCGTCGCACATCTCGTCTGCGTGATCGAGGATAAACTGCTTGACCTGCTCGCGGTAAGCCGGACGGCACTGGGCGTCACCCATCGAGTTGATGAGCAGACGGAGCTTGGAAAGGTCGAAGCCCAGGCGCTTGTAGAACTCCATGAGCATGATGATGCACTCGGCGTCTGCCGCCGGATCGGGAGCGCCGAGCCACTCGATGCCCACCTGATGGAACTGGCGCAGGCGGCCCTTCTGGGGACGCTCGCCGCGGAACATGGCCTCGGCGTAGTACGCCTTAAACGGCGTGGAGCCCTGAGGCACCAGGTTGTTCTCCACGACGGCACGCACCACACCGGCCGTGCCCTCGGGACGAAGCGCCAGGCGCTGCTTGGGCTTGAGCTTGGTGTCGGTGCCCTCGGCAAAGACGCGCTCCAGGTTGGCGCCGCTAAAGACGCGGAACATCTCCTTGCGCACGACGTCGGTCGACTGGCCGATGCCATGGACAAAGACGTCCACCTGCTCGATCGCAGGCGTCTCGATGGGCTTAAAGCCAAACGGCTCGAATACGCCGGCAGCAATCTGCTGCATCTTTTGCCAGGCGCGCATCTCGGCGCCGATAAGGTCGCGGGTTCCCTCCGCCTTCTGTGCCTGCATGGGCAAACACCTTTCTTTTGTATCGCGTCATAGATAATGGTCATTATACGGCACAAACACAAACAGCGGCGGCGCGTCTGACCGAACGAGGGTATGGGGACTCGTTCGGCCAGACGCGCCGCCGCTGTTTGTGATCCCTTTTCCTCCGTCCCCTTCGGATCACGTGATCCCTTGGGGACGGAGGAATAGGGATCATTTCGTAGGCCCGTGGCCGCCTTGGAAACCGAATGATGGTACGAGCATCCATTCGGCTTCCAAGGCAGCCACGGGCAGAACAGGCAAACAGGAATAGGCGGCGACCCGCTACTCCCCCGCCACGCTTGCGCGCAGCTTGGCGGCGATGGGCTCCGAGGCCAACAGGAATACGAGCATGACCGCAGAACACACCAGGCACACGATCCAGGTGCTCGCAAAGGAGCCCGTGGCATCGAACAGCACGCCCGAGACGATAGCGCCCACGGTGCCGCCGACCATCTCGAGCGAGGTAATGGTGCCCGTGACCTTGCCGAGGTCGGCCATGCCAAACTGCTTGGACGCGGCGATGGTAGGCGTGATGGTGCCCATGCACGTTCCGATACCAAAGCTCACAGCGGCGACAATGGGACCGAGGTCCGTCGTCGGGAAGCACAGCGCCACGCAGGCGATAATGCACGCAACGGAGCCAAGGATATTGCCAAAGCGCAGGCCAAAACGGTCATAGATTGCGCCGAGCGAGATCTTGGCGATAACGACGGTAACCATATAGGCCGAAAGCACAGTACCTGCCCACATGGGATCGTGGCCGCCCGTGACGATCTTGGCGCCGTTGACGGTAACGCTCGTCATGTTGGTGACCTGGTTGGGCAAGATGGCGCCGTTAACGAGACCCATAAAGAGGAAGGCGACGACAAGCAGCCAAAACGCCGGGCTCTTCTTGATACGAGACCAGCCGACGCTAACCTCGGGCGCCGTGTGCTCGTCCTTGTCGCCAGCCGTCGAGACGGACGGATCGCCAGGGTTCTCGCCGAGCGGCTTAAGGCCGATCTCGGAAGGCTTGGTGCGGAAGGAATAGGCCGTGATGGGCAGTGCCGCCACCATGCAGACGGCAGCGAGTACCAGGAACGCAGAGCGCCAGCCAACACTCACGATAAGCGAGCTCACGATCGGCGAGAGAATGGCTCCGCCAAAGCCCGAACCCGAAAGTGCGATGGAAATGGCAAGGCCGCGTTTGGCGGTAAACCAGTTGGCGGTCACCAGGCTAATGAGCAGACGGGTCGAGGCCACAGCGAAGCAGCCCGAAACGGCAAAGAGCACATAGACCTGCCAAAGCTCACCCACAAAGCTCATGCCCGCGAGCACCGCCGAGGTAGCGATAACGGTGAGCGAGCCCAATACGCGGCCACTCACCTTATCGGCAACATGGCCGATAACGAGCGAACCCACGACGCTCACCACGGTGGAGATAGCGTTGGAAATGTTGTACTGCGCAAGGGAAATGCCCAGGTCGCTGACGATCAGCGGCTGGAACAGGCTCATGCAGTTGACGAAAATCGTGTAGCACGTGGCCATGATCACGAAGCCGGAGGTCACCACGAGCCAGCCGGGGAAGAACTTACGCTGCTGGGGCATTAGTTACTCCTTGTGGTCGGCGATATAGCCCAAAGCGACGGCGGCATAAGCCGCGGCGCCGAGAGGAAGCTCGGCATCGTTAAAACGCGCCTTGGGATGGTGCTGGGCAAAGTGTTCGTCCGTGTCGGTTACGGCCGCGCCCACGGTAAAGTACGCACTCGGAATCTCGCTCGAGATAAGCGCGAAGTCCTCACTCGCCATGGCGTGGAAAAGCGGCAAGAAAGCCGCCTTGGGCAGCACTGCGCCCACGTAGCCAAGCGACGCCTGAGTCATATCGCTGTCGAGTACAAGCGGCGGAACATCCGAAAGCGTCTCGATGGTCGCCGGCGTACGATAGGTCGTGGCAACGCCGTTAACGACCTCCGCGATGCGGGTCTTGAGGTGAGCCATGAGCTCAACATCAAAGCCGCGCAGCGTTCCCTCGAGCACGCAGGTGTCGGGGATGACGTTGGCCGCCAAGCCGCCGGCGAACTTACCAACGGTAAGTGCGACTTCCTTGGCCGCCGGCACTTCGCGGGCGATAAGCTCCTGGAGCGCCAGGTGCACATGGACGCCGGCCGTGATGGGGTCGATGCAGATCTCGGGGCTCGAGCCATGGCCGCCCTTGCCCTGGAGCGTGATGCGGAAACCGTACACGCCCGAAAGCGCTGGACTGCCGTAGAGCACCAGGCCAAGCGGCGACTGGCTGTTGACATGCATAGCAAAGGCCGCCTGAGGGCGCGGGTTCTGCAGCAGGCCATCGGCGATGGCAGCGCGTGCTCCCTCAAAGGTCTCCTCGCCCGGCTGGAACAGCAATTTCACCGTGGCGTTGGCCTCCACAAGCTCGGCCTCGCGGGCCTTGAGCAGGCGCGCCGCACCAAGCAGCGCCGTCGCGTGCATATCGTGACCGCAAGCATGCATGCAACCATTGGTGGATGCAAAGGGCTCGCCGGATTCCTCGACAACGGGTAGGGCATCCATATCGCCTCGGAGCATGACGACCGTTCCGGCCTGCTCGTCCTTGCACGTGCCATTGCCCTGAGCGGCCGCGGCCGCACCGGCACCGATCAGGCCAACAACACAGGAGCCGTCGACGAGCGTGGTATGGGGGATGTCCATCTCGTCCAGACGTGCCTGGATATAGGCAGACGTCTGCGGAAGATTGTTACCCAGCTCGGGCATCTGGTGTAGATCGTGGCGCCACGCAGCGAGCTCGTCCGCAAAAGCCTGAGCTTCTGCGACAAGACCGTCGCCGATAGCGGTCTGCGCCGCTGTGGTAGCCTGAGGCGCTGGTTGCGGTTGAAAATCGGACAGAGCTGGTGCCATAGATGCCCTCCAGTAACGTTTTTGCAGCACGCACTTTGATAGCGTAAAGTGCAAGGCACAACTGTAAGGGCATGGCATAAAAAATGCCGCCCTGGGAGGGCGGCGCAACAAGTTGTTTACAATTGCGGGTGAGATTTTCGGCGCAAGAAATCGAAATGCGTCTCACTCAAAATGATCGACAGGAAGATGAGCGCAAAGCCGGCAAGCAGGCGCGAGGTGAGCGCCTCCCCCATCAGCAGCACCGAAAACAACACGCCCGATGGCGACTCCATCGAAAGCAGCAGTGAGCCCGTCGAGGCCGGGACGTGCGCCAAGCCGACGTTTTGGATGAGCAGCGCCACGCACGTGCAGCCCACCGAGAGAAAGGCCATTACGCAGATAAAGCTCGGCGTCCACACGGACGAGGGCGCTTGGGTCTCGAACAACAGCGACGAGATCAGGCTTAGGACACCATTGCCCACAAACATCCAAAACGTGATGACGTTGATATCCATCTTGCGACCGTACTTGGCGGTCACCGCCATCTGGATGGCAAAGAAGACCGCGCCGCCCAGCGTAATGGCATCGCCGGCATTGAACTCGACGCTATCGAGCGCCACCAAGCCAATGCCCGCCAGGCACAGCAACGCGGCGCCCAAGTTGTAACGGGTAAGCTTTTCGCCGCTTAGGACGTAGCTCGCAAACGGAACCAAGATGCAGTACGTGCCCGTCAAAAACGCGCTTTTGCCTGCCGTGGTCTGTGCCAGGCCGATCGTCTGCAAACCGTAGGCACCCCACATGAGCGCGCCCATGCCAAGCCCGACGATCAGGTTGCGGGCATTGAAATGAGCGATGATGCGCTTATGGAAAATTGCAAACATAACCAGTGATGCCGGGAGAAAGCGAACATAGACCAGCTCGAACACCGGAATGGTGTCGAGTGCGTCCTTCATAGTGGTAAAGGAGTAGCCCCAGATAATCGCCACCGAAAGCAGTAGAACTTTCCAGAACAACGGCGAGCGTGCGCCGGCACCCCGGGGAATACCACCCGCGCCCAAATCCTCACGGGCTACAGGGCTATCGGGCATGTTTTCGATTTCGTTGGCAGCGTATTGGGCCATGGAACATCCTCGCACTCAATCTGGGCGTGGTGTCCGCACGCGTATGGCTGCGTGCCGCCTCATGGTCAAATAAAAACAGGGCGCACCGGACCCCCGGCACGCCCCGCTACTGTAGCAACAACCAGCGTTGCACCGCAATCCAGCCCACTAAAGTACCGACTTGAATAACCTCGATGTTCCGTCAACGTCAGCGAAAACGACCCTAAGCGAGCAAGGTGACGTGAAATGAAAGGGCGCTGACCTTCTGATCGCGCCCTTGAAATTGAACGTCAGATTGCCGCTTAGGGGCGTTTGCAGCGTCGAGCCGTTACGCGGTTTGGTAAAACCGCGTAACTAGATTAATTTGGTCGACTCCAGCTTTTCGATGATCCAGTCGTTGGCCTTGATGACCGGGCGGCGGAAGACGACGCCCAGGCCCAGCGACGGAATCAGATAGCTCGCCAAGATACCCAGCTCAACCCAGTACTCCATATGGTAGGCGCCAGCCATGGCGGCGTGCATGGCGTTGATGCCGTGGGTAAACGGCAGGAACGGGTAGATCGCCTGGAACACGGGGCCGGTCATCTCGATGGGGAACGTACCGCCTGAACCGCCGACCTGCATGACCAACAGCACGACAGCGAGCGCCTTGCCGATATCGCCAAACGAAACCGTGAGCGTGTAGACGATATTGGAGAACACGAGACTCGCGACCCAGCCCGCCAGCACAAACTGCAGCGGGTTGTCGCATTGGATGCCAAAGAACAGGATGTCGCCCGCGCACACGAGTGTCGCCTGCAGCAGGGCCAGACCTCCAAAGAACAGGTAGCGGCCCAGGTAGATCTCGTGCAGGCGCACGGGGATCAGCTCGTTGATGAGCTCATCGTCAACCGATACCTTCATCATGGCCGCCAGCACGATCGAGCCGACCCACAGCGACAGGATCGTATAGAACGGCGCCATGGCCGAACCGTAATTGCGGATCGGATAGACCGGCTTGCGGTCGAGCGCGACGGGGCCGGAAAGCGACACGGCCAAACCCTCGGGATCGTTGCCGATCATCGTCTTGATCGTGGCAAGGTCGTCCGACATCAGGGCGCCATCGAGCTCGTCCTTAAAGGCGCTAATCTTGTCCGATGCCTCACCCAGCTGATCGGAAGCCTTGTTGACCAGCGTCGCAGCCTTGGAGAGGCCCTTTGCGAGCGAGCCAGAGGCGTCGGTCAGACCGCTCACGGCGCTATCCAAGTCACCCGAGATACCGTTCAGGGAATCCAGAACGCCCGAAATGGTCTTCTTGAGCTCCTTGGCCTTAACCGAGAACGTGGAATCGTAGTCGGACTTGGCTCCCGAGATACCCGCCTTGGCATCGGCGATGGCCTGGTCGACCTCGGCACGCGAGTTGTTGACCTCCGCCATGCCGTCCGAAAGGGACTTTGCGGTCGCCGTCAGGTCCTTCGCATTGTTGCGGTACTCCACGGCAATTCTGCCCAGCGACGTCGCAGCGGACTCGAGACCGTCTTTGAGCTTGTCATCACTCACCTGGTCGGCAAGGTTACGGAGCTGATCGGTCATCGCATCGATATCGTCAGCACGCGTATTGAGCGCCGCTGCGGCTTCGTTGAGCTGAGACACCGTAAGGTCAACATGCTGATTCGCGGCATCGAATGCCTTCGCAAGCTCGGCGGACACGTTGTCGAACGAGCCCGCGCTTCCGTCAATCGCCGCGTCAACGGCATCGTTGGCGGCCTTGAGCGCTTCCTTGGAATCATTGATGCCACTCTTGGCGTGCTCCATCAGCTGCTTCGTCGACTCATCAACGGTGCCCGTCTGCTTGAGCATGCCGCCCGCCGATGTCAGTGAATCGGACGTGGAGCTCAAAATGCCCGCGAGCGACGTCGCACTCGCCTGAACGTCCTGCAGGTCCTCGACCGAATCGCCCAGCGTCGAGGACAGATTGGCGATAAAGCTGCTCACCTGGTCGGTACTCATATAGTCGAGCAGGCTGGACACGGTCTTAAGGCCGATGGTCGTGATGGTCTTGGTAAAGGTCTCGTTGACCTGACTCTGGACGGCGCTCGAACCCTTTTCAGTCACGATCTGTGCGATGGCGTTGGCCTTCTGATTCTCATAGAACTCGATATCGGCGTGCTTCACCTCGGTCGAGAAAAGCGTCATCATGTCGGCGCTAAACGTTTTAGGGATAACGACGGCAGCGTAGTACGCGCCCGACTTAACGCCCTCAATCGCCTTATCACGGTCGTTGAGGACGACCCAGTCGAAGTTCTCGTTGCCGCGCAGGGTGGCGGTTACGTTTTCGCCCACGTTGACCTCGACGGGAATCAGATCGCTCTCGTAACCCTCATCGGTGTTGACCACTGCAATCTTAAGGTTGCCGGTATTGCCGTAGGGATCCCAGCTTCCGGCGATGTTAAACCATGCATAGAGACATGGCACGATGATCAGGCCCATCACGACGACCATGCCGATCACGGAGCGAGACACGTTTTGGACATCGCGCTTAAACAGGTGCAGGATGTTTTTCATTTATGCCTCACCTCCTTTAGAGTGCTTGCCAAGCGGGGCGCCATCCTCATTCATCACAAATGTGTCGTCCCCGTTCGCGGGCACATGGTGCATATCGTGGTGAATGGACTGGTCGACAGCCTGATCCTTGGAGCTAGAACCTCGCTCGCTGGCATTCAGGCCGAACATGCGACGAGCGGCCGGAATGGCGGCCGTGTGCTCGCGCATCTCGCGGCGCAGGTCCTCATCCGAAAGCGCCGAGATGCGCATCTGGGTGTTGAGGCTCGAGCGGATGTACTCGATATTGATAAGCCAGCCGCAGATGGCAATAACCGAGATGATCCAAATGACAAGCAGGATGATCTTGCCGTTATTGTCGATATCGAGAACCGTCGACAGGACAAAGAGCAGGACCTGAACGCCCACCACGGCGGCAAAACCGCCCTTGATGTAGTACGGGTAGCGATGTTCAAAGGCGACCGCATGGTCGAGCAGTTCGCGACGGTACGAATCGGAATCGAGCATGACACGCATGGCCGTGCGCAGCGAGTAGCGCTGGCGCGGCAGGTCGTTGGACTCGCAGATCATCATACCCGTCGTGGAAAGCTGTTTATCAAAGAGCAGGTTAAGGTTGAGCAGCAGCGGACGCAGCTGCAGACCGATAAAGAGCGCCACGATCAAGAACACGCCCAGAATGCACAGGTTAAACAGGTAGTTAAACGAGTACATGCCGCCGACCGTCTCGCGCAGCAGATTGATGCCGTAGGTAAAGGGCAGCAGCGGGTGCAGCCACTGGAAGAAGCCGGGCATCATCTCGATGGGATACATGCCCGACGAACCCGGAATCTGCACGATGACGAGAATGACGCCGATTGCCTTGCCGATGTGCTTAAACGTAGTGGACAGCGCATAGATGATATTGACGTAGGTGAACGAGATGGCGATGCCGCCCAGCACGAACAGCAGCGGGTTGATGCACTGCACGCCAATCACCAGATCGCCTACCGTAACGATGGTGGCCTGGAGCGCGCCCAGGATCACCAGGAGCATCCAACGGCCGAAGTAGCCCTGGCGCGCCGTAAAGCTGCCAATGCCCTCGCGATCGACCTCGAGCTTGTAGATGGCGATGAGTACGTAACCGCCCACCCAAAGCGCCAGATTGGTGTAGAAGGGAGCGATGCCCGAGCCAAAGCTCTTGACCGGATAGATCGACTTGGACGTCAGCTCGACCGGAGAGGCCATGAAATCTGCCACGTCATTGACATCGACGCCCATAAGGTCGGCGAGCTCGCCCATAGACTCAGAGGTCTGCAGCGCCGCGATGTCATTGGCTGCGGTCGCAAGCTTGTCCTGGACCTTGGCAAGCGAGGAATCGGTCTGGGACAGCGTGGTCTTGGCCTGGCCGAGCGTAGCGTTAAGCTGCGAAAGCGTACCGCGCGCACTTGCAATAGTAGGCGTGAGGCCAGACACGATTCCCGTCAGATCACCCGAGACGGCGGCAAATGAATCAAGCGCGCTCGAGGCCTTCGGCAGCGCGTTTTGACCCAGGTCCGTCTGGGCCTGGCCAAGGTTGGTCGCACCGGTCTGGATTGCGTTATTGATAGCGTCGCTGGCGCCCGAGACAGCCGCGGCGTCATTCGCCATGGCGCTCGACTGCGCAGACAGACCGTCCTTGATGCTCTGAAGCTTTTCATTCTGTTCGCGGAGCAAATCGATGGTCGATACAATGCGCGCGTCAATTTCCTTGGAACCTGTCGACGTGTCATTAACGAGAATTTCCAAGTGCCCGATAACGGCCTTATTGTGGTCGATCGTCGCTTGGAGAGACTCAAGCGAGTTGTCGATGCGGGTGGTCGTAGATGTGACCGCGCCCGTCAGCTTGCCAATCGCAGCGTTCGCGGAGGCTGACGTCTTGGTGAGCGCAAGGCTGCCTTCCGAGAGTGCCTTGGAGAGCGAGGCGACAGAGTTGCCCGCCGTAGCGCGCGCCTCGCCCAGCAGGTCATTGCCCTGAGCGATTGCCTGCGTTAGAGAGGGCGTCTGACCCTGCAGGCCCGCCAACGCGGCATCAGCCGAGGCGATAGCGCCACTCGTCTTATCGATGGCGGCATTCATGTCGCCAATCGAATCGCGCACCTCACCCAAGGTACCGGATGCCTCTGATACCGAACCAGCCAACGAATTCTGAGTCTGGGTTGCCTTGTCCTTTAAATCGACCCCGGCATCCTTGGCGATGCTGGCAACGGTCTCGCCCACTGTGGAGACAAATTCCGAGTTGATCTGCTCCTCGATGGTGCTTGCACCGGTGTCGGTAACCTTGGGCGCAATAGCACTCTTCTTCTCATTGACGTAGTACGTAAGCTTGGGCTGATGGTAGTTGCCGTCGAGCATCGAAACCAGGTTATCCGAGAAGTTCTTAGGGATTACGATGGCCGCATAGTACTCACCGCTCTCGACGCCCTCCTTGGCGTCGGCCGCCGAATCGACGAAGGTCCAGCCCAGCTGATCGTTCTCCTTGAGCTGATCGACGACCTGGTCGCCCGCGTTGAGCTCGCCCACCAAGTCGTTTTGGGTGCCCCGATCGTTGTTGGCGATGGCAATCTTGATACCCTGGGTGTTTCCGTACGGATCCCAGTTAGCCACGATGTTGTACCAGGCATACAGCGAGGGAATGACGCACACGCCCAAAGTAACCACCAGGGCGACGGGGTTCACGAGCAATCGCTTGATGTCGCGCTTAAAGATCGCAAAGGAGACCTTTGCGTTGGATAGTTTGCTGCCGAGACTCACGCTTGGACCATCCATCCTGTCGTTGAATCGAATCGTACTATCGACAACCATTGTACGGAGGCGCTTTAGTGCCTCACGGCACAATGGTGCTGAGTTTTGCGGGTAGCAATATACTACGAAGATGAGTTAGCGTACAGATGTACAGTATCCTAAATTTCAGCAGGTCACAAAACCACAACCCGCACAAATTATCAATCCGACTAGTCATTGGGGACGTTCTTAAACGACTAGTCAAACAAGAACGTCCCCGATGACTAGTTTGGACCACGAAAGCGTCGCTGGTTGAGCATAAGTCAGCGAAAACGCCCCTAAGCGAGCAAGGTGACGTGAAAGAGGAGGGAAGCGTACTTCGGTACGCGACCGACGATTGAACGTCAGATTGCCGCTTAGGGGCGTTTGCAGCGTCGAGCTGTTACGCGGTTTGGTAAAACCGCGTAACTACCTAACTACATCAAGTTGCAAACAGCTGCTGCGAAGGCCACGGGGTCCTCGGGGAGGATGCCCTCGACCAGCAGAGCCTGGTCATAGAGCAGACCGGAGTACTGCTTGATCTTGTCGGCGTCGCCTGCCTTCTGGGCAGCGACAAGCTTGTCGAAGACCGGGTGCTTGGCATTGAGCTCAAGCACGCGCTGGCTCTTGGGCATGCCGTCGGGCGCGCCCTCGGGTCCCTTCTGGAGCACCTTCTCCATCTCGAGCGAAAGCGGGCCCTCGGTGGTGATGCAAGCGGGGGCATCGGTCAGGCGCGCGGAGACGGCAACTTTCTCGACCTTGTCACCAAGCGCCTCCTTCATAGCGCTAAAGAGGTCCTCGTTTTCCTTGGTGGCGTCCTCGGCCTCCTTCTTCTCGTCCTCGGTCGCCAGGTCAAGATCACCGGTCGCGACGTTCTTGAGCTCCAGATGACGATCCTCGACCTCGGGCTCGGCACCATCGGCCACAGCCTTCTCGGCAGCCTCGCGGGCAGCATCGTCCTCGTAGATCTTGGGCATATCGGCGGCAACGTACTCACGCATGGCCTGGAAGGTGAACTCATCCACATCCTGCGTCAGCAGCAGCACGTCATAGCCGCGGTCAAGCACGCCCTTTACCACGGGCATCTTGGCCAAGCGCTCACGCGAGTCGCCGGCGGCGTAGTAGATGGCCTTCTGATCCTCGGGCATGCCCTTGGCATACTCGGCCAGGGTAATCATCTTCTGCTCCTTGGCAGACCAGAACAGCAACAGGTCGGCGAGCTCATCGGCCTTCATGCCATAGCTCGAGTAGATGCCATACTTAAGACCGCGGCCAAAGTTCTCAAAGAACTTCTCGTAGGCCTCGCGGTCGTTGTCACGCATATCCTCAAGGTCGGCAGTAATCTTCTTTTCCACGCGCTTGGCGATGGCCTTGAGCTGACGGTTCTGCTGCAGCGTCTCGCGCGAGATGTTGAGCGACACGTCGGCGGAATCCACGACGCCGCGGACAAAGTTGTAGTAGTCGGGCAGCAGGTCGTCGCACTTCTCCATGATCAGGACGTTGGAGCTGTAGAGCGCCAGACCCTTCTCGTAGTCCTTGCTGTACAGATCGAACGGCGCGCGTCCCGGCACAAACAGCAGGGCGTCATACTCGAGCGTGCCCTCGGCGTGGAAGCTGATGGTGCGCGCAGGATCGTCAAAGTCGTGGAACGTGGACTTGTAGAACTCGTCGTAGTCCTTCTGCTCGACATCGGAGCTGCGCTTTTTCCAGATCGGCGTCATGGAGTTGACGGTCTCAAGCTCCTGGTAGTCCTCGTACTCGGGCTTGTAATCGTCGCCGGCGTCCTCGGGCTTGGGTTTCTGGCGGCTCTTGGACACCATCATCTGAATCGGGTAGCGCACATAGTTGCTGTACTGCTGAATCAGGCTCTTGAGGCCCCACTCGGTCAGGAAGCGATCGTAGGTCTCGGCCTCGCCGTCGGCGTCGAGCTTCTCGTTCTCGCGCAGCGTCAGGATGACATCGGTACCGTGCTCGGCGCGCTCGCCGTCCTCGATGGTGTAGCCCTCAAGACCGTCGGATTCCCACACATGGGCGACATCCTCGCCGTAGGCGCGGCTGACGACCTTCACATGGCTGGCGACCATAAAAGCCGAGTAGAAGCCCACGCCAAACTGGCCGATGATGTCGACATCCGAACCCTGCTGCTCGGCGTTCTCGGTCTTAAACTCCTCGGAGCCGGAATGAGCGATAGTGCCTAGGTTGCGCTCGAGCTCCTCGGCGGTCATGCCAATGCCGTTATCCGAGATGGTAATGGTGCGGGCGTCTTTATCAAAGGAGACGCGAATGGCCAGGTCGCCCTGGTCGATCTTGACGCTCGGGTCCTGCAGACTCTTAAAGTTGAGCTTGTCGACGGCGTCGCTCGCGTTAGAGATAAGCTCGCGCAGGAAGATTTCCTTATTGGTGTAGATGGAGTTGATCATGAGGTCGAGCAGTTTTTTGCTCTCGGTCTTAAATTGACGCATGTGCAGTCCTTTCGCGCTACCCCCGTCCGCAAAAACGGCCCGGTCGCCCGAGCCGAATCGCAGACCTGCTATGTTCAGACTTAGATTTTATAACCCATTAGCGCGCATATATACATACGGAATCGAAAAACTGTATGTC
>CATVTM010000048.1 GCA_958346935.1 uncultured Collinsella sp.
AGCGAAAACCCGCCAGAGCGAGCAAGGTGCCTTGAAACGAGGCGGCATTGATCTTTTGATCATGCCGCCGAAGTTGAAAGGCAGATTGCCGCTCTGGCGGGTTTGCAGCGTCGAGCAGTTACGGCGTTTGGTAAAACGCCGTAACTCAACTAAAAGCGGTTGCCGCGGAAGCCGCCGCCGTTGCGGCCGCCGCGATCGCCACCGCGACCGCCACGGTCGTTACCACGGTTGCCGCCGAAGCCGCCACGGTCGCCGCCGCGGTCACCGCCACGGCCACCGCGATCGCCAAAGCCGCCGCGACCGCCACGGTCGCCGCCACGGCCACCGCGCTCGTCACGGCCGCCGCGAGGACCGCGGTCCTCGTCCAGACCCATGGCGACGAGCGGAGCGATAACCTTATCGAGAGCGGCCATCAGCTCGGTAGCCTCCTCGTAAGAAAGCTCGGGCAGGAGCTTCTCCTTCTTGTTGGCAAGCTCGACCAGGCCCTCAGCGGCATCCTCGGCAGCGAAGACAACGATCTTGCGCATATCGCCCTCGGCGTCGTCGATGCGGCCGACCAGATCGGCAGCCTCGGCCTCGGCCATCAGGCCATCGAGCTCACGAAGGCGCATGCCCAGCAGGTCGGACATTTCCTTCTGCTCCATCTTGGGCTTGAGGTCAAGAAGCTTGATGGCGCGCTCGATGTTCGCCATGCGCTCGGCCTTGGCCTCCTCCTCCTTGGAAATAGCAAAGCGACGGCTGCGCAGCAGGCGGGCGGCCTTCTGCATCTTGTCCATCAGCTCTTCGTCATCGTAATCAGCGGCGGCCTCGACAACCTCGGCCTCCTCGGCGGAAACCTCGTCAGCAGCCTCAACCTCGGCAGCTTCGGTCTCCACAGTCTCGACTGCCTCAACCTCGGCAGCCATGGTCTCGTTCTCGGTCTCGTTCATGATCTCTTCGTTCTCAGACATGAGACTCCTTCTTGGCCCTCTCGGGCATCATCGCCCCATTCGCGGGGCCCGTCGCGCACTCTTTGCGCTTTAAACATTCATGCCTCTCGGCAAAACGTCCATTAGTTTATGGTGTCGTCACCCAATCTAACTGCAGAATCTATGTGCACACATTAATGCGACATGTGCGACTCGCGGCGAGTGTACACCAGCGACACCGCGAACCCGACAACGGCAATCACGGCCGCCACGCGCACGGCGGCTGCAAATCCTATCGCCTGGGCAACGTCCGACGCAACGCCTGCGGCGCCAGCAGCCACCGCAGAACTCGAAAGCAGGCCGATAAACAGCGACGGACCAAACGACGCGGCAATCATGTTCCACGTGTTAAGCAATGCCGTTCCGTGAGGATGCTCAGCGGCGGGGAGCGTCTCCAAACCGGCGGTCTGCGAGGGGCTCAGTACCAAACCGACGCCGGCATACACCACAACGGTCAGCAGCACGACAACGCCGATGTTCATGCTTGCCGCGGTCATCGAGATTGCCGTCTGCCCCACAGCGATCAGGGCAAAGCCGACCGGCAGCAGCGGCCACGCACCACGGGCATCCATCACGCGTCCGCCCACAATCGAGGTCACGGCGTTGCAGGCGATCGCCGGCAAAATGAGCAAACCCGCGACAAGTGCGGTCATGCCGTATGCGCCCTCAAAATAGAGCGGCAACAAAACGCTCATCGAGAACGTCGTCATCATCGACACCACCACAAGCAGGCATGCAGGCCAAAAACGAACGCTCGCCATGGGACGCACGTTAAGCACCGGATGTTTGAGCTTGAGCTGACGAACCGCAAACAGGCCGAGCACCACAACAGCGGCGAAAAGCGTCGCGATACCGGCCATCACATTGGTCGAGAACTCGCCTACGGAATACACGAACGCCGTAATGCCGGCAGTGAGCAAAACAACCGACAGAATATCAAGCGTGGTGTTCGAGCGCTCTCCGACATTCCGAACGAGCTTTGCTGCCGCCGCGGCGACCACGACACCGCCCACCAGCGGCACTACGAACACCGCCCTCCAGCCAAACAACGTGCACATAAGACCACTAATCACGGGCCCAAACGCCGGCCCTAGCGTAATGCAGGCACCGCCCAGGCTCAGATACAGACCGAGCTTCTCGCGCGGAGCACAAGATAGCACCACATTCATCATGAGCGGAAACAAGATGCCCGATCCCGCAGCCTGCAAAATACGACTTGGCAGCAAAACGGTAAACGACGGGGCGACCAGGCACAGGACTTCTCCGGCGACCATGCATCCGCATGCGAAAAACAGCAGCTTGCGCGTCGAGAAACGACCGGACAGAAAGGCCATGATGGCCGTAAAGATCGACGTCACGATCATGTATCCCGAAACGAGCCACTGCGCCGTGGTAGCGCTCACCGAAAAGACCGCCATGATGTCGTGCAACGCCACGTTAATAATGTTCTCGTTAAACGCGGCGACAAAGGCTGCAATATACATTACGACGAGAAACGCCGCAGTGGCCGATGGCGCTACTTGAACTTGTTGCTGAGATTTGCTCCCCATGCATTTCCTTCCTCTTGGAACGACAGTCGCATCGCCCCAGAGGAACAGTCCAGGGCGAAAATGAGCCCTAGACTTACGCCAGACGCCGCACACGACGAATCTGACAACATGGTCCAACGTCGAAAGATTGTAACGCGGACGCGCAGCTTTCCTTCCGCGCTATTATTAAAAGTCCACGAAAGCATAAGACATGAGGAGCCCGCCATGATTAAGCCCATCATGAAATCCGAGTTCTTTTTGCGCCTGCCTTCCGAAGACGCGGGCCCCGATGACGCCGTGACCGGGCAGGACCTCCTGGATACGCTCCATGAGCATGAGCACGAGTGCGTGGGCCTCGCCGCCAATATGATCGGCGTGCGCAAACGCATCATCTGCGTAAAGGACGGCAGCAAGGCGCTCCTGATGTACAACCCGCAAATTCTTGAGCAGGTCAATGCCTATCAGACGAGCGAAGGATGTCTCTCGCTTGCCGGCGAGCGCCCCTGCACCCGCTATCGGCGCATTAAGGTGGAGTATCTGGACAAGAACTTCGTCCACCGCATCAAAAACTTCTCGGGCTACACCGCCGAGATCATCCAACACGAAATCGACCACTGCCAAGGAATCGTGATCTAGGTCACTTGCCGACATGAGGGAACCGGAGGCTACCCTATGGATATCAGCCGTTTTGGTGAGTTCGCTATCTTGGCGCAGTCGCGTACGTTTCTCGATGCGGCGGAGCTGCTCTTCATGTCGCAGTCGACTCTCTCCAAGCACATTATGGCAATGGAGCGCGAGCTCGGCTGTAATCTCATCGATCGGAGTCAACGCCACGTTACGCTCACCGCGCAAGGCGAAGCGCTCCTCCCCTATGCACAAAAGATAGCGACGCTCCAGCATCGCTATCTCGCTGCCATCCAGATAGCCGCAGATGAACCACTCGAACGCATCACCGTGGGCTCCATCCCCATCATGGCTCCCTATGGAATCACGGACGCCGTCATCGATTTCCAGCAGGCGAACCCCTCGTATTCCGTTGAGCTCATCGAGGGCGAAGGCAGCGCACTCAAGCAGATGCTCTTGCGCGAGGACATCGACCTCGCCTTCATCCGCGACGGCGGCGCCATCGAGCCGGAGTTTAAAAAAATCCCCTTTACAACCGACCGGCTCGTGGCCGTTATCCCGCTCGACCATCCACTCGCCAAGCGCAACGCCATCGAGATCGACGACCTTATCGATGAGAATTTCCTTATGCTTCCCCAAGGCTCGTTCGTGAGCGAACTCACCCTCTCCCTTTGCCGCAAGGCAGGATTCAGCCCACGTGTCACGTTTACCGGCAAACGGGCAGAAAACATCATCTCGCTTGTCGCGCGCGATGCCGGCGTCTCGCTGCTCATGTGCAAGCCTGCCGAATCACTCGCCGGCGGCAAGGTGGCCCTCGTGCCGCTCGAGCCTGCAACGACCTCCGAGGTCAGGCTCTACCTCAAACGGAGCGCTGCGTACTCGCAAGCCGTCGTCTCGTTTATCGGCTTTCTCCCCTATCGCCAGCTTCTACAGGGCGGCCGCATGACCTCCGAAGCGCCACAGTCGTCGTAATCCCGGCACACACCGCCACTTTTGAGATGCCCCACAAACCAACCGGCAACGGTACAAAACGCAAAAGGCCCCGGACAGCACAGCTGCCGTCCGAGGCCTTTTAAATCAAAGCGGGTAGATGGACTAGTCCACCGAGATGTTGAGGGTCTGACCGCCCTCGTCCTTCTTGGTGCCGATCACCATAGCGGCGATAAGCGCCAAAATAAAGGCGACCAGACCGGAGATGACAAGACCGATAAAGCCCGAATCGATGCCAGCGGGGTTGATAAAGCTCGGGAAGCCGAGCGGACCGGAGGCACCGAAGGCATAGAGCTTGGCACCCATAAGGCCGGCAATGGCGCCGCCGACACCGGCGGAAATGAAGGTCGCCCACATGAGACGCTTACGCGGCAGCAGGATGGCGTAAAGCGCGGGCTCGTTGACGCCGAAGATCGACGAGACGAGAGCAGGGATGTTGATGGCAGCGTTTTCCTCGGAATCCTTGGTTCGAATGATCATGCCGAGCACGGCACCGGCGATGGCGCACCCACCTGCGTATACGAGAGGGTTGATGAGGTCATAGCCGTAGGTTGCGACATCGATGAACCACAGCGGAATGACGCCCCAGTGCAGACCGAACATGACGAGCAGGCTCCAGAACGTGCCGATGACAAAACCGGCGATGGCGGGCTGGAAGTTGATGAGCGCCAGGATGATTTGGGCAACGATGTTGGAGAGGACCGTCATGACCGGACCGACCACAAGCAGGCCCAGGATGCCGCAAATGAGAAGCGTCAAAATGTTGGAGAAGAACGAGCTCACAAGCGCGGGCAGTGCGCCAGAAAGGAATTTGTGCACCTTCGAGGCGATCCAGACGATGAAAATCGCAGGCAGAATCGTCGATGAATAGTTCTGCATAATCAACGGGATGCCAAAGATATCACCGTAGACATTGGACTCAAGGACCGTACCGGTGCCGAGCGTGTAAAGCGGGTCTCCACCCATAAGGGCAACGAGCGTCGGGTAGACGAGGATGCCGCCGAGGGCCATACCCATAACGGGCTTAAGTCCGAACTTCTTGGCAGCCGTCCAGCCGATGATAAGCGGGAAGTAATAGAAGACCGAATCTCCGATTGCCGAGAGCGTCACATAGGTATTGCTGTCCTTGGCGAGCCAACCGGCAACCGTGCAGAGGGCGAGCATCGACTTGATGAAGCCACCGGCCATAAGCACGCCAAGAACCGGTTGCAGGATCTCGGAAATGATGGCGAGTAGGCGCGAGAACGGATCGCCCTTCTTGACATTGTCGCCCTCATCGATATCAAGCGCGGGCTTGGCGTCGAACCCGCCGATCTGAACGAGTTCATTGTAGACGGACTCGACGGTGGCACCGATTACGACCTGATACTGTCCACCGGCCTGGATGACGTCAACGACACCCTTCATGGCCTTGAGTTCATCGGTCTGGGCGAGCGATTCGTCCTTGAGGTGAAAGCGGAGACGCGTAATGCAGTGACTCACGTCCAGCACATTGTCTCGGCCACCGACCTTTGCGATGATTCCATCGCAAAGCTGCTGGTATTTCATGGTATTCCTCCTTTTTCTGAGCGGGGCATGGCATTGATTCCAGACCCCCGTAGTCGACGTGGGGAGCCACAGAACCCGCCTCCCCTTTAAAATCCGCGGGCGCATATACGTCCGGGATGGGAGATAACAAGGGAAATAAGAACGCCGATCACACGGCCGCGACCCTCATGGGTCCCATGCCGTGGCGGCAAAACTACAGGCGCGAATCTGGCGCGCCGAGAAGGCGCGCGGTTTGACAGAACTTATCGCATAGGCGCTCCGGTTCGCCTTGGGGAATCTGGGTACGCTCGGTCTCAAAGGAGAGGCCGTATTCACGCGCCGGAAGGAAGTACTCGTAATAGCCGTTGGTATAACCGCAGACAATCCCCTCAACCGGACATTCGCGCTTCATGCGAACGCCAAGGTCGCTGCCGAGCTCGCTCGGAAACACAAAGAGGTGCATACCACCCAAGCTGATAACGGCGCACTTGAGCGTGAGCGAAAAATCGTCATGGGCGACGGTGTGATAGAACGTCTGGGGCTCGATACGGTCGAGTTTAACCTCGCGATCGAGCTTGATTTGGGAAATCGCCTCGGCAAGACCGGTCGACACGCGCTCGACCTCGGGGATGCCACGACCTTGGCGAAAATTGCGATCGCTGCAGTCGCCAGCAGCGCCCACGACCATGGCAGGATAGTACCCGAGGCTCGGGGCGAGCTTTTTACCGGTAAGGCCGGCAAGCTCACTCGTGAGCTCCGTACAATCGGGCCCGACGCAAGCGGAATGCACCGCCCAGTTCACAAAGCCCGCAAATGGCTTGCCTTCGGTATCGAAGAACGAAACGACAATGACCTCATTGTCGGCGAGTTCGCCTGGGATGATGCGGTTGTCATAGAAACCGGTGACGACCTGCTTGCCCAGGCGGCAAATCGCGGGCTGCGCATTGGCGCGGCACTCCTCAAAGCATTGGCAAATGGTATCGAGGAGCCAGCGATAGTAGTTCTCGTCGAATTTTCCCGTCCACCAGCTGTGGTGGTAAGCGACGATTGAAGTATGGTCGTGCGTCGCCGAGAGCAGGACGCAATCACGGTCAATGCCGTAGCGCTCGGCGAGCATTGTCTTGACTTCCTCGGCCATGCTTTCCTCGAACTCGAGGACATCGGCATTAAAGAGAAACACCTCGCGTTCGCCTTGCTGGAAGAGAATGGCGTTGGCGTAGACGTCGTCATGGATGCCCGTCGCAGGCTCCAGGCGGTTGGGAAGATTGCGATAGCCAATCAGGTAGATGTCGCCCTGTGGGGTGATTTTGCGGCGCGCGTGTCCAATGTTCATGCACGTTCTCCTTCTGTGTTACGCCGCATTCAAGGCGGCAATGATGATATCGACGAGGCGCTCATGGGAGCCGGCGGCAAAACCGGAGTTCATGGCCTCATAGGTGATCTTTTCGTACGCGTCGGGGGCCGGCAAGTATTTCTGTCCGCCGTTGACGAGCGTGGCAAAGAGCACAGAGCCGGACCGAGCGACGCGCACGGTGGCGCCGAATGTACTCGAGACCTCGGGCTGCACGCCGACAAGCTCGACGTTTCCCAGCCGAAGCAGATAGACCCTCGTGTGCTGCTCACCGGCAGCATGAAACTCATACGTTCGATGCGGAGCCAAAGAGTAAAAATCGGCGCGTGTCTGAGCGGGCAGGAGGACGTCGACCGTGCGAGCATCGATGCCGGCAGCGCTATCCTCACGTGCCATGCGAGCGGCCTCAATCAAAGCATCGCCCAAGACCTGCCCCTGCTGGTGCAGCATGCGGTATCCGTCCTCATGGGCATCGACCGTCCGCTTCACGCCGGCGGCATCGAACGTGACGTTCATGGCGCGCTCCGCCGGACCTTGGTCGCCCGCGGCGCCCGGCAGCAACAGGGCAACGCCGCCCAGCTCACGCTCGAGTGACATGGCGGCAAAACCAAAGAGATCTCCGCTCGCCACGCGTCTCCCCTCGGAGTCGCGCGACCCGTCGAGCACGGAGGACTGGACGTCCGCCGTCGCAAGTACGGCAACGTACTCGCCCCCGGCATCCCTCATGGCGAGCACGGGCATCGCGTGGTCGGCAAACCCCTCGGGATTCGAGCCCAACCACCAGCCGGCCGGCGTCTCGATGTCGCGATTAACGTTCACGGGGCAGTCGCCCTCCGCCGTGGCGAGTGTGACGGAGCGAATGCCCGCAACAGCCCGCTCGACAGCCGTGCGGGCGGCGGCGATGAGCGCTGCGCGATAGCGCTCGTTGCGATCGCGGGCAGCAGCATCGGCAAGATGCCCGGGAGTGCGAACGTGAGGCATGGAAAACGTGTGGGTAGGAACCACCCAAGAGTAAGCGCCACTGCAGCCGGCGGCATCCTCGACGACCTCACGCAGATCGGCGAGCAGAGCCGGAGCAATCGATGTGACCTCAAGCGAAAGAATGCAGGCGCGTCGCCCCGCCCCCTCGATGACAAGAGCACGGGCAAAGACCTCATGGCGGAGTTCGTCGAAACCGTCAAACGGCAATACGCCCCCAAGATCGATGGCCGCACGGGCGGCCCCAGCCCTCATCTCTCCTTTGTCCATGGCAGACACCCCCTCTGATTGCCGCTCACTCGACACCGTACAGTCGCTGCGCCGTGCCGCCAAGCACAAGATCTGTGTCTGCATTGCTCAGACTCGCGGCGCGAACGCAGGCGACACCCTCGGTGAGCCACTCGCGTTTAACCGGATAGCTCGTGCCAAAAACAATATGGTCTGCACCCAACACGTTAACCGCGCAGGCGAGGAGTGTCTTGCCCCAAGGCTGGGCATGGGACATGTCGAAATAGATGTTGTTCTCGAGGCGCTTGGAAACGGTCTCGGTATCGACCTGAAAACGTCCAGAGGCATCAGGGCGCTTGGGGCCGTGAGGCAGCAGCATCTCCTTGAACGCAAAGTATGCGCCACCGAGCATGGAGTGGACCATCTTGATATTAGGATAGCGCTCGAAGAAATCACCAAAGATCTCGCGGCCGATCGCCGTAGTTTGGTCGACGCAGCGACCATAAGAGCGGCGAAGGTTGTCGTACGCGAGAAGCGACTCGTTCTCGACCGGTACGGGAACATGGTGGACGTAAACGGTGACGTTGCGCTCGTTCAGGTGCTCGAAGAAGCTCGAGAAAACCCGGTCGTCGAGATAGCGCTTGCCGTAGTGAGCGCAGAGCTGCACACCCGCAAAACCATCGTCGAGCCTGCGGTCGAGCTCCTCTAAATTTGCCTTGGTGCCAAAGGGTGGCACAGCGACAAGCGGAATCAGGCGGCCATTTGACGCCTTCGCGTCAGCGGCCATACCGTCGTTGAAGCGCCGACACATCTCGAGCGACATCCACTCGTGGCAGCCGGGGAGCTTGAGGATCGCCTTGTCGACCCCCGCCTCATCCATATCGGCCAAGCGCTTCTCGAGGGTGTAGTCGCCCTCGATGTAATTAAGGCCCGGAGAACCGGCGGGCATCTCGATCACGATCTGTCGCTTGCCGACGGAATTCACGGTCAGATAGCCTTCGGTGTCGTAGGCGCGGGGCACCTCGGCCAAAAACTGTTCGCAGAGCGTCTCGTCATGAAAGATGCGCTCGTCGAACCAGTAGGAATTTGCATCGATAATCATTGGTTGGAACCGCCTTTCATCTTGTTGAGAACATTCTAGAAAAGCGGGTACCCGGGCATCAATTCCAGCTTAAGCCTACTGTATTCCATTTTGGAATAGAACTTACCGCTCACACGCGAACCTTGCTCGCTCAAAGAGACAAAGCGTTAGCAGCACGGGCTTAGACAGAAAACGGCCGGCCCGCATCCGTTGCGGGCCGGCCGTTTTAGTACAGGCTACCTTTATCGTTACGACTGGCGGTAATGGTCGAAGAAGTCGGCGAGGTCTTCGAGGGACTCTTTGAGCACTTCCATGCGCGGCAGGTACACGATACGGAAGTGGTCGGGCTCAGCCCAGTTGAAGCCGCCGCCGCGCGTGATCAGGATCTTCTTCTCGTGCAGCAGATCAAGGGCGAACTGCTCGTCATCGGTGATGTTGAACTTCTTCACATCCATCTTGGGGAAGATGTAGAACGCCGCACGCGGCTTAACCACCGAGATACCGTCAATCTTGCTGAGTGCCTCATACACAAAGTTGCGCTGCTCGTAGACACGGCCGCCGGGACGGATGTAGTCGTTAACGGACTGATGGCCACCGAGTGCCGTCTGAACGATCGACTGAGCCGGCACGTTGGAGCACAGGCGCATGTTGGAGAGCATGTTGATACCCATGATGAAGTCGCTCATGCAGCGCTGGTTGCCCGAAAGCACCATCCAGCCAATACGATAGCCCGCAATCATGTGCGACTTGGACAGACCGCTAAAGGTAACGCAGGGCAGGTCGGGGGCGAGCGAGGCAATCGAGACGTGCTCGTAGCCGTCCATGCACAGGCGGTCGTAAATCTCATCGGCAAAGATCATCAGCTGATGCCTGCGTGCAATCTCGACGATGCCCTCGAGCACCTCGCGCGGATAGACGGAACCCGTGGGGTTGTTAGGGTTGATGATGACGAGGGCTTTGGTCGCGCTCGTAATCTTGGACTCCATATCCTCCAAGTCGGGATACCAATCCGCCTGCTCATCGCACAGATAGTGCACAGGATGACCGCCGGCAAGGGTTGCGCACGCCGTCCAGAGCGGATAGTCGGGGCTGGGGATCAGAATCTCGTCGCCATTGTCGAGCAGCGCGTTCATCGAAAGCTGAATGAGCTCGGACACGCCGTTGCCCGTGTAGATATGCTCCATCTGAACGTTGGGCAGGCCCTTGATCTGCGAATACTGCATGATCGCCTTGCGCGCGGAGAACAGGCCGCGCGAGTTGGAATAGCCTTCGCAGTCGGGCAGCTGCTGGCGCATATCCTTGATGACCTCATCGGGCGTGCGGAAACCGAAGGGCGCCGGGTTACCGATATTGAGCTTGAGGATGCGCTCGCCCTCGTCCTCCATACGGGCGGCCTCGTCGACGACGGGGCCGCGCACGTCATACAGGACGTTATCGAGCTTGGTGGATTTAGAAAAAGTGCGCATGGTGGTGCTCCTTGCAATTTGAGCTGAGGGATGGGGTTCGGGCTTGGAATCGTTGCGGGGTGATGATGCCTCGCCTTGATCGGCGTCGCCGGCAAGCAGCCAGGTAACATCGACCTCCAAAATACGGGCGAGCAGCTCAGCCACATCGCGCCGCGGGATCGTCTTGCCGCTCACATATTGGCTCATCTGACTCTTGCCGAGTTTTTTGCCGAGCATCTCCGATGCGCGGATCACGTCCGACTGGCGAACGTCGCGATCGGACATAGCCTGTCGCAGGCGATCGCTAAACGTCTCTTGGGCCACTAGAACCTCCTTGCTGGCAAAGTTCAATTTATAGAACACGAATTGAACCAGGGTTCAATTTAGCAAGCAGTATAGCGCCGTACCTCATTCGAAAGTTCAATTTCATAAGAAAATGTATCGGACTCCGAGATTTGCCCAAAGCGAACAATGGTGTGTACACGTTTAGAGGTATTCGAGGAAACGGGCGGCGGCAAGCGAAACATCGGCCGTTCGATATATGGCGTTGATCTGCCGATGGGGATGTCCCTCGAGCGAACGCACGGCAACATCGAACTGACAACGGCGCAAGATGAGCGCGGGAAGAATGCTCACACCCAGGCCGTCCTCAACCATGGCCATAATCGCATAGTCATCCCAGGTCGACAGCTTGGAGCACACCGTCAGTCCCGCCCGACGGAACAGCGGCGTAATCTCGTCATCGGTGCCGCGTTCTAGCAGAATAAACTGCTCGTTGGCTAAATCGGCAAGAGAAACGACCTCCGCCGTGGCAAGCAAAGAGTCTGCCGGTACTACCGCCATCAACTCGTCGCGCACCAAAGACCGCGATGCCATGCCGTTTTCTCGGGGCTCACGCGGGATAAAGCCCAGGTCACAACGACCCTCAGCCACCCATTGTTCAATCTCTGAGTAATCGCCCATCAGCAGCTCGTAATCGACATCCGGATGATCGGCGCGAAAGCGCGCGATCACCGGCGGCAGCACATGAGTCGCCACACTCGAAAACGTACCGATACAGATCTTGCCGCGCATGAGCCCTCGCATCTCGTCCACGCGTCGCTGCAGGCGGCCAAACTCTTCGCATAACGCCTCGACTGCCGGCATGACCTGCCGCCCGTCGGCAGAAAGCACCACGCCCTCGCGGCTGCGATCAAGCACCTTAAAACCCCAGTCTGCCTCAAGGTCGCCCACCATGCGGCTCACGCCCGACTGCGAATAGCTCAGCCGCTCTGCAGCACGCGTAAAGCTGCCGGCACGCACCGTCTCGAGCAGCACTTGCATCTTTTGGATATTGGTCTCCATGGCACGTCCCCACCCTTGTATGAGTTTTTGTCATGTTTTCCATGCATTATATTCGCTTTTCTTCTAAATCCAGTTCACCCATAGTGAACATGCTCGGATATAGAGGGGATGGAAGCGCATGAACAACGGACTGTTTACGTACTTAGCAGCATTGCTATTGTTTGGCTCCAACGGCATCATCGCCGCTGCCATCGCGCTGCCGAGCTCCGATATCGTGCTGCTACGCACGTTTTTGGGCGCTCTCTCGCTTGTCACTATCCTCGCCATCACCCAACACCATAAGTTGCAGGCGCCATCTCGTCCCCGCGAAGCCGCGGCCCTCCTCCTCTCGGGAGCTGCGCTGGGCGCCAGCTGGATTTTTCTGTTCCGCGCCTACCAGACGATCGGCGTCGGCGTATCCTCGCTGCTGTACTACTGCGGCCCCATCATTGTCATGGCGCTCTCCCCGCTCATCTTTGGCGAAAAGCTGACCGGCGGCAAAATCGCCGGCTTTGTCGCCGTTGCTTGCGGTGCTTTTCTCATTGCAGCGCAAGGTCTAGGCGGCAATATGCCCATTGCGGGCATCGTCTGTGGAATCGCCTCGGCCTTCTGCTATGCATTGATGGTCATCGCCAGCAAGGGTGCGCCGCACATCGAGGGCCTCGAGAACTCCGCGCTCCAGGTGAGCGCCGCCTTTGTGACCGCACTGGTCCTCACGCTCATCACGCAGGGCGCTCCCTCGTTCCTGTCCGCCGGCGTCGCCGCCAGTATTGATTGGCACGCCGTCGCTATGCTCGGCGTCGTCAACACCGGCATTGGTTGCCTGCTCTACTTTAGCGCCGTCGCCAAGCTGCCCGTCCAGACCGTCGCCGTCGTCGGCTACCTCGAGCCGCTTTCGGCGGTCGTGTTCTCGGCCGCCCTTTTGGGTGAAGCCATAACACCGGTCCGCCTGCTGGGCGCCGCGCTTATCATCGGCGGCGCGATTTTTTGCGAACTCGCCGGCAAACGCGCAAACGCCAAGGCTGGCATCGCCCAGACAGTACGTGCTTAAAAAGCCCCTGCTTTGAAATGCTACCTGCGTAGATAAATAATCCCCAGCTGAGGATTATTGTCTAAAATAACCCGATGTGCCAAACTGCTCTTGTATGTATAAAGACGGCATAAAGGTTATCTGTCCTAGACAGATAACCGGATGTCAAAGGGAGTCCACGTGGCACACAACAAACTGGAGGCAAGCCCCCAAGACCAGCGTGGTCAAGGCGGGCACGGAGCCATCCCCCTCTCCGCTGGCATGCTGCTCGTAACGCTCGGCGTCGTCTATGGCGACATCGGCACGAGCCCCATGTACACCATGAAATCAATCGTCGCCAACAACGGCGGCATCGGTACCGTCAGCGAAGACATGATCTTGGGAGCGCTTTCGCTTGTCATCTGGACCATGACGCTCGTGACCACGGTCAAGTACGTGGTTATCGCCATGAAGGCCGATAACCACAACGAGGGCGGCATCTTCGCCCTGTTTAGCTTGGTGCGCAAAGTGGCGCCGTGGCTGATCCTTCCCGCCATGATCGGCGGCGCGGCGCTGCTCGCCGACGGCATCCTCACCCCCGCCGTCACGGTTACCACAGCCATTGAGGGCTTGCGCACTATCGAGTGGGGCCACGCGCTTTTGGGTGACGGCCAGACCAACGTAATCATCATCACCATCATCATTATCTGCGGCCTGTTTGCCATGCAGCGCGCCGGCACCTCGTCAATCGGCAAGCTGTTCGGCCCGCTCATGACGCTGTGGTTCCTGTTCCTGGCAGGCGCCGGCCTGTTCAACATGCTCGGCAACCTGTCCATCTTGCGTGCGCTCAACCCCATCCGCGGCATCATGTTCCTGTTCTCGCCCATCAACCACTCGGGCATTATGGTGCTCGGCTTTGTCTTTCTGTCGACGACCGGCGCCGAGGCCCTCTACTCGGACATGGGCCACGTTGGCAAGGCAAACATCTATGCATCCTGGCCGTTTGTTAAGGCGGCCCTTATCCTCAACTACCTGGGTCAGGGCGCTTGGCTGCTCGCCAATAACTCCAACCCCCAGATGCTCGCGATGGATATCGTCAACCCGTTCTACATGATGCTTCCCGAGCCCCTGCGCCCCTTTGCCATCGTGCTTTCGGCCGTAGCGGCCATCATCGCCTCGCAGGCGCTCATCACCGGCTCGTTCTCGCTGGTATCCGAGGCAACCCGTCTCAATCTCATGCCGCACCTGCGCATCCACTACCCCAGCGACACCAAGGGCCAGCTCTATATTCCGCTCGTCAACAACATCATGTGGGTCGGCTGCATCTTCATCGTGCTGCTGTTCCAGAACTCCGAGCGCATGGAGAGCGCCTACGGCCTCGCCATCACCGTGACCATGCTCATGACCACGACGCTTTTGACGAGCTATATCGCCGGCATCCTCAAGCACAAACTGGGTGCCTGCGTCTTCGCACTGCTCTTTGGCGCCATTGAGCTGTGCTTCTTTGCCTCGTGCCTCACCATGTTCTTTGACGGCGGCTATGTCATGATCTTCTTGGCCGCGCTGCTGTTTGGCCTTATGTACGTGTGGCGCCGCGGCACCGCCATCGAGCGCACGCAGACCATCCTGCTGCCCGTCTCCAAGTACATTGACCAGCTCGACCGCCTGCGCAACGACGAGACCTATCCCGTGCTTGCCGACAACCTGGTGTTCCTCACCAACAGCCCCGACCCGCTCACGCTCGACCGCGATGTGCTCTATTCCATCTTGGATAAGCATCCCAAGCGCGCCAAGGCATACTGGTTCATCAACGTGTACGTTACCGATGAGCCCTATACGCACGAGTATTCCGTCGAGACCTTTGGCACGGACTTCCTGTTCCGCGTGCGCCTGGACCTGGGCTTTAAGGTCAACCAGCGCATCAATGCCTACCTGCGCCAGATCGTTGGCGACCTGATGGCATCGGGTGAGCTGCCGCCGCAGCATCACACCTACTCCATCTACGAGACACGCGGCAACGTGGGCGACTTCCGTTTTTGCATGCTGCGCAAGATGCTCGCCCCCGAAACGGACATCAACCGCAACGACCACCGCGTGATGGCCATCAAGTACGCCGTCCGCCGCGCCTGCGGAAGCCCGGCACGCTGGTATGGTCTTGAGAACTCGGCCATCATCATCGAGTACGTGCCGCTGTTTGCCCGCATGCGCCCGGCCGTTAAACTTGTGCGCACCCAGGTGCCGCTCGAGATCCTGATCGAAGAGGCCGAGGAAATGGAAGTCGATATCTTCTCGGACGACCTGGTCAACGGCAACGAAGCCGGTAGGAACATGAACGTCGACCCCACCGAGTTGCTCGAGAGCGTCGCCGATACGCCCGAACAGCAACTGCTCGACGGCCTCGAGAGCGAACAGCTCAACGACGCCAACTTCTAGCGACGTCACAAATCAACGACAGCGGCCCTGCGCCTCACGAGAGACGCAGGGCCGCTTTGCATTGCAGTAAAGCTAACGGCTACGAACGACGCGGCTCGGGAACCACGAGCCTATCGGGGTTCGCGCCCTCGGCATCCATCAGACTCACGTAGCGAATCGACGGATCCCCATACATCGCGTAGTAATAATTGCCCGTGCGCGCGCTAAAGCATCCGGTATAGATAGTCTTCTCGAACTTGCCATCGCCCATCCTGGACGCCCCCTCGATCATCACCACGCCCTCGAGTGAACGGAACATGCGGACGACGTTTTCGGTCTCGCTCTCCTTTTGCGGGTAATTGGCATTGAGGTACGCCGCCTTTACAAAACGGCTCGGCGAATAGCAATCACCCGGAATACCGCGCATGCCGGCACCCGCGCCATAGGGCTTGAGCTCGGCGCCACGCCATGTCGCCGTCTGCGGAAAATCGCTTGTGGCCGTGATATAGGTGCGCAGGTTTTCCATGTGCCACGGGAAGGTGGGCTGATTGGCAAGGGTGTCGACCGGATCGTCGTATACATGCAGGCCGTCAGCCATCATCTCGACCACGATGCT
>CATVTM010000049.1 GCA_958346935.1 uncultured Collinsella sp.
GCGGATTGGGTCATATGAGCGAAAGCCCGCCAGAGCGAGCAAGGTGCCTTGAAACAAGGCGGCATTGATCTTCTGGTCATGCCGCCGATGTTGAAAGGCAGATTGCCGCTCTGGCGGGCTTGCGGCGTCGAACCGTTACGCGGTTTGGTAAAACCGCGTAACTATAAGTCTCCGCCGGCGCCCAGCAGCTTGCGCATGACTTGCTCGGGGTTAACCGAGCCGTCGCGCGGGGCAAGGGCGGTGATCTTCTTCTGCATCTTGTACTCGTGCAGCTCATCCTCGAGTTGGCGTACGCGGGCGCGGAGCTTCTCGTTCTCGCGCTCGCGTTCCTCGGCGCGCTCCTTCATATCGAGGATACGCACCACACCGGCAAGGTTGATGCCCTCGTCGGTCAGTTGATTGATGAGCTCCAGGCGCTCGATATCGGCACGCGAATACAGGCGCGTGTTACCGCCCGAGCGCTGGGGGTTCACCAGGCCCTTGGACTCGTAGACGCGCAGAGTCTGCGGATGCATGCCGGTCAGCTCGGCCGCCACGCTGATCATGTACAGCGGTTTGTTCCTATTGTCCTCGGCCATGCTACCTGACCCCTTTCCGTCTCGTTATCGTCCATCATAAGCCCGCGGGCGCGGGCGTGCGCCGCAACCGCCCTAGTACGTCGCCTTGTAACGGTTGACCTTCTCGCGATAATCGCGCGTGTCGGCCTCGCGCAGCTTGGTCATGGCATCGCGCTCATCGTCGGACAGGTTCGAGGGAACCTGCACCTTGATCTCGACGAGCAACGCACCCGTGCGGCCACGGTGCTTAACGTCGGGCGCCCCCATTTCCTTAAAGCGGAACTTCTTTCCCGTCTGGGTGCCAGCGGGCACCTTCAGACGAACCGTCGCACCGCCGGGCGTGGGCACATCCACCGTGCAGCCGAGCGCCGCCTCGTAGACCGAGATCGGCACCTCCATGGTCACATCGGCACCCTTGCGCTTAAACAGCGGATGCTCCTCCACATGCGTGGTCACGACCAGGTCGCCGCGCTCGCCTCCGGCAACGCCGTACTCGCCGCGACGCTTGTAACGCAGCTTGCCTCCGTCGACCGCGCCCGCAGGCACCGAGACCGTAATGGTCTGCTGCTCGCCCGTCGAGGGAATGCGGTAGGTAACCTTGTGCGTCACACCGCGGAACGCGTCCTCGGCCGTTACGTCGACGGTCAGCGACAGGTCGCCGCCCTTGCGCGCACGGTTGCGGCCCGCGCCCGCACCGGCAGCGCCCGCGGCCCCGGCAAAGCCCGAGCCCCAATCGCTGCCCCAAGCGCCGTTGCCGCTAAAGATGCTGTCGAAGATATCGCCCCAACCGCTCGCGCCGGCACCGGCGCCGTAGCCACCGCTATACGCGCCGCCCGCGCCCGGCATGCCGCCGAACATGAGCATCTGGTCGTACTCTTTGCGCTTCTTCTCGTCCGAAAGCGTCTCGTAGGCCTCGCTAATCTCCTTAAACTTGGCCTCGTCGCCGCCGGCATCGGGGTGATATTTTTGCGCGAGCTTGCGAAACGCGCTCTTGATCTCTTTGTCGGAGGCGCTCTTGGATACGCCCAGGATGTCATAGAAGGTTTTGCCTGCAGCCATCGTAGCTCCTCTCCTGTTATATCCGCCGCCCCTGCGGACGGCGGCTCATGCTGTCGTATGGCACTTGGCCAGAAAGGGCCCCGGGTGTTGCCCCGGGGCCCTTCTCAATTACTCCTCGGTGCCCTCGGCCGTATCGGCCGTGGCATCCTCGGGCGCCGCTTCGGGCTCCGGTGCGGGGCGCTTCTCGCCACCGTAGGTCACCGTCACCATCGCGGAACGCAGGATGCGGTCCGCCATGCGGTAGCCCTTCTGGTACACGTCGTTGACGGTCTCGTCGTACTGCGATGCGTCCTCGACACGCCCCACGGCCTGGTGCTCGAGCGGATCGAACGCCTCGCCCTTGGGGTCGATGGGCTCAACGCCCTCGTGCGCAAACACATCGAGCAGCTTGGCATGCACCGCGTCAACGCCATCGACGAACTGCTTAAAATCGTCGGAAAGCTCCTGGCTACGGGCATGGTCGATTGCACGCTCGATATCGTCAACCACCGGCAGCAGCGCAGTGACGAGCTTCTCGGTCGCGCGCTCGCGCTCGGCGATGCGCTCGTTGGCAGTGCGGCGACGGAAGTTCTCCCAGTCGGCCTGAAGACGGGCGGTACGCTCGGTGGCGTCCTTTGCCTTGTCCTCGGCGGCCTTCTGGGCCTCCGCCGCAGCATCGAGCTCGCTGCGCACGTCGGCGAGCTCCTTTTGGGCCTGCTCGAACTTGAGCTTAAAGTCGTTATCGGCGGCTTCCTCACCGGCGCGGATAGCAGCTTCCACCATCTCGTCCTCGGTCATCGTCGCCTCCTTGTTGGAATCCTCTACCTGGTTCTCGGCAGCCTCGGCGGCCTCGGCCTCGTTGGCCTCGGTATCGTCGACGGCCTCTACGGGAATCTTCACGTCCTTCTCCTCAGAGTCAACGGGGGCGGCGCCAGCGGCAGCCGCCTCCGTGCGAGCTTTACGGGCGGACATGATTACTTGTCCTCGTCGTCCACAACCTCGTAGTCGGCGTCGACGACGTCATCGTCGGCAGGCTGGGCACCGGCGGCGCCGTCGGTCTGCTGCTGAGCGTCGGCGTAGACAACCTGAGCCAGCTCGTAGGCCACGGACTGCAGGGACTCGCCAGCGGCCTTGATGGCCTCGACGTCAGAGCCCTCGAGCGCCTTCTTGGCGTCGGCGATAGCGGCCTCGGCCTTGGACTTCACGTCGGCGGAAACCTTGTCGCCCAGCTCGTTGAGGGTCTGCTCGGTGGAGTAGCACAGGCTGTCGGTCTGGTTGCGGACCTCGACCTCTTCCTTCTGCTTCTTGTCCTCCTCGGCATGAGCCTCGGCGTCCTTGACCATACGATCGACTTCGTCGTCGGACAGAGCGGTGGAACCGGAAATGGTGATCTGCTGCTCCTTGCCGGTGCCCTTGTCCTTAGCGGAGACCTTGACGATGCCGTTGGCGTCGATGTCGAAGGTGACCTCGATCTGCGGCACGCCGCGGCGGGCAGCCGGGATACCGGTCAGCTGGAACTTACCGAGCGACTTGTTATCGCGGGCAAGCTCGCGCTCGCCCTGGAGCACGTTGATCTCGACGCTGGTCTGGTTGTCGGCTGCGGTGGAGTAGACCTCGGTCTTGGAGGTCGGGATCGTGGTGTTGCGGTCGATCATCTTGGTCATGATGCCGCCCATGGTCTCAACGCCCAGCGACAGCGGGGTTACGTCGAGCAGCAGGATGCCCTCGACGTCACCGGTGAGCACGCCGCCCTGAACGGCAGCGCCGTCGGCAACGACCTCGTCGGGGTTCACGGACATGTTGGGCTGCTTGCCGGTCATGGTCTTGACCAGGTCCTGGACAGCGGGCATACGGGTGGAGCCGCCGACGAGGATGACCTCGGTCAGATCGGAGAGCTTGAGCTTAGCGTCGCGCAGGGCGTTGGTGACAGGCTGCTTGCAGCGCTCGAGCAGGTCACGGGTGATCTTCTCGAACTCGGCGCGGGTCAGCGTGTAGTTGAGGTGCAGCGGGCCGGACTGGTTCATGGTGATGAACGGCAGGTTGATGGTGGACTGCTGGGCTGCGGAGAGCTCCTTCTTGGCGTTCTCGGCGGCCTCCTTCAGGCGCTGCAGGGCCATGGGGTCCTGACGCAGATCAACGCCGTTCTCCTGCTGGAACTTGTCGGCCATCCAGTCGATGACGCGCTGATCCCAGTCGTCGCCGCCCAGGTGGTTGTCGCCCGAGGTGGACAGAACCTCAAACACGCCGTCGGCGAGGTCGAGGATGGAGACGTCGAAGGTGCCGCCGCCCAGGTCGAAGACCAGGATGCGCTGGTCGGAGCCCTGCTTGTCCAGGCCATAGGCAAGAGCAGCAGCGGTCGGCTCGTTGACGATACGCTTGACGTTGAGGCCGGCGATCTTACCGGCGTCCTTGGTGGCCTGACGCTGGGCGTCGTTGAAGTAGGCCGGGACGGTGATGACGGCGTCGGTGACGGTCTCGCCCAGATACTTCTCGGCGTCGGCCTTCATCTTGGCGAGCACCATGGCGCTCACCTGCTCGGCGGTGTAATCCTTGCCCTCGATGTTGACGACGGCACGGCCGCCCTGGCCCTCCTTGACCTCATACGGCACGGTCTTGAGCTCAGAGGTGCACTCGGAGTACTTGCGGCCCATGAAGCGCTTGATGGAGAACACGGTGTTCTTGGGGTTGGTGACAGCCTGGTTCTTAGCGGCCTTACCCACGACGCGGTCGCCGTCAGCACGGAAGCCAACAACGGACGGGGTGGTGCGGTCGCCCTCGGCGTTCACGATAATGGTCGGAGAACCGCCCTCGAGGACGGCCATAGCGGAGTTAGTAGTACCAAGGTCGATACCAAGAATCTTACTCATTAGAAATTCCCTCTCTCTTGTGCGTTCGCGCCGCCTCGATGGTCTGTCGCGCGGCGCTTCGGCTTGTCTTTCAGGATGTAGTGTATCCCCTTATGGGCCGGAATATACAAAATCTAAGTCAATTCATATAAGATTTCTTATCTCTGAGAGTTTAGGTTCTCAAATGCGCAGGTAGATGCGTTGTTTGAATTCTCGGCAGATCTATTGAGATCTATGTAGAGTTGGCTGAGGTTTGGGTCTGGAACTGTGTCCCGTTTTGGACGTGGATTACGGGATGCGATTTCCGCAAGCACGCTCAATCGCCCTATATTTCAAGTCACCTATAGCTAACATTTGCGCAGCTCAACGGCCTCACCTGCATGTTTTTTAGTAAGCCGCGGCATACTCGGCGAACGGTATGAAGATGCCGGTCAGAGGGTATTGCAAACGGTCGCTCCCGTGGTATGTTTTTGCCCGAATCAAACCGACGCGCATCGCCTGTAGCGTCGGTCAACAGAGAGGAAACTACCATGGCTCATCCCGTAATTGATGCCGACGAGTGCATCGCTTGTGGCGTTTGCGTCGACTCCTGCCCCGCTGGCGTTCTGGAGCTCCAGGACGTCGCTACCGTCGCTGACGAGGATTCCTGCGTCGCCTGTGGCGCTTGCCAGGACGCTTGCCCCGCCGGCGCGATCACCGAGATCGTCGAGGAGTAACAAACTCCCCCACTTGCACACTCACAAGTACACCGTGCACAAAAAAGGAGGCCTCCGCATCGCCGCGGAGGCCTCCTTTTGCATTCGTCGTTACTAGGACAGGTCGTCTTCGTAGGGCATTAGGTCCGCCAAGTAGCCTTTCTCCTTGAGCATGGTCTCGATCTCGTCGAGAGTCTGCTCGTCTTCTGCCGCAATGCGGTGGAAGTGATAGCCGCTGGTTACCGTTAGCAGCGGAAAGCTCTTGCCGCTCTCGATATCGTGCAGGTAGCGCTCAACATCGCGACGATTGCGGATGTCCAGGTCGGCCGTGATCTTGCCGTATACGCGGTGATTGACGATTACGTTGAGCACGGCGCCGCCCGCGTCGACGATGCTCGTGAGCTCATCGCCCGCCTGCTCCACGCCGTGGCGAACCTTGACCAGACGCGTGGGCACGGCGGGGCTGCTGGGGGCCTCCTGTAGTACATAGCCACGATTGGTGGCGACGATATCGTGCCCGTCGGCGCGCAGCAGGGCGATGTCCTGCACCACGACCTGACGGCTCACGCCCACCTCGTGGGCAAGCGCACTGCCCGAGACGGGATCTTTGGCTCCCTCGAGCACGGCCAAGATGGCACGGCGACGCTCGCGGGCGTCCATTATTTACCGTCCAGCAGACGCAGGTGCTTAAGCGAGAGGTCGAGAATCGGCGCAGAGTGCGTCAGCGCCCCCGAGCTAATAAAGTCAACGCCCAGGTCGGCAAGCGCGCGGATATTGTTGGTGTCCACGTTGCCCGAGCACTCGGTCTTGGCACGACCGGCGATAAGCTCAATCGCGGCAGCCATGTCGTCGTGGGTCATGTTGTCGAACATGATGATATCGGCACCGGCCTCCACGGCCTCGCGCACCATATCCAGGCTCTCGCACTCGATCTCGACCGTCGTGGTAAACGACGCATGGGCGCGAGCCATCTCAATCGCGCGTGCCACACCACCGGCGGCGTCGATGTGGTTGTCCTTGAGCATGACAGCCGTCGACAGGTTGTAACGGTGGTTGCTGCCACCGCCGATCTCGACTGCGGCCTTCTCGAAGACACGCATGCCCGGCGTGGTCTTGCGCGTGTCGACAAGCACGGTCTTGGTGCCCACGAGCGCAGCCGCCATCCGATGTGTGTAAGTAGCGATACCGCTCATGCGCTGCAGGTAGTTGAGCGCTACGCGCTCGCCCGAAAGCAGCACGCGCGCGTCGCCGCGCACCTGGCCCACGTGATCGCCGGCGTGTACCTCGTCGCCGTCCACGACATCGAACAACACGGAGCTCTGCGGATCCAGCAGCTCAAAGGTGCGGGCGAATACGTCCAGGCCGGCGATAATGCCGTCGGCCTTGGCGATGAGCTCCACCGTGGCGGGGCGCGCCGTGGGGCACACGCTCGCCGTACTCACGTCCTCAAACGTGATGTCCTCGCGCAGAGCCTGCAAAATCAGATCATCGACGACGAGCTTCATGGTAATGGGATTCATGGTCTACTCCTCCACGGCCTGCGTGCCGGCGGCACGGGCCAAATCATCGATTGCAAGGATATCGACGCTCAGGGCGCGGTGACGCCCGTCAAGCGCGGGCTCACCGGCCTGCTCCACGGCCAGCGACTCGCCGGTGCGCATGTACCACGCGGCGCGGCGGCCCCAGACCAGCGCCTCGAGCAGGCTGTTAGAAGCCAGGCGGTTCTTGCCGTGCACGCCATTGCAGGCCGTCTCGCCGGCGGCGTAGAGCTCGGGCATCGAGGTGCGGCCGTCCTTGTCGACCCATACGCCGCCCATAAAGTAGTGCTGCGTGGGAGTGACGGGAATGGGCTCGTCCAGGATGTCGCGGCCGTCCTCCAGGCAGCGCGCGCGGATATTGGCAAAGTGCCCGGTCACCACGTCGCGCTCGACGGGGGCAAAGCTCAGCCACTCGTGCTCGGCGCCGTCCTGCTTCATCTGCTCGCGAATAGCGGCGGCGACCACGTCGCGCGGCTGCAGCTCGTCGGTAAAACGCTCGCCAGCGGCATTGAGCAAAATCGCGCCCTCGCCGCGGCAGCTTTCGCTGATCAGAAACGTGCGTCCCGGCTGCGGCGAGAACAGTCCCGTGGGATGGATCTGCACGTAGTCCAGGTGCTCCATCCTAATGCCATACTCCTGAGCGATGTAGCAGGCGTCGCCCGTGAGCTGCGGGTAGTTGGTCGAGTGGTCGTATACGCCACCGATGCCGCCCGTCGCCCACAGCGTATGGCGGGCATGGATCTTAAACGGCTTACCGGCATGTACGCCCTCGGCGGCGTTTGCCAGCTCGTCGGCGGGACGAACCGAGTTGTCCTCGTCCACGGGAACGGCAACGACACCGGCACACACCGTGGCGCCGTCACGCTCGCCCGTCAGGATGTCGGTCATGGCAACGTGTTCGAGAATCTGCACGTTGTCCAGCTTGCGGACGGCCTGAAGCAGCTTGGTCGTAATCTCCTTGCCCGTAATGTCGGCATGGAAGGCAATGCGCGGACGGCTGTGCGCGCCCTCGCGGGTAAAGTCGAGGCCGCCATCGGCCTTGCGCTCAAAATCCACGCCCATCGCTAGCAGGTCGTTGATGACCGAGCGGCTCGAGCGGATCATGATGTCGACGCTCTCGCGGCGGTTCTCGTAATGGCCGGCGTGCATGGTGTCCTCAAAGAAGGCATCGTAGTCCGAGCCCTCGGGCAGCACGCAGATGCCGCCCTGCGCGAGCATCGAGTCGCACTCGTCGACCGCGCCCTTGGAGAGCATGATCACGCGCGTACTCGTCGGCAGGTTGAGCGCCGCGTACAGGCCCGCTACGCCGCAGCCGGCAATGACGACGTCGCACTCCATATCGGGGTATTGCTTGGTTTCCACAGGAATCCTCTCCCTTGAATGTGACATAAGGAACCGTCCCTCATGCCACATTGTTCTAGCGTGCTGCGTACTCGAGCATGCGGTCGAGCGTGAGCTTGGCCTGGTCTGCCGCCTCGTCCGAGACGCCGATCTGCACCTCGCCCTCGCCCGTCTCCAGGCAGCGCACGAGCTTTTCGAGCGTGATGAGGTCCATGTTGACGCAGGTGGGCTGCACCGCGGGGAAGTAGAACTTCTTGCCGGTGCCCTGGCAGCGGCGCTCGAGCTCGTAGAGCACGCCGCGAACCGTCACGATAATGAACTCGCTCGCGTCGGACTCCTCGGCATACTTGATGATGCCGGCGGTGGAGCCGATGTAGTCGGCCTCGGCCAGGACGTCGGCCTTGCACTCGGGGTGCGCCAGCACGAGCGCGTCGGGGTGGGCCTCCGTCGCGTCGACGATCTGCTCGACGGTGATGATGTGATGGCGCGGGCAGTAGCCGTTGTTGAGAATGACGTGCTTTTGCGGCACCTGCTCGGCTACGAAGCGGCCGAGGTTTTGGTCGGGAATGAACAGGATATGCTGCTGCGGCAGCTCGGACACGATCTTGACGGCGTTGGAGCTGGTGACGCACACGTCGCTCCAGCTCTTGATCTCGACCGTGGAGTTGACGTAGCAGACCACGGCCAGGTCGTCGCCGTACTCGGCGCGCGCCGCGTCGACCGTCTCGCGCTTGACCATATGAGCCATGGGGCAGTCCGCGCCCGGCTCGGGCAGCAGCACGGTCTTGGTGGGGTTGAGCAGCTTGGCGCTCTCGCCCATAAACTCCACGCCGCACAGCACGATGGTCTGCTGCGGCAGGCTCTTGGCGAGCTTAGCCAGGCAGAAGCTGTCGCCGACGTAATCGGCCACAGCCTGGACCTCGGGCGCCACGTAATAGTGCGCCAGGATCACCGCGTCGCGCTGGGTTTTAAGTTGCTGAATGGCCTCGACGAGCTCTGCGGGCACCAATGCCGCGCGCTCCGTTGCCGTCGTTGCCGATGCCAGGCCGGCCGCGATATCGCGTGCAAGCTCCGACGCATCCATGTTCGCGCTCTGTGCCATCAAGGCCCCTCTCTTTTGGCGAATCTTGGGGCTTTAGTATGACACCTAGGTTTACAGCTGACAAGACAGCTGTAAACCTAGGTGTAAAGTTGAAATAAAGATTCAATCATGCGGCAGGTCCATTTTCGAACTGGCAAGCTGAGGATAGCCGAGCTCTCGATAGCGCCGGAGGCATCTTTCGCCACCGCAATACCGCTCGGCGCGAGTTGCGCACCGTGAGGCACGAACGGGCGCTCCCCCGCGAGTGGTCCGCGCCCAATGTGGCAAAATCGAACTACTAAGGGGGCTCAGAATGCTCAAGATTATTGCCTGCGACGATGACGTCGCTTTTCTAGATAGACTGCACCGGATGATCGACCGTTGGTCGATCGAGACGGGCACGGCGGTCGATGTTGCGCTCGTTACGCGCGGCGAGGACCTGCTGGCGCGCCATGCCGCGTCGCGCGCCGACATCATCCTGCTCGACATGATCATGCCGCTCGTCAACGGCATGGACACCGCACGCGAATTGCGCCAGGCCGACACCGCCGTGCGCCTGGTGTTCCTCACCTCGTCGCCCGAGTTTGCACTGGAGTCCTACGAGGTCCGCGCCTTCGACTATCTGCTCAAGCCCGTGACTTACGAACGCCTGGCGCAGTTACTCGACGAACTTTCGAGCATGCGCCCGGCGGCAACCGACGAGCTCGTGATCAAAACGTCCTTTGGCTACCACGCCCTGCGCCTGTCCGACATCGAATATGCCGAGGCGCGCAACAAGCACGTGGTCTTCCATCTGCGCGACGGACGCGATATCGAGGCACTCGAGTCGTTCCGCAGCGTCGAGGACCGTTTGGCGCAAAATGCCACCTTCTTTAAATGCCACCGTAGCTACCAGGTCAACTTGCGCAACATCGACCACTTCGATCGCACAGACATCGTCATGCGCTCGGGCGCGTGCATTCCGCTGTCGCGCAGCAGCAAGCAGGGGTTCCAAGACGCCTACTTTGCGGTGCGCTTTGAGGGCGGGAGGCGCTGATGATCTCCTCGGTCGAAATGGTCCTTTGGGCAATCCACCACGCCACGACGCTGCTCTTTGGCGTCTTTGCCTCGGCGGCGCTGTGCGGTATCGAAATCAATCGACGCCATGCACTCGAGTTGGTGGGGGTCGGAGCCGCAACCGGCGCTGCCTTTTCGATCGCCAATGCCGTCGGCGGCGAGCTTTTCGCCCGCCAGGTCTATCCGCTCGTCGTGCACCTGCCGCTTACCGTCTACCTATGCGCGCGCTACCGCCTGAGCCCGCTGCTTGCCGTGCTCGGCATTACGAGTGCCTATCTGAGCTGCCAGTTCAGCAATTGGATGGGCATCGCCGCATTTGCCGCAACCGATTCTCAGATCGCGTACTATCTGGCGCGCATCGCGACCACACTCGCCGTCTTTGCCGTCCTGTTGCATTGGGCCGGCGACATCGGTCCACGCTTGGCGATTAAAAGCACCACCGAGCTGGACATCCTTTTAATCCTGCCGCTCGTCTATTACGTCTTTGACTATGCCACCAACGTCTACACCACGCTGTTCCACTCGGGCTCGGTGGTAACGGTTGAGTTTTTGGCATTTGCGCTCTGTGCCTTCTATCTTATGTTTCTTGCCGTTTACCTGCGCGAATACGAAGAAAAGGAAACCGCCGAGCGAGAGCGCTGGATGCTCGAAACCCGCGACAGCGCCGCCATCAAAGAGCTCGAGGCTTGGCGTCAATCTGGGCGCGAGCTGTCGATTCTTCGCCACGACATGCGCCACTTCCTACGCGGCCTGGCCGCTTTAATTGAGGAGGGCCACACCGACGAGGCGCTCGATCGCATCGACGAACTCTGCGAAGCCGGCGACCGCACCGCCGTACGCCGCTTCTGCGCCAACGAGACCGTAAACATCGCGCTTTCGTCATTTAACTCGGATATCAATAGAAACGGCATTACCGCCAACCTGCGCGCCGCCGTACCTGAAACCGTCCACGTAGGTGAAGCCGACCTGTTTAGCGTGCTCTCAAATGCCTTGGAAAACGCTATCACCGCCGCAAGCACCGCACCCCAAGGAAAGCGATTCGTCGACTTTGACCTGCGATTAGAGGACGGCCAGCTGCTGCTGTTAGTTTCCAACACGTTTGACCGCGCGCCGCGCATGGTCGACGGCATGCCCGTAGCCGGGCACACCGGACACGGCTTTGGAACCAAGAGCATTAAGCTTGCCGTCGAACGCATGAACGGCAACTGCCAGTTCCGCATTAACGGCGATCGGTTTGAGCTGCGCGCTGTGATGTAGAAGTGCGGCGCCGATCTCGAGGCGCGCCTTGCCCGCCAGACAATCGCTCGCCGGCGCCAATCCGCTACAGCGGAGCGGCTGCCGGGGTCAGCTGCTTGATGTATGCCCACATGCGCTGCTTGGCGGCCTTGTCGGTGAGTGCCGCCTCAAAGCCGTCGAGCGCGAGCACGCGGCGGCCCTGCACATGGGCGACCAGGCCGGGCTTGAGCATAGCGGTATCGAAGTCGTCGATTGCCACAAGCATGTCGGCATAGGTCTCGCGCATGGTATCGGCCGCGCGATCGTCCAGCAGCAGGACCGCCTCGGGGTCCAAAGCCTCAAGCGCCTCACGGAACAGCTCGCACGGCAGAGTCTCGCCCACCGCGACCGCTCCGTCACCCACGCCGGCGACGCTTGCCAGCACGCAAAAATCCTCGGGCGCGTAGCCGATGGCCCCAAGCGCCTTGCGCAACGCCGCGCCATCCGGGCCGGCGGCAAGCTCGCCACCCGAACGCTCGGCCTCGTCCAAATCGCCTTTGACCAGCACGATCGGCGAGCACGCGTTGCCCGCGATACGCACGCCACGACCCGCAAGCGATGCGAGCTCTTGCTCGGCCGCCTGGGCGATGGCTTCTTTTTTCTGGCTTTGTGACGTGGGCATGCGCTCTCCAATCGTTTGCGTGCCCACCATTATATAAAAGAGCTGCCCGCGAGTGGTTGCTTTGCGGGCGGCTGGGTATAAGCACGGTCGTACTGAGTTTTACGCGGCCGAGCCGCGTCGCATTATGGAGGTCACCATGGCTGACATTAATCAGATTACCCCCGAGAACTTCGATTCCATCGTTAACGACAGCCTGCCCGTGCTGGTCGATTTTTGGGCACCGTGGTGCGGGCCCTGTCGATCCCTCTCGCCCATCGTTGACGAGGTTGCCGATGAGCTGGCGGGCAAGCTTGCCGTTGCCAAATGCAACGTCGACGACAACCAGGATCTGGCCATGAAGTATGGCGTCATGAGCATCCCCACGCTGATTGTGTTTAAGAACGGCGAGGAGATTGACCGCTCGGTTGGCGCTCTGCCCAAGGCGAGGCTGCAGGCGCTGCTGGAGAAGCATCTGTAATACGCTTGTTACTTACCCGCCGTCTATGAGCGCTTTTGCACCGCTCGCCGGACTTCTGGATGCACCGAGTGCAACCACGGATAGTATGGTAGTCACAAACAGCCCCCAGTGAACGGGTGCGGGTCGCACAGACTCGTACCCGTTTTCTTATGCAGCTGCGCACAGAGCGGGCGTAGTAAAATCTGAACCACTAAACTACCCCATACAAAAGGAGATTTTCCATGCATGATGTTGGAATGAACATGAGCCAGCTTGCCATGAGCGTCAAACAGGTCGACGACACCATCGAGCTCGCTCACGAGTGGAGCCATCAGCTGCTGCATGCGACCGAGAATTTTGACATGGAGCGCATCGGCGCCAAGCTCGAGGCCGCCATGGCCGCGCTGCACGAGGCGCATGACGCGCTCGAGGGCTACGAGGAAGCCATCGAGGCCGACCACAACTCCGTCGGCTCCGTGAAGCTGGTGTAAGGTGGCCGAACACGAGCACAGCTGCGGGTACGAGCACGAGCATCCGCACGGGGCGGACGGTGACGCGGGCTGCCACTGTAGTGGTTCCGGCTCCGAGCTGGTCCGTTTTTCGGTTACCGCACCCGACGATCTGCTGCGCCGTTTTGACGAGCAGATCGCACGCCGCGGCGACGTGGCCAACCGATCCGAGGCCGTGCGCGACCTGATTCGCGCCTCGATCGCCAAGGAGCAGATGCGCACGCCCGATGAGCACGTTATCGGGTCGCTCACCATGATCTACGACCATCACACCGGCGATCTGACGCGCCGTCTGGACGAGGTGCAGCACGACTACACCAACGAGATTGTCTCGACCATGCACGTGCATCTGGACCACCACAACTGCCTGGAGATTCTGGCGCTCAAGGGTCGCGGCAAACGCGTCTACGAGCTGGCGGACCGGTTGCTGGGGCTGCGCGGCGTTAAGCACGGCGAGCTCACCTGCGCCGCCACCAAGCAAAGCCTGGGGCTCTAACAGCACATACTTCAATGAAGGAGGGTCGCATGCGGCATGTGCATATTCATGTGACGGGCATTGTGCAGGGCGTTGGCATGCGGCCATTTGTGTATCGCGAGGCTATGGCGCATGGCATTTGCGGCTGGGTGCTCAACGCGGGCGATGGCGTGCACATCGAGGCGCATGCTTCGGTCGAGGCGCTCGACGGCTTTGTCGCCGCGCTGTCGGAGCACGCGCCTGCCGCGGCCCGCGTTGAGCATGTCGCTGTTGCAGACCTGGAGCCCGACGTTTGGGATGCCGCCGATGAACAGGGCTTTCGCATCGTAGCATCGCAGGACCAGACCGCACACACGACGCTCGTCTCGCCCGACATCGCTACCTGTGACGATTGCCTGCGCGAATTGTTCGATCCCGCCGACCGACGCTATCACTACCCCTTTATCAACTGCACTAACTGCGGCCCACGCTTTACCATCATCCGATCGCTGCCTTATGACCGAGCGGCCACATCGATGGATTGTTTTCCCATGTGTCCCAAGTGCGCTGCGGAGTATGTCGACCCACTCGACCGGCGTTTTCACGCGCAGCCCGATGCCTGCTTTGATTGCGGGCCGCATATTACGTGGCGCGAGACTGTAAACGGCGATGCGTGCGGGAATTCGTCCGCGACACCGACCGTCGGCACCACACGCGAGGCCAGCGACGCTATCATCGAGCGCTGCGTTGAGCTGCTGGCCAGCGGTGGCATCGTCGCCATCAAGGGCCTGGGCGGATTCCACCTGGCCTGCGATGCTGCCAACGAACAAGCGGTGCGCGAGCTGCGCCGTCGCAAGCGTCGCAGCAACAAGCCACTTGCCGTCATGGTTCGCAGTCTTGCCGATGCCGGGCGCCTGTGTCATATCGACGATGCTGAACGCGATCTGCTCGCCGGCAGCATCCGCCCCATTGTGCTGCTGCGCCGGCGCACTGTTGGCGAGGGCAACGGCGGTTCCCCCGACATCCTCGCCCTCGCGCCATCTGTCGCGCACGACTTGCCCGAGCTCGGCGTCATGCTCCCCTATACGCCGCTTCAACATCTGCTGCTTGCAGCTGCCGCGTCGCATGACATGCACGCGCTGGTCATGACCAGCGGAAACCTGAGCGAAGAACCCATCGAGACCGATGACGACCTTGCCTGGGAACGCCTCGTTGCCGCCGGCATTGCCGACGCGCTGCTCGGCAACGATCGAGCGATTCTCTCGCGCTATGACGATTCCGTGGTGCGCGTGGTTGACGGTGCCGTTATGCCCGTGCGCCGCGCTCGCGGATATGCACCCCAGCCGCTGCCGTTGCCGGCGCTCGACCGCGCTCCGTCCTGCGTGCTCGCCTGCGGGCCACAACAAAAGGCCACGATTGCGCTCACGCGTGAAGGGACGAACGGCGAGGCAACCTGTTTTGTGTCGCAGCATATCGGCGATGTTGAAAACGGCGGGACCTTCGATGCCTGGAACGCTGCGCGCACGCGCTTGGAAGATCTCTTTGATTTGGCGCCCGCCGCCTTGGCCTGCGATTTACACCCCAGCTATCTATCGGGCCAGTGGGCGCGCGAGCAGGCGCGAAAATGCAATCTGCCGCTCGTCGAGGTGCAGCACCATCATGCGCATATCGCGAGCGTAATGGCCGAAGCCATCGCCGCGGGCCAGCTTACAACCGACGCGCGTGTCCTTGGCATCGCCTTTGACGGCACCGGCGCCGGCACCGATGGGACCATTTGGGGCGGCGAGTTTCTTGTTGCCAGCCTTGGCGGCTTTGAGCGCGCCGCGCATTTGCGCACCTGGGCGCTCCCCGGCGGGGCGGCCTCCGTGCGCGACGCCTGCCGTAACGCCTTTGCCCTGCTCAGTGAGCTCGGCCTGCTCGAGCACCCAGGTGCCGCTCGGCTTTTGGACAGCCTCGGCGAGCAAACGCGCAGCGTGACAGCCACCATGATCGAGCGCGGCATCAACAGCCCGCGCACCAGCAGCATGGGGCGTCTCTTTGATGCCGCGGCAGCAATTCTGGGCATCTGCGACAAGGCAACCTACGAGGGCGAACCCGCCATAGAACTCGAAGCCGCCGCCTGGCGCGCGCTCGACGGCGAAATCGCCCATGTTCCCGACGATAAAGACGGCCGTTCCGCATCTGACCCATTGCGGCTGGACAGTTTGTTCAGATTTGTATTAAATACAGACCCTCTAACCAACGGTTTTGGCTCAGATCACCCCGAAGAGGGCTCTCCAGGCGCCTCATTTGCGTCTAATTTGCCCGTCGGATACCACAAATCAACCCATTCGGGGACCTCGCAGACAATCTATGCCACCCATTGCTGCTCTAAAAAGTACAAATCTGAACTAACTGTCCAAGCAACCTCGAGCAGGCCTCTCGTCCTGGACCCCAGCTCACTTTTTAAGGCGCTTTTGGAGGGAATCAGGGCCGGCGTGCCCGCCGACAAGCTCGCACTCGGCTTCCATGTCGCCGTTACGCGCTCTTCGGCACGAATCGCACGCGAAATCTGCACGCGCGAAGGCATCGATACCGTCGCGCTCTCGGGCGGCGTGTTCATGAACCGACTTCTGCTTCAGCTTCTCA
>CATVTM010000050.1 GCA_958346935.1 uncultured Collinsella sp.
GCAGGTAGAGAGCTGGCCGATTTTCGAAAAAGTCGGCTATGGTTGACCCCTGCGGCCTAAACGTAGTAGATAGGTCCTTTTCGTGGCGCAGCGTCAGACCAGTCTATTTGGGACGGCTATTTTGACTACATGCCGATCTGATTGCCCAAGTAGTCAAAAAAGCCCCGTCCCAAATTAGCTACCTTGTGGGGCTGTGGGGATAAAGATTGCCGACGGTTTTATCCTGCCGAGCCCCTTTGATGGCGCGAATGGTTCGATTTGACGACCGAGTGGCAACCTGACGCGGAATAGTGGGTCGTTTAAATTGCTACAATTTTAAGTATATTGCGATGTCCCGCCTTGCGTTTCTGCGCGGGGGGGGGCGTATATTTGTATCGATGGGGACGACGACACATATATAATGAGCCGCTGCTTGCCGTCCTCATGGATTGGGGAGGGCCTTCATGAATCGCGTATATGCGAAAGCTCGAGAAATGCTGAAGCCTTTGGGCACAAAAACCAATACAGCCAAGCGTGCTCTAAAGGTTTTGACCGTCCCGCTGGCGGCGTGTGCGCTCTTGTTTGGTGCAACGAGTGCGTTGGCCGAGCAGACGGTTCCCTTCAGCAACCATATCGTGAAGACGGTAAACCCTACCGGCACCACGGTCAACCTGTTTGACTACTGGGTCGTGAATGGCGATAACGACAATTCTGCCAACATAAACAACGACAACAGCAATAACAACACCGGCATCAATAAAGACCACCAGCTCAAATTCAATGGTGGTGCCGGTACGGGCATTAACAAATGGACGGGCAAGAGTACCACCGGTGGCTTTGGACGCCTTCCATTTGTGAAGAACACGCTGGTAAAGGGCTATCCGGAGATCAAAAATGGCACCTACCAGGGCGTTAACTACAACGATGAGTCGCTCGATTACCTCTTTAACAATGACAGCCAGGCAAATAAAAAGCAGAACGGTAAGGCCGTTTACAACAACGTGCAGGGCCTCTTCCAGCTCAAGGATGGCTATTACGTTTACGACTCCTACGGCTCCAAAGAAGGCAACTATGCCGTGTATAACTCCACGACGAACTCCTTTGACGTCTACGATAAGGCGGGCGTATATAAGGAGAGCGTGTCAGAAGAGAATCGGGGTCAGTTCTTTCCCTTTGACTCGGCTAAAAAGGTTTTTACCGAGTCGGGTAAAAACCTCTCCCCTATAGGAATAAAGGACGGAGAGAACGATAAGCTCAACCATCACTTTGGCATGTCCATGACCACGGAGTTTGTCCAGCCCGCAAACGGCAAGACCAACAAGAACGAGGACATGATCTTTGAGTTCTCGGGCGACGATGACGTCTGGGTGTATATCGATGGCGTGCTCGTGGGCGATTTGGGCGGCATTCATGAGAAGGCAACGCTTGATATTAACTTCGCTACTGGTGTGGTGCGCGTTGGCCATATTGACGGCGCAAATGGTTCACCAAAGTATTTTCCGGATACCACCATCAAAGCAATGTTCCAAGCCGCGGGCGTGGATACCTCCAACTTCCGCGACGATACCTTCCGTGACAGCAGCAAGCATAAGCTGAGCTTCTTCTATCTGGAGCGCGGCGCGGGCGCATCGAACATGTCGCTCAAGTTCAACCTCACTACCCTGCCGTCGTCTGAGGTTGAGAAGATCAACCAGAACGGCGAAGCGGTCAATGGTGCAACCTTCGCGCTGTATCGGTCCGATGGACCAAAAACTGACTGGAATGAGGGTGAGCTCATCGCTCAAGGCGAGACAAAAGACGGGGGTCAGCTGATACTTCAAAAGTCGGATGGTCAAAAGTCGGATGGCTCCGTTCTCTCGTTCGACCAAGAGCATGCCGATGGGCATGACTACTTTGTACTCAAAGAGATTAGCCTGCCCGCGGGATATCGCTCGAGCCTGACCTCATCGACTTCCGCAACGCCAGGTGAGTTGCATCTGCAGTACAAGCAAGCTGCGAATGGTTCGGGCGGCGTGGTAGTTGCACCGCAAACGACGGTCACCACGGCCGATAAAAACACATGGACGGGCAGCCGCATGTGGCTGAACGGTGGCTATCTGGCCGCCAAGGAGACCATCTCCCTGTCCGAAGAAACAAAAGACAATAAGGGCAAGCCCATTAGCTCGGGCACGACTTTTGCCGTCGTGCTCAAGCGTACCGATAAGAGCAAGAAAGACACGGACGAAAACGCATGGACGCCAGTCACGGGCAATCCGCTCGATGGCTACACGCTGTGCTCCGAACACGGTATCGCCGGTGCCGTCCAGGCTGCAAAATCGGCCGACACGAGCGTCTTTGCCGTCAACACCAAGGGCGACTACGAGGTAACGGTTAGGTCGCTGCCCGGAGATATCGAGAAGTACGCCGCCATGCTGGAAGATAAGTCCGAGTCCGAATATACCGTGGCGGTGTATCACACCACGGCATCGTCTCTGGCAGAGGCAACCACGGAGAACACTTCCATGGTTGAATACCAGGCGATAAACAGGCAGTTCTCAACCGTGATCCACCTCACCAACGTACAGAACCGTCTGTTTGTGCAGAAGGTTGACGACCTGGGCAAGCCCGTGAACGACGCGACGTTTCAGCTGTACCAGGCCAAGGACGTTACTGGCAATAGCCCCAGCACGTATGCCATCAAGCCCGGTGCCGAGCCGTATGACACCGTGAAGGCGAACGGCATGACCTATCCGTATGACATTGAGGGTGCTGCATGCTTCCCACTCGATTCGGTAAACCACAAACCCCTTACCAAGGGTACGTACTACCTGCGTGAGTCTGTAAGCCCGGATGGCTATGAGATTAACAACACTATCACCAAGGTGATTGTGGATGATTCGGGTGTGTATGTGGATGCCGGCGAGGAAGGCGACGGTGTGCTCAGCATGAGCGGCCCGGGTTCGCTGATTGCTTCCCTGGCGCAGTTTGGCTCTCCTGACTCCATCGACAACACGCTTACGCACATTAAGGGTAAGCTGCAGAGTGCAACTGGCTCAGATGCCAAGGAAAACCTGACATGGGGCCAGACAAGTACTGCCAAGGGTGTGACGCCTTCTCTTGCGGACAACTTGATGCATATGCGCTATGACAAGACGATGCAGGGCACCAAGACCATCCTGCGCTATGTCGAGGACGGTGGCGAGCGCAACGGTAAGCTGGCGACGATCTTTGCCGATACGGGCATCAACCGCATGGCTCTTTATCAAGACGATGATGCCACCAATGGCACCGATCTGGGCACGCTTCAGCTCAATCATCTCTTTACCACGGCAACGGCCGTGCAGTATACCGATTGTCGCGTGGCGCGCCTGCAAGTGACCAAGACGGTGACAGCAGATACTGGCCTTACTGCGCCCACCAAGGATGCGAACGGCAACGATCTGACGTTTACGTTTAAGTTCACCCTGCCGGATTCCGAGGAGGGCTATGAGGCACGCGTATTCGATGCGAATGGCAAGTCCATGGGCAACTCCTTTACGCTCAAGAACGGCGGCACCCATTCCATCAAGGCCGGCGAGACCATTCGCGTATATGACCTTAAGCAGGGCGACAAGTATAGCGTGAGCGAGCTCACCACCAAGGGCGAGGCGTCCAACGGTGACGTGCTGGCGAGTATCGTCAACGCTGTGACCGGCTCTGCCGACGAGTCGGTGCTTCCGGCTGGCTTTAGCCTCGTGAGCCGCAAGGTCGGCGGCAAGGAGCAGTCGGGAACTGGCAACGCCATCGAGGGCAAGATTGTCGCGCTTGCGGGCGGACAGATTCCCGCCGATAACACGCTTGAGTTCACCAACAACTACAGCGCCAAGCCCGTAACGCTCGACGCCCAGAATAGGCTGGGCGCCAAGAAGGTGCTCGAAGGTCGCGATTGGGCCGATGGCGATTCCTTTACCGTGCGGCTTACGCCTGAGGACGGCGCCCCCATGCCCGACGGTGCCAAGAGCGCGGCGGCGACGGTCGAGCTCACCAAGAATACCCAGACGGCGACGTTTGGCGATATTACCTATACCAAGCCAGGCACGTACACCTATACCATCAAGGAGGTTATCCCCGGCTCCGATGCCGGTGCGGACGGCATAAGCTATTCTGCTGCCGTCTATACCGCGACAGTCGTGGTGGAGGATAACCATGCCGGTGCTCTGGCCGTTGCGAGCGTGAAGGTGGTGCAGGAGTGCGACGACGCGGGTGCCGACACCAAGACGGATGTTGCCGGTAAGGTTGCAACCTTCACCAACCACTACGATACACACGAAGCGAAGATCACCATCCATGCTCAAAAGAACCTAGTCGACAACGCCGGGACCTTCCAGCTTGCCCAGAATACCTTTGGCTTTACGCTCGAGGGCCTGGGCGGCCTTACGGATGTCAAGGCAACGTTCAGCCCCGATGCAGTCGTCACGAGCGTGAAGGCTCCCATGCCCCAGGGCGCCGAGGGCAACGCCGCGACCGTGGGCAATAACGCCGACGGTGCGGTGACGTGGCCGGCGATCTCCTATACCGCCAAGGCGAATGCGGGGCACGCCTACGTGTACAAGTTCACAGAGAACCCAGAGAACCCTGGCAGGGTCGCAGGCATGACCTACGACGGATCGGTCTATTACGCCGTGGTGCGCAATGCCGAGAAGGGTGCCGGCATCGAAACCTCGATCGAGTACTATAAGGTCTTGGCAGACGGCTCGGTAAAGCAGCTGGACACGGACGTTACGCCTTCGTTTGCCAATACATATAGCGTGGAGCCCACGAGCGTGACCCTTCAGGGCCAAAAGACCGTGAGCGGCCGCGACTGGAACCAAGGCGAGAGCTACACCTTCAACCTCACCGCCGCTACGGACGATGCCAGCGCAACCGGCCTGAGCAAAACCACAAAACAGGCGGTAACGGATGGGGCTGTCGCGATTAACGCCAACCAGACAGTCGCCAGCGCACCCGAGTCGGGACGCGTTGCCTCGTTCGCCTTTGGCACCGAAGCCGCCCCGACCGTGACGTTCAACCGCGCAGGCACCTTTAGCTTCAACATCACCGAGAAAGCTGCGCAGGATGGCCAGGCGGGCATGTCCATGGACAAGCACACCGCACGCGCGACCGTCGTGGTGACCGATCTGGACGAGTCGGGCAACCACACGGGCAAGCTGCGCGTGTCGAGCGTGACCTACGCCAACACCGGCGCCTCCGATGCGGACAAGGCCGTAACTGACAAGGCCGCCTTTACCAACGCATACCATGCGTCGGGCACCTTTGGTGGTGTGACGGTGAGCAAGACCCTTGAGGGTCGCGCCTCTACCGCGGGCCAGTTTACCTTTGCCGTGACGGGCCTTTGGTACAACGGCATTCAGACGTCGGTCGACGGCGCCGATGCTAGCCTGTCCAATAAGGCTGCGGGGGCCGGCGTGTCCGGTGCCGTGGTGGGCGCAAGCGGGCAAGAGAAGCTCTTTGCTCGTACGCTCACGGAGCAGGATCTGGGCCATACGTTTGCCTATCGCATCCGCGAGAACCAGCCTGCGGCTGCCGGCTACGCCTATGACACCGGCTACACTGGTGACGCTATCGTGCTCGTCAAGGTTCTAGCACGCAAGGACGACCCCGCTAAGCTCTACACCGTGACGACCGTGCTCAAGGGTGCGGGTGTGACGGAGCTGCTGGGCGACGGCGCCGACGCGAGCGCGCTGACGGACGAAAAGATCGTCGAGCTCAAGCAAGATTCGCATACTTACGTGCAGCAGTACGATGCAAGTGAGACCGGCGCCACGACGCCTGCCGTCTCGTTTGTGAACCGTTACACGGCAAGTCTCGACTATGGCGCCAATGGCGGTTTGCAGATCGAGAAGACGTTGACGTATCCCAAGGACGCGACCATTTTTGGCTCGCCTAAGAGCATATTCCGTTATATCGTCAAGCCTGCTGACGAGACGTCTGCCAGCAAGGTTGGCATTTCCACGAATGGCAAGGTCTTTGAGACCGCAAATGTCGAGGCCAACGCTCCCAAGATCGTAAGTTTGGTACCTGCGGGCGGGCTGACCTTCACTCAGGATGATGCCGGCAAGACGTTCACCTATACGGTGAGCGAGATTGACGACAAAGCGACGGGCTATACGTACGACGAGACGGTCCATACGGTTAGGGCCGTCGTAGCGGATAACGGCGACGGCACGCTTAGGGTCACGACATCGGTAAGCAAGCAGGTCGATGGCAAGGACGAGCTCGAGGGCCAGTGGATCTACCCGTCGGATGCGACGTCTACCGGTGTCGCGACGGTCAAATTCAAGAACACCTATACGGTCGCCGAGGCAGCAACCTATACTCCGTCCGTGACCAAGGTGGTTGTCGGTGCCAATGCTCCGGACAAGTTTACCTTTGCCATGACCGCGGCCGATGATGTCACCAAGGCTGCTATCGACGGCAAGCTCATCACCGGCTCTTCGATGAGTGCGGAGAACGGCTACGCTGAGAAGAAGCAAACGAAGGAGGGCCTCAAGGACGGGGAGCACTACCAGCTTGACTTCTCGAAGCTCACCTTCAACAAGCCGGGCACGTATAAGTTCGCTATTAACGAGGTGCCTGCGAACAGCGGTCTTGGCGAGTGGAAGTATGACCAGCACGTCTATACCGTGACGGTCACCGTAACCGATGAGGGCGGCAAACTTGTAGCGCGTGCCGATGGCACGACCGGCTCGGAAGGCTTCATCTTTACTAATAGTTACCAAACTTCAACGAGCTACGAGCTCCAGGGCGGTTTGGAGATTGTCAAGACGCTTAACGGGCACGATCTGCATGCCGGCATGTTTGGCTTTACGGTGACGGGCGAAGACGATGCTTCAATCGAAAAGCTCAACAAGCTGCTGCGCGCGGATGAGGGTAAGCTCACCGTTACGAACGATGAACCGCAGGCCGATGGCACGTCCCACACCGGTATTTTGGGCGGCCTGACCTTCGCGACGGGCGATGCGGACAAGACGTTTGCCTACAAGATTGTCGAGAATGGCGGCGGTAGGGGCGGCTATACATACGACTCCACCTATTGGAAGGTAGAGATTGCGGTTAAGAAGCGCGATAACGGTTCGCTCTATACCGTGACCACGGTCAAGCACTATGACGCCAACGACGTTGAAGAGCCCCGCGATGCGAATACCTTTAGCTCCGAGAGCGGTACCGCCAAGGCCCAGGTGTCCTTTACCAACAGCTACATCGCGACCGGAACATTCGACGGTCTTGCTGCCGAGAAGGTAATGGACTCCGGCGACAAGATTGAGGCGGGTCAGTATACGTTTGACCTGTATGCCGAGAAGACCGATGGCTCGCTCGAAAAGATGGATGAGGGTAAGACCCAGGCGAGCGATAACGGTATCGCCACGGTCGACTTCGGCAAGGTTAACTTTAAGCTTGGCGGCGCTCTCGGCGGATCCCATGAGCTGACGATTGACCTTGCTGGCGCTGTGAAGGATGGTGTTGCCACCAAGCAACACAATGCCGACCACACCACTACCTACAGCTTTAACCTGGTGGCAAAAGAGCGCTTGGCCAACCTGCCCGAGGGCGTGCGTCCCGTGGACACGTCCGCGACGTGCCGCGTACTGCTCGAGGTGACCGATAACAACAACGGCAAGCTTACGTCCAAGGTGACCTATCGCAATGGTACCGAGAACGGCAAGATCGTCTTCCACAACACACGCGATAAGGTCAAGACGATCGGCACGGTTGCGAAGCCCGATGTGGACATCGACGGGCAGTTGCTCTCCGTGGGCGACTCCTACGTCTACACCATTAACTGGGTCAACACCGAGGCCGATGCCAATGTAACTGTGACCGACGAGCTGCCCACGGGCGTTGTGTTCGAGGCCTTTGAGGGTGAGAACGCCGATAAGGGCGCTGCGAACGGCCAGTCGCTTACGTGGAGCCTGGGTGAGCAGCCCGCAGGCAGCCATGGTTCGGTGCGCGTGCGCGTCAAGATTACCGAGGACGCTGTGAAGGACACCCAGGGCGCCGTCGGCACCGTTGAGAACAAGGCTACCGTTACGGTCGGTGGCAAGAGCTATACCGGCACCACGACCAACTGCGTGCCCAAGAAGTCCGAGAGTGACGCTCAGGATTCGAAGGGGTCGGGCGTCAAGTTGGGCGATGAGCTCACCTATTCCATCGGCTACAAGAACACCGAGAATGCGCCGGCTACGGTGACGATCACCGATACCGTTCCCGCGGGGACCGAGTTCGTGGAGTTCGCGGGCGACCATGCGGATATCGCATCCAAGGACAACGACGGCAACCTCACCTGGACGCTGACGGACGTTCCCGCTGGCAAGGAGGGCACGGTACAGTTTAAGGTTCGCGTGACCGAGGGCGCGTTTAAGAGTGGCGGTTCTTCGGATGACATCTCCAACCAGGCGTCGGTAGCGGTTGGCAACAACCCTGCCGTTAAGACCAACACCACTACCGATGAGGTCTCTGACGGTCGCTTGACGCTGAGCAAGACGGTCACGACCGCCGAGGGCATCACGGCACCCAACAAGGCATTCACCTTTAAGGTGCTGCTCTATCAGGCCGATGGCGCAACGCCTCTGGCCGGTACCTTTGCGTACGCCGGTCGTCCCAGCGGCACCAACGGTACCTATGTAAGCGGACAAATCAAGAGCGGGGACACCATCGCGCTTAAGGCCGGCGGCTCCGTGACGGTTACCGTGCCCGTGGGTGCTCGCTACGAGGTGCAGGAGCTCGACTCCAAGGGCAACCTTATGACGAGCGAGGACGGCTTTACGGTTGCCGACAAGACGAATACCCAGAAGGGTACCGTTGGACAGGCGGCGCAGGCAGGCTTCACCAATGTCTATAGTGTGGAATCCACGAAGGTGGAGAACGCCTTTAAGGTGCAAAAGAAGATCTCCGGACGCAATTGGACGACGTCGGATGCCTTTACCATGACGCTGACTGCCCAGGGCGAGGCGCCCATGCCCAAGGGCGCCAAGTATGGTGTGTCGACGATCGTGCTGAGCAAGGACGTTCAGGTCGGCAACTTCGGCACCATTGAGTACACCAAGCCCGGTACCTACACCTATGTGATTGCCGAGCAGGCGGGTGACGAGACGGCACTCACCTTCTCGAAGGCCACCTATCGCGCCACCGTCACGGTGACCGATGACGGTGCCGGCAAGCTGTCTGCCAAGACCAAGATTGCACAGCTGACTGACGATGCCGGCAACGCTGTTGAGCGCACGGTCGAGGCGGCGGTCTTTACCAATACCGCTAAGACCGGCAGCCTCACCGTCAAGAAGACGGTTGTCGGCGGCGACGGCCAGCGCGAGTTCGGCTTCACGGTCGCGCTGACCGACGGGGACGGCGAGCCCGTTTCCGGAACCTTCGGCAAGGGTGAGAACGCCGTGACGTTCACGGACGGCAGGGCGACCTTCACGCTCAAGCACGGCGGGGAGAAGACCATCACCGGCCTGCCCGTGGGCGCAAACTACACCGTGACCGAGGACGCCGCCGAGGGCTACACGACTACGGTTGACGGGGCCGACGGCTCCAAGGCCGAGGGCACCGTGACCGAGGCCGGCGCGACCGTCGCGTTCACCAACACGTATGGGACGACCACCGAGGGCAGGGACGTCTCCACGGTGGGACTCTTCACCAAGACGCTCAAGGGCCGCGACTGGGCGGAGGGCGACAGCTTCCAGTTCACGCTCACGGGCGAGGCCGGCGCTCCCATGCCCGAGGGCTCCTCCGACGGCTCCAAGACCGTCAGCGTGACGGCCGCCGACGGCACCAAGGCGGGCGATAAGGTCGCCTTCGACTTCGGCTCCATCCGCTACACGCTCGACGACATCAGGGACGCCGGGTTCGCGGAGGTCGGCGGCAAGCGCGTGCGCGCCAAGACCTTCACCTATACGGTGCGCGAGGTCAGGCCCGATGACGGCACGGCAATCGCCGGCGTGGCCTATGACGGCCACTTCGCCACGATGACGGTGACTGTGACCGACGACGGCTCCGGCAACCTCACGGCCTCGACGCCCGCGATCGCGCAGGCGAGCGGCGGCGACTTCGTCAACACCTACACGACCGGGCTCGACTACTCGGCCCGCGCGGGCGTGCGCCTGTCCAAGACGCTCTCCGGCCGCGCCATGGAGGCGGGGCAGTTCGCCTTCACCGTGACCGCCGACGCCGAGACGGCCGCCAAGCTCGGCCTCAAGACCGATAAGAATGCCTACACCGTAGCCGCGGCAAATGACGGCGTGGCCGACCTGATCGACCTCATCGGCGGCGCCGCAAAGGGCGGCGTGAAGTTCACCGACGCCGACGCGGGCAAGACCTACAGCTTCACCGTCGCCGAGACCAAGCTCGGCGGCGAGGGCTACACCAACGACACCGTGCCGCGCACGGTGACCATCGCGCCCGCCTACGACGCGGCGACGGGCGAGCTCACGGTCACGACCACGGTTGCCAAGGACGGCGTCGAGGTCGCCCGCAGCGAGGTCTCGACGGCCGATGACGCCACGGCGGCGCCTGCGCCCGTGACGGTCGCGTTCCAGAACTCCTACGAGGCCACCGGCACGCTCGGCGGCGAGGGCAGCGTGGCCATCGACGCCACCAAGACGCTGACGGGCCGCGCCGCGGCGGCGGGCGAGTTCAAGTTCTCCGTCCGCGATGCCCGCGGCAGCGAGGTCGCGACCGCGTCCAACCGGGCCTCCGGCGACGGCGAGGCCGCGGCGCTCACGTTCTCGCGCATCGACTACACCACCGACGCGCTCGAGCAGATGGTGAAGGACGGCACCGCCACCAAGACGGCCGACGGCTCCTGGTCCATCCCCTATACCGTTTCTGAGGACGATACGGACCGACTGCCCGCGGGCGTGACGGCGACCGCCTCGAGCTTCGACATCACGGTCAAGGCGACCGATAACGGCAAGGGCGGGCTGGATGTGGCCGTGGTCTACCCCGAGGGCTCCGACGGCAAGCTGTCGTTCGTGAACGGCTACCGCGCCGACGAGGCGCCGGTCGACCTCGCGGGCACCAAGACGCTGGCGCTCAGCCAGGCCGGACTCGGCCTGACGCAGGCCGACATCGCGGGCAAGTACACCTTTAAGATTGAGCCGCTGGACGGCGCGCCCGCACCGGTCGACGCCTCCGGCAAGACGGTGACCGAGACGACCAACGACGCCGCCGGCAATGTCGTGCTGGGCCGCGTCACGTTCGAGCAGCCGAGCGACCTCGATGACGTCAAGATCGACGGCGACGGCATGCGCACCAAGACGTTCGCCTACCGGGTGAGCGAGTCCGGCTCGGTCGACGGCGTGGTTAACGACGCGACGGCGGCCAGGACCTTCACGGTCAAGGTGGTCGAGGACACCAACGAGGGCACGCTCAAAGCGGAGGTCCTGCCCGCCGAGGGCACACCCGAGGGCAAGGGCGCGTTCGAGTTCACCAACACCTACGGCGTGGACCCGACGCCGAGCTCCGTCACCGATCGGATCAAGGTGAACAAGAAGCTCAAGGGCCGCGATCTGGCCGAGGGCGAGTTCGAGTTCCAGCTGGTCGAGATCAACGCCGACGGCAGCGAGAGCGTCGCGGCGACAGGTAAGAACGCCGCCGACGGCACGGTCGCGCTCGGCTCCATCACCTACACCGCGCCCGGCTCGCACAGCTACGAGCTGCGTGAGGTCATCGGCACGGCGGGCGGCGTGACCTACGACAGGGCGACGTACCGCGTGCGCACGACGGTCACCGATGCCGGCAACGGCAAGCTCACCGTCAAGCACGAGCTCACGGATGCCGAGGGCAATCCCACGGGCGACGACTCGGTGACGTTCACCAACGGTTACGAGGCCGCGCCCGTTACCCTCAAGCTGGGCGCCGCCAAGGTGCTCAAGGGCGCCGAGCTCAAGGCGGGCCAGTTCGGCTTTGAGCTCAAGAGCCGGGACGGCAAGGTCATGTCGACCGCCAAGAACGCCGCGGACGGCAGCGTCACGTTCGACGCCCTGACCTTCAAGCAGGCCGGCACCTACACCTTCACGGTGAGCGAGGTCGACGACGGCCAGGCGCACGTGACCTACGACAAGGCCGTGCACAAGATCGTCGTCACGGTGAGCGACGAGGGCGCCGACGGCACCAAGACGGGCTACCTGTCGGCGAAGGTCTCCTACGAGGGCGACGCCAACCTGCCGCCGGTCTTCACCAACAGCTACGCTGAGGAGCCCGGCACCCCTGGTACCCCCGAGAACCCCGGCACGCCGGGCGGTGGCTCGAACGGCGGTTCAGATAACGGCTTCGGCAGCGGCTCTAGCGGCGACGGCTCCAAGGGCGGCATGCCCGACACCGGCGACCGCAGCCTGCCGGTCGAGGCGCTCGCGGCCATGGCCGGCATCGGCGCGCTGACCGCAGCGGGCGGCGCGGTCCTGTACCGTAGGCGCCGCTAGCGATATGGACGAGTGGGGCGAATCCATCCGATGGGTTCGCCCCACTTGCCCTGCTGGACGGGAGCAGGTAAGATATACCGAGCGCCTAGCGCGTTCGATGGGTTCGGATGACGACATGTTCCGAATCTGGTCAGGTCCGGAAGGAAGCAGCCATAAGGAGCCTCTGTCGGGCATCCGAATCCATCGAGCGCACGGGCGCTTTTTTGGTGCCGCGACATGGTCCGGGAGGCGGCGAGGTATTTGGTGTCTCGCTGGTCCTCGGCTTTGCCTGCGGGATCGCTCGACTACCAAATACCTCGCCGCCTCCCGGACCCCGTCGTCCAAAAATCACCCGTAAAGGCGCATTTATCTGAATAATTTAATCCCGTGCTTTGTGCTGCTTGCTGGCGTTGCCGGAAGCGCGGTGGCCACGTGGTTCATGAGACGGCGGTGCTGTCTCCTTTTTTGCAAGTAAAGAGGTCCGTTTGCGAACGAGCTTCGACTACTGAAGATGCGATGTTCGCACTAACGACATAGCGTAATTACGGCATTGTTGGTTTACGCACAAATTGAAGAAATCTAAAAGATGCGTCGATTTCACTTCGCCCGCAGCGTTACGGCGCGAGAACGTCCAATGGAACAACTTGGACGCCGCGGTCGGTAACATAGGCTTGTGAACCAAATCCAATAATCGCTACTTTAGAAACCGGCGGGGTGTTTCCGGCAGCAACCATCCGCTCTTCGACGGCAACAAGATTGTCAGATGCCTCTTCGATTTGAGCGGAACTGAGCTTGACCTCAACGGGAATCCACATCCCACCTGGAGCCGCTATGACAGCGTCGACCTCAAGATCGCGGGAATCGTGATAGTGATAAAGGCCCATTCCGTTTGCCCTCGCATAGACCCATAGATCATGGAGCGCCAACGATTCGAAAAGCAGCCCAAGTGTCTTGAAGTCTGACAACAACGTCTCCACAGTCGCCCCGAGCGCAGCCGCTGCAAGCGACGGGTCGGCAAGATGATGCTTGCGCGCCTCCCTCAGATGCACCGGAGATCTCATCGCGGGATTCCATGCGGGGATATCGCAGACGAAACTCAATCTGCTAAGAAGGGATATGTATGATGCCGCTGTTTGTCTCGATACGTCGCCACCCAAATCGGCCACAAGCGTCTTGAGCGTCGCAAGAGTGGATTCGTTGCGCGCCAACGACGCGATGACGGCTTTCACTTTCTCAGGATCTCGTCGAGAGCCATCGACGCGGGGAATGTCTTCCTCAGCGACTATCTCGATATATCGTTTTGCCGTCGCGGACGCAATTCGCGCGTCACGCCCAATCGACGCCGGCCATCCACCGCAAACGATGCGCTCGGCGATCTCGGCAGAACCCATCGATCCGAAGGCGCCCCTGAACTTTTCGCCAGAAATGATGCCCGACAGCTTAACCGCACCGCTAGATTTCCCAAGTTCGAAAAGCGTCATGGTGTCCATGCGCAATTTAGCGAACCTTCCAGCGCCACTGTGCATCGGCCGATCATTGTCTCGCGGTGTCGCCGACCCCGTAAATATGAACTGGCCAGGCTCGCCGCCGCGGTTGTCGCACTCAAACCGTGCCGCGTCCCAAAGTTTCGGAACCTCCTGCCATTCGTCGATCAGCCGCGGCACCTCGCCGGAAACGGCAAGCGCCGGGTCCGTCTCGGCACGGAAGCGATTCTCGAAGTTGCGCGACGGGTCCATGAGGAGGAGCCTGGACGCCGCACGGGTCCCGGCCGTGGTTGTCTTCCCGCACCATTTAGGTCCTTCGATGAGAACGGCACCGAATATCCCAAGCATCTGGTCGAGCTCATTTTCGATAATTCTAGCGTAGTACTTTTTTGGCATAGTTTTCACCATTGCTTACCAGCGCGTTTAACTAAATTTACAGTTTTCATTTAACCAGATTTCAATTATTTGATTAACCAGATTTGCATATTTCGGTTAACGAGACAGATTAAACATGAACGAGCCAAGTCAGATGAGAATCATCTACTCGACACCGCGCATGAGCTCCGAAATGGTGATGTGAAAGCCGTCGGCAATCTTGTTGAGATTTGAAAGGCTGACATTGCGCTGCCCGACCTCAATGCTCGCGTAGTAGGAGCGATCCATCTCAATCAAATTAGCGGACGGAGTGCCCGGGCTCGTTGCGCCTAGGGCGCGGCGGGGTCGGCGACGTCGGAGGTGTCGATCTCGCCAAGAATGGCGAGCCGGCTGATGAACGGGATGCCCTCGGGTTCGTCCACCTCGACGCCGCCGAGCACGATGGTGTTGTCACGCATGTCGATTTGGGTCGTGAACACGGCCTGATCGCGGCCCGAGGCGATAAAGCCGATGCCCGCGAGTACGATGCCCGCGGCAATAAGCCCGCCCGCCACGGCGAGGTAAATCTTCTTCTCCGCTGGTCATGGTACTCACTCCTTTCTACGCCGCGAGATACGCGGCAGCAGCCCGGAGAGCGTCGCCCCCGCCGCGAACTCCTCATCCTGGACGAGCTGGGCTACGTGCCGCTGGACATCGAGGGCGCGAGGCTGCTGTTCCAGGTGATGTCGGTGCCGGAGGGCAGACAGAGCATGATCGTCACGGCCAACATAGAGTTCAGCAAGTGGGTGACCGTGTTCGGCGACGACAAGATGGCGGCGGCTGTCGTGGACAGGCTCGTCTACACGGGCAGGCTCGTGGAGTTCAACGGCGCAAGCTGCAGAATTGAATCCCGTGTTTTGTGCTGCTTGCTGGCGTTGCCTGGGCATTGATGGCTACGTAGTTCAAGAGACGTTGCTGCTGCTTGGATTTTGCAGTTAAAGAGGCCCGTTTCCCTGGTTTTGGTTGGGGAAACGGGCCTCTTTTGGGTTTGGGGTTGTGG
>CATVTM010000051.1 GCA_958346935.1 uncultured Collinsella sp.
ACGGCGCAAACGCAACCGTTCAACCGCGTTGCGGCAATCAGTTTGAAATTATCTTGATGACGAGAAAAGCTGCTGGTAATCTATAGAACGTCATAGAACGTTTGCCTTGTGCAAACGTTGAAGCGAGATGCGATGCAGTCTCGAGTTCTTTGGAGGTATCTATGTCAGATACGAAGGCGAAGAAGACAAACAGACGTTTTAAGTTCAAATTACCGCATGTCTATACGATCATGTTCTTGCTGATCGTTGTCTTTGCGGTCCTGACTTGGATCGTTCCCTCTGGTCAGTATCAGCGCAAGACGATTTCGACAGCGGCGGGCGAGCGTGAAGTCGCCGTTGCTGGAACCTATGAACAGGTCGATAAGAACTACACCGATTCCGAGACCGGCGAGACCATCAATCTGGGTCAGGATATCTTCGCGGTCCTGCAAGCGCCCACTAAGGGCATCCAAGAGGCTGCCGACGTCGTTGCGTTCGTCTTATTGATTGGCGGATCGTTCGCAATCATCACCAAGACCAACGCTTTGAATGCCGGCATGAGCCGTGTGATTAAAAAGCTCAAGAACAAGGACATCCTCATCATTCCCATCACGATGACGTTGCTGTCCATTTGCGGCACTACGTTTGGTATGTCTGAGGAAGCCCTGCCGTTCTATGCCATCTTCATTCCCATCATGATGGGTATCGGTTATGACTCGATGACGGCATTCATCATCTGCTTCCTTGGTCCTAACCTGGGATATTGTGCTTCGACCATCGACCCGTTTAACGTCTTGATCGCACAGGGCATTATCGGCATCGAGGGCAATCCGCAACTGTGGCTGCGCGCCGTTTCTTGGGTCATCTTCACTGCCGTCGGTATCGCATGGGCCATGCGCTACGCCATGCGCGTCAAGAAAAACCCCGAGTCGTCCATTACGTACGAGGACGATAAGCTCAAGCGTATCGAGTTTTCCGTGACCGATGCCTCCATCGAGGAAGAGTTCACTATCCGTCAGAAGCTCGTGCTTATCGATTTTGCTTGCGGTATGGGCATTATCGTCTGGGGTCTTGTTACCCAGGGTTGGTACATGAATGAGATTTCCGCCGTGTTCCTTGGCATGGGCTTGCTTGCCGGTATCCTGGGCGGTCTTGACCAGCAGACGATTGCTGAGGAGTTCGTTAAAGGTCTCGCCGACTTTGCGTACGCCGCCATCGTTATTGGTATCGCTCGCGGTATTCTGGTCATCGCCGAGGGCGGCATGATCATCGACACCATTCTCCAGGCGCTCGCTACTGCGCTCGCCGGTGCACCCGCCGCCGTCTACACCACGTTTATGTATATCGTCCTTGGCCTGCTCTCTTTGCTGGTTCCCTCGAGTTCTGGCCTGGCGGCGCTCACCATGCCTGTTATGGGCCCCCTGACCGAGCTTATGGGCCTCAATCCCGAGGCAGCCGTTACCGCGCTCCAGTTTGCTAATCAGACCATCAACACCATCAGTCCCGTGGCGGGCATGACGGTCGCCGGCCTTGCCGTGGCAAAGATCTCGTTTGGCCAATGGTGGAAGACCATTTGGAAGTTCTTCATTTTCATGGTCGTCTTTGGCCTGATCGTAACGGCAATCTCTGGCATGCTTCCGGTGTAGGTGGTTGTGATGTCTGATCGTTTGACGGTCCTGACGTCTAAGAGCGTCTTTACCGGTACGGGGGACCTGCCGTTTGAAGGTTTCGTAGCGGTCCGTGGCAATCGAATTGAGGCTGTTGGCACCAAGTGTGAGGTAGCTTCGTATTTGACCCAAGCGGACGAGGTAGTTGACCTGGGCGACCGCACCGTCATGCCTGGCCTGATCGATGTGCATACCTTCTATACGGGCTGGGCGCTGCGGACGTTGGGGTCTGATCTGTCCGGCGTCGCCGATGCCAAAGAGGCCGTGTCGCTCTTGCGTGCATGGAAAGAAGATCATCCGGATTGCGCGGCGGCTTTTGGCCACAACCTACCCGAAACGCTGGCATCGGATGCCGAGAACGCAAATACGGCGGCTGTGTTTGACGATTGTTTTGGCGATATCCCTGTCGTCTGCTTTACACCGGGTGCGGAGACCTGCGTTCTCAATGCTGCCGCCAGTGCGCGATACGGCTTTACACCGCAGGCGTGCTATGCCGAGAAGATCTGGCGCATGATGAGCGATTTCCTCGCGCTGCCCGAGGTACGTGCGGGGTATTCGGACTACATGAGCATGCTTAACGAGCGCGGCGTTACCGCCATCAAGGAGATGGCGTTTGATGACTACTACGGCTTTGCCGACGAAATGGCTCGCCGTGAGGAATCTGGTGAGCTGACGGTTCGCGTCTCTATGATGTCGCAGCCGGTGGGCGCTGGTGCAAATCTGGCATATGCCCGCGAGGCACGAGAGCGCTTCCGGGGACCGTTCGTTCGTTTTTCTGGCTTCAACCGTATGACCGATCGCGGCGTATGGGTGGGGCTTGCCGAGATGATTGACCCCTATGAGGACACGGCCGATGCGGGAGCCGCCGGCAAGACGGTCGTCGAGGAGCCCGAGTGGGATCTGATTGAGAACGAGCTACGTGCAATTGATGCTGACGGCTTCCGATATTCCTTGCATTGCCAGGGAGATGGCGCCGTTCGTCGCACCGTGGCGCTCTATGCCTCGCTGCCTCGAGACGAACATGGACGGATGCTTCGCCGCCATGCGATTACCGATCTCGAGAACTCTGACCCGACCGATCTTGTCGAGTTTGGCAAGTTAGGTGGAATTTGCGAGGTCTATCCGCAGATTCTGACGCTGGACCGGCGCGAGGATTGCCTATCGATGATGCGTCGACAAATTGGCGAGACGCGACTTTTACACAGCTGGAATCGCCGCGGCATGGAAGATTCCGGATGCACGGTGTGCTGTGGTACGGATTTGCCGCTGCTGATTCCGAGCCTGGGCGAGTCAATCTACAGCGCGTGCGGCGGATACTTCGACGATGGACTGCCCGTGAATGAGGCCAACGTGCTGACGCTTGTCGAGCTCTTGCGCGCTTGGACTGCCGGGGGCGCGTACGATCTGATGCGCGAAGACGAGCTGGGTACGCTTGAGGTTGGCAAGCTTGCCGATATCTGCGTGCTCGATCGGGATGTGTTCGACCTCGATTATCGCGACGCACGCGATCTTGCGGTTGATATGACGATGTCGGACGGACAAATCGTGTTCGATCGAAATAAGGAGGCATAAGGTGTCTGAATCCAAACCGACGCTGCGCCGCGAACAGATTGCGGGCATGAATATCCACTACATCATGTGGTCGCTCGATTACTTCCTGGATGTGCAGCAGCGTTTGGGCTTTGAGTCCATTGAGCTGTGGTGTGCGGAGCCGCATGTGACGCTCGACCACACGGGCTACTTTGAGGCTGAGGTCCTGGCGAAAAAGGCTGCAGACCGTGGGCTTAGGTATCGTACTCTGTGCCCCGAGAATGTTGTCTATCCTTGGCAATACTGCGCACGCAAGCCGCTGCATGAACAGCGCAGCCTGGCGTACTTTAAGCACGGCATTGAGCTTGCCGAGGTACTTGGGTGCGACCGTATGTCCGTCAACTCGGGCTGGGGCGACTGGGACGAGGATCGCGAGGAAGCCTGGAAGCGCAGCCGCGAGCACTTGTCCATTCTGGCGGAGTATGCCGGCGAGCACGGTCTGGTGCTTACGATGGAAAGCCTGCGTCCCGAGGAGAGCAACCTTGTGACGACGGTTTCCGATGCGAAGCGCATGATTGACGAGGTCGCGAGCCCGTACTTACAGCCCATGGTTGATACAACCGCGATGGGCGTTGCAGGCGAGACGCTCGAGGACTGGTTTGCCGCCTTTGGTGATGGGGCAATTCACGAGATGCACTTTATCGACGGTGACCCGTATGGCCATCTGGTGTGGGGCGATGGCAAGCACGATATGGACGCCTTCGTCGCCACGCTCAACGCCCATGGTTTTGACGGCATGCTGGGCCAGGAAATCACGGACGGTCGTTACTACGATGACCCGGCGGCGGCAGATGCCAAGAACATGGCCGCATTCGAGAAATATCTGATTGACTAAAACAACTATCGGCCACGCAGCCAATCTCATTGATTGCGGACCAAACAAGAAAGGAACTGGATATGAACGCACACGATCTGATCAAAGAGGCAATTGCCGAGAAGGGCAAGTTCGACAGCGTCTACTGGATTGCTTGCGGTGGCTCCATGATCGATTTGATCCCGGCTCATGAGCTTCTGCAGCGCGAGGCAACCACCTTCACTTCGTATATCTATACCGCGCGTGAATTCGACATTATGCGTCCGCGTCGTCTGGGCGAGAAGTCCCTGGTCATCGCTTGTAGCCACAGTGGCAACACCCCCGAGGTCGTCGAGGGCTGCGAGATTGCCCTTGCTGCCGGCGCTACGGTGATCGCCCAGACCGACAACGCTGGATCTAAGATCGACTCCGGCAAGTGGACCACGTGGGTCTACCCGTGGGGCGAGGGTGTGCCGCAGGCCGAGGTCCCCGCTGGTATTTCGCTGTCGCTTGCGGCAGAGCTGCTCGATCAGCAGGAGGGCTACGCCGATCTTGCCGATATGTATGCCGGTATCGCCGAGATGGATAAGATTCTTCCCCCGGCACGCGAGAAGGTAAATGCCGAGCTGGGCGATCGCTTTGCCAAGCTTTGCCAGGAGCACGAGTTCTTCTATATTCTGGGCAGCGGTCCCAACTTTAGCCAGACCTACGGTTTCGCTATCTGCTCTCTTATGGAGATGCAGTGGCAGCACTGCAGCTATATCCACTCTGCCGAGTACTTCCATGGCCCCTTCGAGGCTACTCAGGATGGCGTTTTTTACTTCCTGCAGATGGGCTCCAGCGAGTGCCGTGCTATGGACGAGCGCGCCCTGGCGTTCCTTAAGACGCATACCGATACGCTGATGGTGCTCGATGCCAAGGAGTACGGTATGGAAGCCGTGCCGGCGAGCGTCCGTGCCTATCTGGACCCGGTGCTGTTCTATGCCATGAACTGCGAGCTGCGTGCTGCACGCGGCAAGGTGTTTGATCACGATCCCGATTTCCGTCGCTATATGGGTGTTGTCGAGTACTAGAAGGGACAAAGGCCATGGCATTTAACGTTAACGCGCTCGGATTTGGCGACAACGTCGTCGATCGCTACGAGCATATCCATACCATGTATCCTGGCGGCAATGCGGTGAACTTCGCCGTTTATGCCAAGAAATGCGGTGCCGCACGCTCCGCATACATGGGCATTTTTGGCAATGACGCCGCTGCCGAGCATGTCATTGCAAGCCTCGAGGATGAGGGTATCGAGCTTGACAAGTGCGAGCAGATGATTGGCGAGAACGGAGCGGCTCGCGTCACCGTTGTTGACGGTGACCGTGTCTTCCTTGGCTCCAACGAGGGCGGTATCCGTGGCGATGCGCGCTATGTCCTCGATCGCTTTGACCTTTCGTACATGAAGCAGTTCGATGTGGTTCATTCGGGCAACTATTGCTTTACCGAGCGCGAGCTGCCCAAGCTGAAGGCTGCGGGCGTCACGGTCTCTTTTGACTTTTCGGACGACTCCACCGACGAGTACTACGAGCAGATTGCGCCCTACGTCGATTTCGCTTTCTTTAGTGCGGCGGATGCCGCGAGTGAGGACGAGATTCGCGAGCGTCTGGCATGGGTGAAGGGCTTGGGTCCGCGTTTTGTGTCGGCTACGGCGGGCGCCGAGGGCTGCATTGCTTACGACGGCGAGCGTTATTACCGCCAGCTGGCTAAACCGGTAACGGACATGAAGGACACCATGGGGGCGGGCGACTCGTTCCTCACCTCGTTTTTGATGTGCTATCTCGATTCCGCCAAGCGTGGTGAAGATGGCGCCGAGGCCATCGAGCGTGCGCTCGACTTTGCTGCCGGGTTTGCCTCGACCGTGTGCGGCATGGAAGGTTCTTGGGGCCACGGAGCACCAATCGTCGAATAGCTTAAGAAAGCGTACGGCGGTCTGGCTATGAGGCTTTGGACGGCCGATGCAAAACAATAAGCGAAACGCGAAAAGGGGGCTCGCCATGTGGTGGGTCCCCTTTTGAACATTGGAGAAGACCATGGGTATTAAAGCGTGCGCGGCTGGTTTTTGCTGTGCGGACGTCTATCAAAACATCGGCGTGTTCTATCCGACTGGTAATGGCATTGACTGGGGTATCCATCTTGCACGAATGGGAGTTTCGGTATCCGCCGTGTCGGTTGTCGGCAAGGACGAGTACGGAGACAAGATGAGAGAGGCGCTGGCCGCTGAGGGGTTCGATATCTCACATCTGCGGGTGGAGGATGGCGACACCTCGGTGATGCTCATGGCATTGAAAGACGGCGTCGATCGCGTGCATCTCGAGGCAATCGATGGTGTTATGGAGACATATCGACCGAATGAAGATGACCGGGCGTTTATCCTAGAGCATGACATCATTCATACCGACCTGTTTGGCAATTGTTTGGACCTCCTGCCCGAATGGCATGATGCGGGCAAGACGGTGGTTATGGACTTCTCGGTGTTCAGCCAGGATCCCGAATATGCCTGCGAGGCTCATTTTCCTTACGTAGACTATGCGTTTATGTCGTTTGAAGAGGACACTCCGGAGCTGCGTGATTGGGTACGTCACGTACAGAAGTTGGGGCCGCGGGTGGCAGTTGCCACGCTTGGCGAGAAGGGAAGCATTGCCTTTGACGGCGAACGCTTCTATGAGTGCGGGATCGTACCGGCGGAGAAGGTCGTTAACACCGTGGGCGCCGGTGACTCGTATATCGCCGGGTTTACCAAGGGCGTGATTGATGGCCTTGATATTCCGGCGTGTATGAAGGCGGGCGCCGAGCTTTCGTCCCGCGTCATCGGCTCTTTTGAGCCGTACTAGGGTCAAATGCTTGGAAAGGAGTGCGAAATGGTTATCGACATGTTGGTCCAGCCCATGCTCTACGGCGAGATCTATACGCCGGGTGATGAGCCTGATGGATTCGGTTTTTGGTCACGAGAATTTGGTATGGGGCATATGGGCCCCATGGATTGGGATGAGCTTCAAGTCGAGATGGACGTCTGCGATGTGCAGAAGAGCGTGCTCATGCCGCTCGATGTAACCACGGCATGCGGAGGGCATTTTGGCACCAATGACCAGATTGCCATGCTGGTTGCCGCGCATCCCGATCGTCTGTGGGGATTTGCGAGCGTAGATCCGCAGGTGAGCGGTGCCGCAGACGAATTGGGGCGCGCCTTTACCGAGTTGGGGGCAAAGGGGCTTTGCCTGCATCCGGCAAAGCAGGGTTTTGCTCCCGATGATGCCGTGGCCGAGCCGCTTTACGAGCTGTGCGAGCGCTATAACAAGCCGGTGGTTTTCCATGCCGGTATGTCTTGGGAGCCGGGCGCAGAGCTCTCGCGCAGTAATCCGCTTGTATTTGAGCACACAATCGCAACGCATCCAAATGTGCGTTTTAGTTTGACCCACTTTGGCTGGCCCTGGGTGCGCGAGACCGTGGCGATGCTGCTCAAGTATCCCAACTGCTACACGGACACCTCTATCACTTACATCGATTCGCCCGAGGAGATGATGCAGCGTCTTTTCACGGTCGATATGGGGCCGCTGTGGTATGAGCGCGCGCTATCGCATCAAGTGATGTTCGCCAGCAATACGCCGCGCTTCCGTGCGTTCAAACTCAAACGGGCGCTCGATACCGTGTCCATGCGCGATGATGCGCGAGAAAGGCTCTACTGGGGTAATGCCCTGCGTTTTCTTGAAGGGGATGAGTGAACATGGTGGCGCTCGAGACATTGAGCTATCTATCGACTGCTCCGGACCAGTTCATCGATATTACCGAAGACGTGCACGCTGCCATTGAACGCAGCTCGGTGACGAATGGCTTGGCAGCGATTATTTTGTCGCATACGACCTGTGGAATCGTGGTAAACGAGGGGCTGCCCTGCGTGGAGACGGATCTTATGGAGACGCTTGATCGCATCGCCCCGCTAGATGCCCCCTATGCGCATGCACACTTCCTGCCGAGCTATGGAGCCACCGGCAACAACTCCTGTGGGCATATCAAGAGCATGATTTGTGGAAACAGCTGCTTCTTTCCCGTCCAAGATGGCCGCATCGTGTGTGGAGGTGCCCAGAACATCTATCTTGCGGAGTTTGACGGTCCGCAGAAGCGAAAAGTGTACGTCGAGGTGCTGGGGGAGTAACGTCCCCGCGATAACCCTATGAAGGAGCACGTCATGTCGTTTCTAACTTCGATGTTCAAGACCGAAAAGCCGGTTATCGGAATGCTGCACCTGCGTCCTCTGCCGGGCGATCCACTGTATTACCCGGGCGGAAGCGTGTCGCAGGTCGTGGAAGCCGCCAAGCGCGATCTCGAAGCGTTGCAACGGGGCGGTGTCGATGGCATTTTGATTACCAATGAGCTCTCGATGCCCTATGAGCAGCACGTTTCTCCCTCAACCCTTGCATCGATGGGCTATGTAATCGGGGCTCTGTCCCATGATTTGTCGACCCCTTGGGGAGCTGAAGCTATTTACGATGGTGATGCCACAATCGAGCTGTGCGCTGCCGTCGATGCGCAGTTCACGCGCTGCAATTTTTGCGGTGTCTGGGCCGGTGATCTCGGGCTGATTAACCGAGATTTCGCTCACACCATGCGTCGCAAGACGGCGCTGCGTCTGGACGACCTCAAGCTTTTTCACTTCATCACGAGCGAGGGGGAGGTTTATCTCAACGACCGCACGACTGCGGACATTGCCGATTCACTTCTCTTTAATTGCCTTCCAGATGCGATGGTCATCGGCGGTTCGGCTGCCGGTCGTGGTGCTTCGGGCGAGCTTGCCGATGAGGTCCGCGAGCGTGTTGGCGAAGTGCCTGTGGTATGTGGCACCGGTTGTCGCGAAAATACCGTGGCTGACGTATTTGCTCACTACGATGGCGCGTTTGTCGGCACCTGCTTAAAGCGCGACGGAAAGCTGGATGCCCCGGTTGATGTTGAGCGGGTAGTTCGTTTTATGGCTGCCGCTCGTACGGCGCGAGGGGAGTAGGCACCTATGGCGTTCTATCTGGGTATTGATATTGGGACAAGCGCCTCTAAAGGCGTTTTAATCGATGATCGATGCAACATCGTTTGCCAGGCCTCCTGTGGGCACGAGACGGACAACCCGCGTGATGGATGGTACCAGCATGATGCGGAGGCAGTTTGGTGGGGAGATTTTTGCCGCTTGTCGCGCGAGCTGGTGGTGCGATCGGGGGTTAATGCGGCGCAGATTGGATGCGTGGGCCTTTCCGCATTGGGTTGCGACTGCGTACCGGTCGATACCGAGTGCAACGCGCTGGCGCCCGCGATTTTATATGGAGTCGATGCACGTTCGAAGCCGCAGATTGACGAGCTTCTTTCCGAATATGGGCCAGATCGCGCACGCGAGCTTTTCGGGCACGATCCCTGTTCGTCAGATATTGCTCCAAAGATCTTGTGGTTTAAGGAGAATATGCCCGAGGTGCACGAACGCGCCGCGAAGTTCCTGACGGCGTCATCGTTTCTGTGCGCGAAGTTGACGGGGCGTTTTACGGTGGACCGTTATTTGGCGGAGGATTTTCCTCCCCTATACGATCGCTACACTTGGAAGGTTGATGCTCGGGAATGTGATCGTTTCTGCCGGCCTGACCAGATGGCGGAGGTAATGTCGGCTACCGATATTGCCGGGGTGATTACGCAGCGTGCGGCTGAGGCGACGGGGCTCGTGGCAGGGACACCTGTCTTGGTGGGAACGGGCGACTCTGGTGCCGAGGCCATTTCGACGGGTGTATTCCGTCCCGGCGATATGATGGTTCAGTTGGGGAGCACGGCGTATTTCATCTACTTAGCTGATCATATGGTCGATGATGCTCGCCTGTGGCCAGGGACGTTTATCATTCCCGGAACTTACGGGATCTGCGCGGGGACCAATACAGCGGGTGCACTCACATCGTGGCTGCGCCAAGAGCTGTATCGCGACGCCGTAAAGGCCGAGGGCCACGGTGGCCCCGATGCATATTCGGTTATGGCGCATGATGCCGCCGATGTGGCGCCGGGTGCCGATGGGCTCCTGTGTCTGCCGTACTTTGCGGGGGAGCGTACTCCGCTCAACGATCCCGAGGCGCGTGGCGTCTTCTTTGGCCTGACCGGAAGGCATACGCGAGCCCATATGGTTCGCGCCGCCTTGGAAGGCGTCGCGTATACCGTTGCATCCCATGTCGACATTATCGAGCGAGAGCATGGACTGCCAATTGGGCGCATTATGCTTGTCGGAGGTGGAACCAAGAATCCAATTTGGATGCAAGCTATCGCCGACGTATGCGGGCGCGAGGTCTCGGTTGCCAAGGTTACGGTGGGCGCATGCTTCGGTGATGCCATTATGGCAGCTCTCGCAGGTGGCGCCTATGCATCATGGGATGAACTCGCCCGAGTCCTTGGCGTTGCGCAAACAATCGTGCCCGATATGACTGCCCACGAGCTATATGCGTCGCGCCGTCATATCTTTGACGAATTGTATACACGCAACCGTGATCTCATGCACGAATTGGTGTAATGCCGCCGAACTGTACCGCCTTCCAATAGGGACTGCGTTGTGCGATTCGCATGTCCCTTGGCATTTTTGCCCACAGGGGTTAGCGAAGGTCAAAAACAGAGCGCGCATTTGCTAAAACTGCCGATTCGATGCGCTTTATGTCACATTTTTTGAGCGAGGCGATGCGTTCTGAGGTCCTTGTGAGCGATCTGATGAGCGATTGCGCGCTTGTTTCTGTGTTTGGCTCGGCCGGCGCATCGGTCTCGAGCAGTAGACGGTCGAGTGGAATCTGTCGTGCGTATTCGCGTCCTCGTTTAGATGCGAGCATCCGCTCGTTCACGGAAAAATAGCAGCCTGCGCTTCGTGCGCGGACGAACTCGTTCGAAGTGTCGCTAAACCAGTGGAAAATGATAGCGGGGGAGTCGGGGCTTGGCGTGAGTAATCCATGCGACTCGAGGATGTCTAGCACGGTTCCTGCCGAACGAACGGCGTGAATTGATATCACACGCCCGGCAAGAGGGCTCTGCACGAGCGCATCGCAGAGCCGGTCAAGTGCCTGTATTTGAAGCGGTTCGCTTCCGGCAAAACGCGCGGAAAAGTCGAGTCCCACCTCGCCGATGTAGCGCTCTTGGGCGGCAACTTCGCAAAGCAGATTGACTTCGGCAGGACCGCAGCGGCCGTCGGCGAGCCACCAGGGATGGAGGCCGATGCCGGCAAAGATATTTGACCGGCCGCAGGCGCGCTTCTTGGCGCGTGCAAAGTCGTGCGGATCGACGCCGCAGTCAAATAGGACCAGGCCCAGCGCCGTTGCCTCATCGGCAACGGCGTCCGGGCGAGCCATTAAATCAAGATGGCAATGCGCATCAAATAATTGCGGTGTCATCGCGGTGCGTCTCGTTAATTTAGGCGCTGGCCATCGGCGCGCACGCGTTCGCACCCGCGCCCGCTGATCTGGCGGATAACCTCGCCAGCGATCATCTGGCCCATGATGGGCGGCATAAAGCTGGCGGTGCCCAGCTCGGTACGCTCGTGGATGTTGGACGGGTCGCGGGGTTGGGTCTTAACCGATTCCTCGCAGCTAAACAGCACGTGCAGACTCTTGATTCCGCGCTTCTTACATTCTTTGCGCATGATGCGGCTCATGGGGTCGCGTACCGTATCGAAAATGTCGGCAAAGCGGAGGCACTCGGGATGGAGCTTGTTGGCCCCGCCCATGGAGCTAACCAAACGAATGTCGTGGTCCTGAGCATATTTGGCAATGGTGAGCTTGGCCGAGATGGTGTCGATGGCGTCGACGACGTAGTCGAGCTTGCCGTCCGTCTGCTCCAAAACGCTCGCGAAGAACTCGTCGATGTTGTCGCTCAGCAGGTATTCGGTGCGTTTGATAACGGTGACGGTGGGATTGATGTCGTGGATCATGGCTTCCATAACATCGACCTTGCGCTTGCCGATGGTGCTGTGAAAGGCGATAGCCTGGCGATTGATATTGCTGGGCGCGACGATGTCCTTGTCCAGAATGACGAAATGACCAATGCCGCCGCGGGCGAGTGCCTCGCAGCAGTTGGAGCCCACGCCTCCGCAGCCGAGCACCAACACCGTAGCATCGGCGAGCTTATCGAGTGCCTCGCGGCCCATGATGATCTCGAGCTTGGTGTCGCGTGTCTCGACGAGAGCGGCAGCGGTTTCGGTCATAGACATCCTCCGATGGGGAAGCGAATCGTGTTTTAGCTATCGCCATTATAGGTGTTATCGCGATTCCATTTGAGCCCTTGGGCTTGTTGAAATGGGATCGGGGTTCGCATAAGATTGAAGCAGATGGCACCCGTTGCAGCGGGTTGGCCAACTCTAAAACACGTTTGTAGCGTGAGAAGTGGCCGTCTTCGCATTACGCGGAGGCGGCTATTTTTTTGAGTACAAGATTAGATAGTTAGACAAACATCTAAATATCGAGTATAGTGTGCGCGTCATGAGAGATGATGAGAGGAGGTCTTATGCCGGGAGAGGGTTTTAAGGCGCTTGCCGATCCAACGCGACGGCGCATTTTGGAGTTGCTGCGCGAGGGCAATTGCACGGCGGGGGAGCTTGCCGAGCATTTCGATATCAGTAAGCCGTCGCTAAGCCATCACTTGGCGACGCTCAAAAATGCCGGGTTGGTGACCGACGAGCGCCATGGCCAAAACATCGTATACAGCTTAAACACCACCGTCATGCAGGATTTAATTGGCTGGTTTATGGGCTTTACAAACACTGAAGGTGATAAGGATGAATAACGAAAACAAGGGCATTCACCCCACGGGGGTATCGTCGCGCGTGTGGATTGCGCTGGTCGCTCTGTGCGTCGCCAATGTCGTAGCGCACCTCATGGTGATGCCGAGCTTGCCTGCGCAGATTCCCACGCACTGGGGCGCGAACGGCGCCGTCGACGGTTGGGGTCCTAGCTGGATGGCCTCCGCGCTCGGCGCGCTGCCTCTGGCGCTTCTCGCAATGTTCTGCGTGGTGCCGCGCATCGACCCCAAAGGCGAGGCATATCGAACCTCGGGCAAGTTCTATCAGGGCTTCGTAATCGCCTTCACCTTGTTCATGTGCGCCATAAGCTGGCTGGGAGAGCTTACGGTCTGGGGCGTGGTGCCGGCGGTCGGTTCGGTTAACGTGCTGATTTCCGGTGTTGTCGGTTTGCTGTTCATCGGCGTAGGCAACTACTTGCCGCGTGTGAAGCAGAACTATACGCTCGGTATCAAGACACCTTGGGCGCTTGCCGATCCCGAGAACTGGCGCCGTACGCAGCGTTTTGGCGGCGCCTGCTTTATGGTGCTGGGTATTGGCCTGATTGTGATGGGCGTGGCAGGCAGCGTGCTTTCGAGTGAAGTCGTCGCCGCGGTGATTGCGGTTCTGGCGTTTGGTTCGGCCGGAGCCGTCTACGTCTACTCGTATCTGTTGTGGCGCAAATCGCAGCGAGCCGCTCGTTAAGGTTGCGGAAAACTAGCGTACGCAGTTCATAGTATGTTCCGGGGGACTTTTCCCAGGTAGTATTAGGGGGTGTGGGCAACCATGCCCCTTTTTCGTTACGTTTCAGAGCCGGTTTCCTCATTTCGTTTCTACTAAAGCGAATCAAGAATAGGGAAACAGCAGGTAGAAAGGATAGAACAGGCAAATGGCAGAGTTTATCTACCAGATGTATCAGGCTCGCAAGGCCCATGGCGACAAGGTAATCCTTGACGACGTGACCCTGAGCTTCTACCCCGGTGCCAAGATCGGCGTCGTGGGTCCCAACGGCATGGGCAAGTCGACCCTGCTCAAGATCATGGCCGGCATCGAGGAAGTTTCCAACGGCGATGCCAGGCTCACCCCCGGCTACACCGTGGGTATCCTGCAACAGGAGCCGCCGCTCGACGACGACAAGACCGTCATCGAGAACGTGCGCATGGCGTTTGGCGACATGATTGCCAAGGTCGATCGCTTCAACAAGATCGGCGAGGAGATGTGCGACCCGGACTGCGACATGGACGCCCTCATGGCCGAGATGGGCAAGCTCCAGGACGAGATCGACGCCGCTGATGGCTGGGATATCGATTCCAAGCTCGGCCAGGCCATGGACGCCCTGCAGCTGCCCGATTCCGACATGCCGGTCAACGTGCTTTCCGGCGGCGAGCGCCGTCGCGTGGCCCTGTGCAAGCTGCTGCTCGAGGCTCCCGACCTGCTGCTGCTTGACGAGCCCACAAACCACCTAGACGCTGAGTCGATCCTGTGGCTCGAGCACTTCCTTCACAACTACCAGGGCGCGGTGCTTGCCGTCACGCACGATCGCTACTTCCTGGATAACGTTGCCGAGTGGATCTGCGAGGTCGACCGCGGTCACCTTTATCCCTA